>JAULVS010000229.1:0-17802 GCA_032110905.1 Chitinophagaceae bacterium | reverse complement strand
TTTTTTTTATTATTCATAATCAAGGATTTGCATTTGTGTGTTTTGCAATTAAAAATTAAATACTCATCTTTATAATGTAAATCACCAAATAGTCATTCATGAGAAAAGCTGATCTAGTTAACCAAATCGCAGAAAAAACCGGAATACCTAAAGTTGACGTACTCATTACTCTGGAAACAATGTTCAAGGAAGTAAGGGAATCACTTTCTGGCGGACAAAACATCTATATCCGCGGTTTTGGAAGTTTCATCACCAAAAAAAGGGCTGCTAAAATTGGCAGAAATATCAAAAAAAATACTGCCGTTCACATCCCGGAACATTTTGTTCCCACTTTCAAACCTTCAAAAGAGTTTGTTACCCAGGTTAAGAATAAGCATAAAAGAAAATAAAACAGCAACGGCATTTGTTGCTTTCAAACAGTAGCTTTGCGGGTTATAATCATTGTATGTGAATAAATCGCAAGTACTATTTGTTGGATTAGTAGCCGGGGCCACCCTGCTTTTTTTCTTTTTTGGGCGGACTGTACCTAAAAATATGGATACAGGCAAATCATCCCCAGTGCAAACGGAAATTCAGCACAATACCACGACCCTTGGGTTTGAAGAGCTCCTCAATTTGTCAAAAAAACGACTTAGCCCTTCTCTGCTTCAACAAGTTGAGTTGAAAGAAAAAGAATTGTCGGTATTGACTGATAGCGACAAAAAAATTGGGGTATACAGAAGCCTTGCCCGACTGTGGATGGACAGTGTTGGGGTGTTCGTTCCTTTTGCCAAATACACGGCAGAAGCAGCTAAATTGGAAAATTCAGAGAAAAACCTCACCTTTGCCGCCCAATTGTTATTGGAAGAAGCTCTTTCTGTACAGGAAAAGCCTCTACAGGCCTGGATGGCCAAAGAGGCTAGAGACCTTTTTGAACAGCAACTGCGTGTTCAACCCGATAATGATTCATCAAAAATAGGGTTGGGTTCCTGCTATTTCTTCGGAGCCGCTAAAGACGGAGAACCTCCGATGAAAGGTGTAATGCTGATTAGGGAAATTGCCGAGAAAAATCCCGGCAATGCCTATGCACAGCGAATGCTTGGAATAGGCGCCGCAGAGAGCGGACAAAAGGAAAAAGCCATTGAAAGGTTTCAGAACGTTTATCGCTTGGAGCCGGATAACATGGATGTATTGTTGAGACTTGCGAATGTATATGAGCAGTCGGGCGACAAAAAAGAAGCTAAAAAGTGGTATGAGGAGCTGGTGAATGTGGCCAAACGCCTTGAAAAAGAAAAAAAGTTTAAACCCGGACCGGAGATGATCCGGCAACTGGAGCAACATATTAAAACACTGGACAACTAATTTTAAACGAACTCAAAATTTTAACTATGCCCTGCGGTAAAAAAAGAAAGCGTCATAAAATCGCTACCCACAAGCGTAAAAAACGTCTGAGAAAAAACAGACATAAGAAGAAGAATAAATAAATCTTCTTCCGGGACGATGTTTTATTCTTCGTTCCATTATGTGGGTACAAGTATAAAACGTTGCTTGTATTATCCGTTGTGCCCGCATATTCCTTCCTGATTGGGTGACCATTATCGGATCATCTAAATGACGCATCGTGAACAAGGAACTGATTATTAATGCTGCCCCTGGCGGGGTGGAAATAGCATTGCTGGAAGACAAGAAACTGGTTGAACTTCACCAGGAAAGTCAGGACAGCAGTTTTACGGTTGGAGATTTGTATCTGGGAAAAGTTAAAAAACTGGTTCCGGGTATGAATGCTGCCTTCGTAGATGTCGGCTTCGAAAAAGACGGCTTTCTGCACTATACTGATTTGAGCCCTTATATCCGTTCACTCATTAAATTCACATCGCAGAATACAGCTAACAAGTCGGACTCTCTGCCCGATTTTGCACAGTTTCAGAATGAGCCAGAAATTATCAAAACCGGTAAAATCGGGGAGGTGCTCAACGGAAGACCCAATGTGCTGGTGCAGATTTTGAAAGAGCCGATTGCTGCGAAAGGGCCCCGATTGAGTTGTGAAATCTCCTTGCCCGGTCGCTTTGTGGTTGTAACTCCCTTTAATGATATCGTTGCCGTTTCCAGAAAAATTCATTCGAGCGACGAGCGTAAACGGTTACAAAAAATCATAGAGGCTATCAAGCCCAAAAATTTCGGTGTAATAGTGCGTACTGCCGCAGAAGGAAAAAATACAGCTGAACTGCACGAAGACCTGAACAACCTGGTGCAAACCTGGCAGGAAATCCAGAAAAATCTCAGGCAGGCGAACCCTCCTCACAAAATCCTCGGAGAGAAAGACAAAACAACAAGTATTTTACGCGATCTGCTGAATGCGGATTTTAACCGGATCGTTGTAAACGATAAGGCTATCTATGGCGATGCGCGTTCCTATATTCAGAAAATTGCACCTGATAAAACCGAGATCGTCAGTTTCTATCAAAATGGAGCATCTATTTTCGACAGCTTCGGCGTAACCAAGCAGGTAAAAGCTGCTTTTGGTAAAACAGTGAACCTGGCGAGCGGCGCATACCTCATTATCGAACATACCGAGGCCTTGCATGTAATTGATGTGAACAGCGGGTATAAAAGTGTAAGCGCCAATCAGGAAGAAAATGCGCTGCAGACAAATATGGAGGCGGCGGCCGAAATTGCACGACAGCTTCGCCTGCGCGATATCGGCGGGATCATCGTAGTTGATTTCATTGATATGAAACTCCCGGAGAACAAACGCAAACTGGCGGATGCGATGGAAGAATTCATGAAATCAGATCGCGCCAAACACGCTATCCTGCAGATTTCAAAATTCGGGCTGATGCAGATTACTCGTCAGCGCATGCGTCCTGAAGTAAGCATTAATACAAGTGAGTTGTGCCCAAGTTGCAGTGGTTCCGGGAAAGTATCATCTACCCTTATTCTTGAAGATGAAATCGAGAAGAACCTCAGCTACCTGATTATGCAGAAACACAAAGGGCTGACGCTGGCGGTTCATCCGATTATTGAAGCTTATCTCAGAAAAGGTCTGCCTTCAAAGCGGATGAAATGGGGTTGGAAATACAAACAGAAAATAAAAGTAAGAAGCAATACCAATTATCATCTTACTGAATATCATTTCTTTGATCAGCAGGATGAGGAAATTAAGATGATATAATTTTAACAGAAAGCCATTTGGCTACTACTCATCTTTTTGTTTACCCTTACAGTATCTTTGGCCGTATGTTCAGGAACCAGAAAGTAGTTGTGGTACTGCCTGCTTATAATGCAGGTAAAACACTTGAACGCACTTATCAAGAAATCCCTTTTGATATTGTTGATGAAGTGGTGTTAGTAGATGATGCCAGCAAGGATGACACATTGCAAAAAGCAACAGTTCTTGGCATAAGACATATTGTAAGTCACACACAAAACAAAGGTTACGGCGGCAATCAGAAATCATGTTATGCCAAGGCGCTTGAACTTGGGGGCGATATTGTTATTATGCTGCATCCCGATTACCAATATACGCCACAGTTGATTCATGCTATGACGAGTATTATCGGTAATGGTGTTTATCCGGTAGTTTTCGGAAGTCGTATTCTTGGTAACGGTGCATTAAAAGGAGGCATGCCGATGTATAAATACATCGCCAATCGTTTTCTGACTTTTACCCAAAATGTATTATTGGGGCAAAAACTTTCTGAATACCACACAGGTTACAGAGCTTTCAGTAAAGAAGTGTTACAGGCAGTGAATTTACAGGCCTGTGATGATGACTTTATTTTTGATAATGAAATGGTGGCTCAGATATTTTATCATGGATACCAGATTGGAGAGGTTACTTGTCCTACCAAATATTTCAAGGAAGCAAGCAGTATCAATTTCCGGCGCAGCATGAAGTACGGACTGGGTTGTTTGAAAGTGTCGATGCTTTTCAGGCTTAATAAATGGGGAGTGATGAAGAGTCGCCTTTTTTCCTCTCTTTATCTTCGTTGATAAAATACAAATCCATTCTTTTCATACAGCACTTTTAGACGTTCGCTATGCTCTTCAAGTATTTTCTCTTTTCGGGTGATTTTACTGACGAAATAAGTCGGTTTATCTACAGGGCCGCACAACAACCACTCGATATCTTTCGATTCTGGTCTTTGTCCGGGTTTAGCTTGGGAATAGAAATAAGGCGCATAACTTTTGTAACCCAAACTTCTCACATAAACATCCTTTCCCTGCAAGGTTTCATAAAATTCAATGGCAGCCGCCTGCGAGTATTTTTCTATCCGGGGTACAAATAAGGTAAGTAATAATTGTATTGACACAATGCAGGCAATAAATAAGGTGATAAAACCTACTGTATAATTATGCTTTCTAAATGAAATGAAGCTAATAAGTAATTCATAGAGGAAAAAGATACCCGGTAAAATCAGTATATAATGCCAGTTAACATCTGCCTGCAGATTAGCAAGTGCAAAGGCGTCTTTTTTCAAAAGAGGCTTCAGCCATTCAATATGAGTTCCTAAAAGAGGCAATGCTATAAAAAGCAAGGCCCAGATCACCCCTGTGATCAAAAGCCCCCATCGTTGCCATGCCGGCATCCGGTAGCGTCCTGCCATAAGTCCTTCAATTGTTTGTGCAGCCAGATAGCCGATCGGGAGGTAAGCAAAAGAAGAATAGTGAACAATCTTGGTGCGCACCAATGTAAATAAAACCAGGATCACTATCAGTGATGAAATCATCATCAGCCTGAAAACTGAAGATGGGCTTTTTTCTTCTTCACTTGTTCTCGGTTTAAAGATCAGCCAGGAAGCAGGGAAGCAGCCAATGAGCAACACCACGAAATGGTATAAAAAAAATCCTCCGTGACCTGCATCTTTTGTTTTGGCAAGGCGAATTTGGTAGCGTACAAATTCTTCCACAAACCACCATCCGTGTTGTAATATCTCTAGCCCAAACCAAATCATAGCCACCAGGCCAACACCTATGCTCCATCTTAACAAATCATAGAATGAAATACGAAAACGCCTTTTGGCAAGGAAGAAAAATAAAATATAAGTCAATATTACTACCAGAAGTCCTACTGGCCCTTTTGTTAATACAGATAACCCTGTAAAAACAGCTGACAGGTAGAGGTGTTTTTTTGCTTGTTGTTCCTGAGAAGAAACTGGCTTCAGGTAAAGAGAAAGAAAATAAATGCCAAGAAAGATAAAGAGGTTGAACCACGGATCGATGATGCCACTTTTAAAATAGAGATGAGGTAAGAATGTTCCTGCATAAAGCAGTACCCACCAGTATGCAAATCGTTCGTTGTGCAGACGCTTACCGATAGCAAACAATACCAAAAGTGTTGCAATGCCACATAAGGCATTTGGTAAACGAGCTGCCCATTCGTTCACGTCAAACAGGTGCATACCGGCACTTTGCATCCAGAAAAAAAGAGGGGGTTTCTCCCAGAAAGGTTCGTAATTGATCTGAACTCGCATATAGTTACCAGTTTCTATCATCTCCCTGGCGCTTTCTGCAAAATTGATTTCATCCCAGTCGAACAAGGAAACAGTACCCAAGGAATGGGTAAACATAATTGCAGCAACAAAGAAGATAAGCAGGTAAGGGTTGATGCGCTTCATAATGGGAAACGAAGTTAGCGGTTATCCGTTATCGGTTATCGGTTAGTCCTGAGCGAAGCGAAGGATCTCCGTTGGCGGTTAACTAAAAAAACGATAAACTAGAACTACTAACTGACTAATTCACCCAAGATATACTTTCAATAATTTACAGCGTGTATTTGATTTTAGCCTGCTGATTGCTTTGTCCTTGATCTGACGAACCCTTTCTCTGGTTAGGTTGAAGCGTTCTCCGATATCTTCCAGGCTCAAAGGATGGTCTACGCCAATCCCAAAGAAATAACGAATTACTTCCTGCTGCCTTTCTGTGAGTGTATTTAGTGAGCGATCAATTTCTGTTTTGAGCGATTGTTTATGATCCAGCTCTTCATCAGTGGCATCCGCATTTGGGTTATGCATGATATCAATCAATGTATTATCCTCTCCATCGGATAAAGGTGAGTCCATGCTTACATGGCGGGAAGAAATACTAAGGGATGCAGCCACTTCTTCTGTTTGCAGATCGAGAAGTTCAGCGAGTTCTTCTGCGGAAGGCTCTCTTTCAAACTCTTGTTCCAGTTGAGAGAAAGCTTTATTGATTTTATTGGTGAGGCCTACTTTATTCAAAGGAAGACGTACAATTCTTGCCTGTTCAGCCAGGGACTGAAGAATGCTTTGGCGGATCCACCAAACAGCGTAAGAGATGAATTTAAAACCTTTTGTTTCATCAAAGCGTTGAGCGGCCTTGATAAGACCCAGGTTGCCCTCGTTAATCAGGTCGGGCAGCGATAAGCCCTGGTTCTGGTATTGTTTTGCCACAGACACCACGAAACGCAGATTGGCGCCTGTTAACCGATCCAGAGCACGCTGGTCTCCCTGTTTGATCAGTTTGGAGAGTCGAACTTCTTCTTCTGCATTAATTAACTCAACTTTGCCGATTTCCTGCAGGTATTTTTCCAGACTTTGCGATTCCCTGTTGGTAATCGATTTGGAAATTTTGAGCTGACGCATACTCATACTGCCTGTGATTTAAGGGTTAGTCAATGTAAGGGTTTAAGTTCCGCCGCTATTTATCGGATTCTACCTTTAACTAGTAGGGAAACTACCTTTCTAATTTAAACATAGTTTTAACATTTGCCAAAAAAAAATAAATGCTAATCTCGGCGCCGATTCATTTTCGATGGTTTTGTTTAAATCAGAAAAAAATCTTTTTAAACAAAAATTCAGTTTAAAAATTTTGTTTACTCTTTTATTTTTATATTATTGCATCTAATATCCTTCGTGATAAAACGAATTTCAATGAGTAAAAAAGTGCTGTATACGCTGGAGTTCCCTGTTAAATGTTCTCCACCTATTTTATATGATTTCCTGGTTAACCCTTCCGGAATGCAGGAATGGTTTGCCGACAAGGTAGATGAGCGAGATGGCGTCTACACGTTCAGCTGGAATGGTACTGAAGACAAAGCAGAGTTGCTTGAAAAAGATCAGGATAAATTTGTCCGCTATCGCTGGTTACATCAGGCAAAAGATGAATACTTTGAGTTTCGTATTGAAAAAACAGAAATTTCAAATCAGACTATTTTGGTGGTGAAAGATTTTGCAGATAAGAAAGAGATCAAAGACCAGAGTCAGCTTTGGGAATACCAGATTAAAGATTTATTTCACCGCCTCGGAAATTAATTTTTCGTTAGTGCTCTCAAATAGAGGGTGTAAATTTTTTCTAGAAAATCTCCGGCTTCTTCCATTTTTTCTACAGGTAATAAAGCTGTAATTTTTATTAAGTTTCTTCCTTCTATTTCATCAGGGTTGAGTTTACTTGCTTTGATCCAGTGTTTCGTCTCTCCCGGATCATGTATCCATTCTTCTTCAGAATAATTAACCATCCATTCAAGGCCGGGTTTAATGTTAATCATCTTCACGATTTCGGGAGCATACATTTTACTGTATCGCCCTTTCAAATGAAGGGTAGAAGAAAAAAAATGTCCCCACCAGAAAAAGCTCCTGATGGCGACTACATGTTCTGTTTCAAATAATCTGGGGTAATCGAGCATCAGATATGGAAGCCCTTTGTATTGTTCTCCTTTCGATATTTTAGGCGGAATTTTCCTCACTTCTTCCGGTAGTTTATTGGTTAAAGGGTTAGAAGTAAACCGCTCACTGAGCTCTCCGAATAGGAAAGAAACCTTACGTATGACCTCATTTTTAGCCAAAATCCATTCAGGATCTGAGATCAGTTTTCGCTCGAGTGCCGAAAGGGTTATTTTTGCCGATATATCCACGTACGTATTGTGTTTAAAAAACTAGACAAACTTATATTAAAAGCGTTTATTGGCCCTTTTCTGGCCACTTTTCTAATTGCACTGTTCATTCTGGTGGTGCAGTTCTTCTGGCTGTATATTGATGAATTCGTTGGTAAAGGAATTGATAGCCTTACACTTTTACAGTTCATCTCCTATCTCACAGCAACACTTGTTCCATTGGCACTCCCGCTTGGTATTTTGCTTTCGTCTATCATGACTTTCGGAAACCTCAGTGAGAGCTTTGAGCTTGTTGCGATAAAAAGCGCCGGCATCCCACTGATTCGTTTCATGCGTCCGGTTTTTTTGATGTCGGGAGGACTAGCCATAACGGCATTTCTTTTTGCCAATTATATGATTCCGGTAGCTGAATTAAAGATGCGGACACTGCTTTATGATATCAGGGTGGCAAAACCTGCTTTCGACATCAAAGAGGGTGTATTTTATAATAAGCTTGATGGCTATACAATGAAAATCGGGAAGAAGGTGAATGATACCCTGATTAAAGACATCCTAATCTATGAACACAGTTATAATTTGCAGGACCAGGTCATTACTGCAGAAGAAGGTGTAATGACTATTTCTTCTGATCGCAGATTTCTCTATTTTGATTTGAAAAACGGCTGGCGCTATCAGGAAAAAGGTCCGGCGGGCACAATTCAGACAGAGTTTTATCGATTAGGGTTTAAGAACTATAAAAAAGTATTTGATCTTAGTTCCTTTCAGCTTTCCAAAAGCGCGGACTCAACTTTTAAGCGATACTATAAAATGCTGAGTCTTCGTCAATTAACCACTGTTGTTGATTCGCTTTCGAAGATTTCTGATTCTGCGCTTGTCACTTCCGGCAATGCTCTTTCTGCTTTAATCGGAATGGATTCCGCATTGATCAAAATAAAAGGCAATCCTGCTAAAATCCCTAATTTTTCATCCATCAGATCCTATATGCCCGATAGCCTGAAAAGATCTGTTTATGCACAGGCAGAATCTAAAATTGGCACCTTGAAATCAAAGGCAGAGCTTATGTCCTATGATCACAAGGAATGGCAGCGTCAGATCAGGTTTCATGACCTGGAGCGGCACCGAAAGTTTACCCTTTCATTTGCCTGTGTTGTACTTTTTCTGATTGGAGCACCTTTGGGTTCGATAATCAGAAAAGGAGGAGTTGGGCTGCCGCTCGTGATCTCGGTTTTGTTTTTTATAATATTTCACATCCTGAATACAAGCGGAGAAAAAATGGTGAAAGAAGGTGTATTGCCTTCCTTTGCCGGCATGTGGCTTTCAACATTTATTCTGGTGCCCATAGGCATTTTCCTCACTTATAAAGCCATGCAGGATTCTCAGCTTTTCAATGCAGAACTTTATTATCGTTTTCTTTCCAGATTTAAGCTAACAGGAATCATCAGGAAAAAAGAAACGAAATAACTTCATCGGATGTAACTTGTATTTTAAAAAGTATATGCCCTCTTCTTTGAACAGACGTCGTTTTATTTCCGGGTTATCTAAAACTGCTGCAGCCGTCACGTTGAGTGGAACAGTTGTATCATCGCTTGCTGCCGGAGAAACCCAAAAGAGATCAGGGAATCAATATTTGTTAACAGGCTTTGATCAAACCCCATTACCATACGCTTATTCCGATCTGGAACCAGTTATTGATGCAATGACGATGGACATCCATTACAATCGTCATGCAGCAGCATATGCTTCAAACTTGCGTGATGCTGCAAAAGCAGAAGGGGTGAATATGAAAGAGCCGCTGGAGAAATTTTTGTCTGTGGTTTCAAAGTATTCATCAAAACTCCGCAACAATGGAGGTGGCCATTATAACCATGAATTTTTTTGGCATAGTATGTGCAAAGGTGGAGCTCTACTTGAAGATGGTTTGCTGAAGAAAGAATTAATCAAACAATTTGGCAGCTTTGAATCTTTTCAGACCCAATTTAGTGATGCTGCCAAAAATCGTTTTGGAAGCGGATGGGCCTGGCTTTATGCAGACAAAGACAAGCAATTAAGAATTGGATCTACACCTAATCAGGATAATCCACTGATGGATGTTTCCGACATAAAGGGGACTCCGTTACTTGGACTTGATGTTTGGGAGCACGCCTATTATCTCAAATATCAAAATAAAAGAGTCGACTACATTGCAGGCTGGTGGAAAGTAGTGAACTGGAAATCTGTGGAAGAAAAGTATGTAAGGGTTTGAAAAAGTTATTTGTTGTTAGTTATTGGTTGTTGGTTACTTCTGGTATATAAAAACTAATAACCAACAAACAACCAATAACCTAAATAGGCACAGCCCCTGCGGAAACATCTTCACATATAGCAAGCGGAAGTAGAACCGGCAGAGGCTGTTAACGAACTGGATGGCAATTTAATAATCCGACATAGCCATTTCCAAAAATAATTTTACACATGCTTGTTTTTTAAAACAACATTAAGAAAAATCAGAAACACTAAGGGTCAAGGGATAACTGCCAAATTTGGCGCGGAGAAAGGCCTAAAAAGATAGGTCGATATCAACGACGATTGGAATAAAGGGCATAACATATGACCATTAAAACTTTCAACTCATATACATATGAAAGGAGAAAAAGAGTTAAACGCAGAGTTTAAAAAGTTACGTGTTACGAGTGTTCATCAAACAGCCGTGTAACCGATAACGGCCAACAGCCAACCATTAACCGACTTTCCCCTTCCAAGCGTATCTTCGCGAAAATTGTTTGTCATGCAAGTATGGAATGATTATCTCGCCCAAAACAAGGATCGTTTTTTGGAAGAACTCCTCGATCTTTTACGTATCCCTTCTATCAGTGCAAAAAGTGAGCATCAGTCGGATATGATTGCCTGTGCCGAAAAAGTAAAAACACGTTTGCTTGAAGCCGGTGCTGATACAGCAACCATTTATCCGACAAAAGGACATCCCATTGTGTATGGAGAAAAAATAATTGATGCTGCATTGCCAACAGTATTGGTGTATGGCCATTATGATGTTCAGCCGGCAGATCCGCTTAACCTCTGGCATAGCCCTCCTTTTGAACCCGTAATTAAAGACGGAAAAATATTTGCACGCGGCGCCTGTGACGACAAGGGTCAGTTTTACATGCATGTGAAAGCGCTGGAAATCATGGTGAAAACAAATACACTTGCATGTAATGTTAAGTTTTGCATTGAAGGAGAAGAAGAAATTGGAAGTCCAAACCTTGCCACTTTTGTAAAAGAGAACAAAGCATTGCTGAAGGCAGATGTGATTCTAATCAGTGATACAGCGATGATCAGTATGGAGCATCCATCAATTGATATTGGTGTGCGCGGTCTTAGTTATATCGAAGTTGAAGTAACAGGTCCAAATCGTGATCTCCACAGCGGAGTCTATGGAGGAGCTGTTGCCAATCCGATCACGATGCTGGCAAAGATGATTGCAACTTGTCATGACGAGAACAATCACATTACTATCCCAGGTTTTTATGATGATGTATTGGAAGCCACAGCAGAAGAAAGAAAACTAATGGCTGCAGCCCCTTTTGATGAAAAGGCTTATGCGGATGATCTGGGTGTGAAGCAATTATGGGGAGAGAAAGGATTTACCTCCAATGAAAGAACGGGTATTCGTCCGACCCTTGAATTAAACGGTATCTGGGGTGGTTATACCGGAGAAGGTGCAAAGACTGTTTTACCAAGTAAGGCTTATGCGAAAATATCTGCTCGTCTCGTACCTAACCAGTCATCACAAAAAATAACTGAGAAGTTGTTGAATCATTTCCAATCCATTGTACCGGAAGGAGTGGAGGTGAAAGCAGCCGAGCACCATGGCGGTGAGGCATACATGACGCCAATCGATAGTAAAGGATACAAAGCGGCGGCTGCTGCTATCAGGGAAACATTTGGAAAAGATCCGATACCGGTACGTGGCGGAGGAAGTATTCCTATTTGTGCTTTGTTTGAACAGGAGCTTGGTATTAAAATTGTCTTTTTAGGTTTTGGACTTGACAGCGACAACTTACATAGCCCTAATGAGAAGTACGATATTTTTAATTTCTATAAAGGCATTGAAACGATTCCTTATTTCCATCAGCACTTTGCGAAGTGAAAAACGGATGGCATTTAGCGATTATCGGTTCATAACCCATTACTAACAACCCGTAACTCATAACTTAAATGCCTTCTTCCGAAAAACTTCGTCTCGATAAATACCTGTGGGCGATTCGTCTTTTTAAAACCAGAACGAAGGCGGCAACAGCTTGCGATTCAGGAAAGGTGAAATACAACGGAGCGGCATGCAAAGCATCACGACAGGTGCAGATAGGTGATGAATACGAAGTAAAAACGGAGGCAAAGCGTTGGCGCATTAAAGTGACTGATTTGCTTTACAATCGTTTACAATACAGCGAGGCCATTAAGTTTTATGTTGATCTCACTCCCGAAGAAGAGCTGGAAAGAATCAAACACCTTGCTGCTTCTTTTCATACCGGCAAAAGACTCAGTAAAATAGGCAGACCTACCAAGAAAGAACGTCGCGACCTGGATGGGTTCTTGGGCGACTGAACGTACCTTTGCTTTTATGCAGATACATATTCTTTCTGTTATTCCTGAATTATTGGAAAGTCCGCTCGGTCACTCCATCATGAAACGTGCGCAGGAAAAAGGATTACTAAGTGTAACCCTGCATCAATTGCGGAAATGGGCAGTGAATGAATACGGACAGGTCGATGATTATCAATACGGAGGAGGAGCAGGTATGGTGATGATGTGTGAGCCGCTAGAAAAGGCAATTCTCGAGTTGAGTGCAGATGCGCCTTTCGATGAAATCATCTATCTCACACCCGATGGCGAAACGTTTCAGCAAAAAACAGCGAATCGCCTTTCTCTAAAAAACAAACTATTGCTGATTTGCGGACATTACAAAGGAATTGATCAGCGAATCCGTGATAAGTATGTTACAAAAGAAATTTCAATTGGAGATTATGTTCTGAGTGGTGGTGAACTGGCGGCGGTTGTTCTCGTTGATACCATTGGTCGTTTAATTCCAGGTGTTTTGAATGATGAAACTTCGGCTTTAACCGATTCATTTCAGGATAATTTACTTGCTCCTCCTGTTTATACAAGGCCTGCCGATTACAACGGACACAAAGTGCCTGAAATTTTATTAAGCGGAGACCTTAAGAAAATAGAAAACTGGCGTTATGAACAAGCGCTTGATCGTACTCGTAACAGAAGGCCTGATTTACTGGGAGAAGAATAAGCTTCCTCCCCCAGTTCAAATCATAATTTTTTACTCAAGTCCAATCAAAGGCAACTCTTTCTCACGAATCAACTTATTCAACTGCTGTAGTTCATTAGATTGAATACTTTTCAGTTTATTGATTTGTTCATCCGCCTGTCGGCTTAGTTCCAGATAAACTTCTCTCGCCTGCGCACTCGGGGCATTTACGCCGCTATTCACCACATCAAACACCCCGCTGAGTTTATCATTGAGTCTTATTGGGTAATTCAACACATCCTGACTACTCTTTGCTTTTGTCTGGTAGCACACTTCTTCGATGGCAGTAAGTTGTTTGATAATATTATCTGCAAGCGTATTCACTTCCTTCGGACAATTTATTCCAAGTCTTTTTGTAAATGATTGTATTTGACTTCTAATCGTGCGCACATCTTTGATCGTCTTTTGTACTTCATTGAACTTAGCCTGGATGTCGCTTAATAAAGCAAACTGTTGTTCATATCCTTCCTGTGTCAAACTGTAATTCGGATTAGCAAGTACACGTAATGGTACATCAGCTGAATCATTACCGGCTTGTATTCTTATCGAATATTCTCCCGGAGGGGCTATGAGATTCGACGGAACGCCATTCCACAATACCATACCCTCTGCTCTGTCTGATGAAGGATAACGTAAATCCCAAGCAAACTGATTGATCCCGGGTTCCCATTCCAGTTTGTCTTTCTCTTCGATTCCATATCGACGAATTAGTTTTTTGTTCTTGTCAAAAATCGACACAATAAATTTTGTGCTGTCTGTGATGGAGGAAAGATAGAATGTAACAACGGCTCCGGAAAGAGGATTCTCGCCTGCAATGCGGCCGCTTCCTCCGTATCGACTATATGGGTTTTCGGTAAAACGCCATGCTGCATCCGGTTCAAATACGTGCAATGGCTTTGAAAACACAACGGGGTCGTATTGCTGAAGTAAGGAGAGTTCATCCAACACAAAAAAACCTCTTCCCTGAGTAGATACAATCAGGTTGTTGTCTTTAATCGTCAGATCTGTAATCGGAACAACAGGAAGGTTTAACTGAAATGAAATCCAGTTTGCACCGTTGTCTCTCGAAACATACATGCCGTATTCTGTACCGGCATAAAGCAGTCCTGCTTTTTTCTGATCGGCTCTGATTGCTCTTGTAAAATACTGTGAAGGAATTCCGTTCGTGATTTTAGTCCAGCTTTTTCCATAATTATCAGTCTTGTATATGTATGGCGTAAAATCATCCAGTTTATATCTTGTCCCTGCAAAATAAGCGACTCCTTTTTTAAACGGATCCGTTTCTACACAATTCCACATCATAAAAGGCGGACAGTCTTTCGGTGTTACATTTTCCCAACTCTTTCCTCCGTCTTTACTTATATGAATCAATCCGTCATCACTGCCTGTCCACAATAAATCTTTTTCTAGAACACTTTCTGTTGCGGTAAAGATGGTACAGTAATATTCTACACTTGTATTGTCTTTGGTGATAGGGCCGCCGCTCGATAGTTGCTTGCTTTTATCATTCGTAGTAAGATCGCCACTAAGTGCCTGCCAGCTTTGTCCTTCATTCTCTGTTGCAAACAATACATTGCCTGCGGCATATAATTTTTTCGGGTTATGAGGAGAAAAGAATATCGGGAAGTTCCATTGAAAGCGATACTTCAGCGCATCTGCTCCTGCACCCATCGGATTATCGGGCCATACACTGATGGCTCTGTTTTCGCCGGTACGATGATCTAACCGTGACAAGTAACCGCCGTAGTTGCCTCCGTAAACAATATCGGGATTTGTTGGGTCGGCAACAACATATCCGCTTTCACTGCCGGCTGTTGCCTCCCAATCTTGTTCCGTAATACCGGCACCATCCGTTCTGCTCTTTATACGAATGGTTGAATTGTCTTGCTGTGCACCCAAAATCCGATAAGGAAAACTATTATCAGTTGATACCCGATAAAACTGTCCCGTTGGTTGATTCATATAAGTGCTCCAGTTGCTACCGCCGTCAAAGCTTACTTGTCCACCTCCATCATCTCCCACAATCATTCTGTTTCCATCTTCGGGATCAATCCATAAATCATGGTGATCGCCGTGAGGTGTTGGGATAGCTTGAAAAGTTCTTCCGCCGTCTTTACTTTTCATCAAACCAACATTGGGACAATAAACGAGGTCCTGATTTTTGGGGTCAACAAATACTTTGGTGTAATACCAGGCACGCTGGCGAATGTTGTTGTCATTGCTCATCAGTTGCCAGCTTTCTCCGCCATCATCACTTTTGTATAAACCGCCTTTTGCATTTTCAATAATCGTATAGAGTCTTTGTGTGTTGGAAGGAGCAAAGGCAACACCCACAATTCCCCAAACACCTTTCGGTAATCCTTTCTTAGCAGATACGTTTGTCCATGTTTCACCACCATCTTCCGATTTATATAAACCACTTCCATCACCACCGCTTTCCAGACTATAAGGAGTTCGAATCACACGCCACATACCGGCATAAAAGACAGAAGGATTTCCCGGTTCCATCACGAGGTCGCTGCATCCGGTTTGTTCATTGACAAACAACATGCGTTTCCATGTTTTACCACCGTCTGTTGTTTTATACACACCGCGTTCCTGGTTGGACCCGAATAGATGTCCCATTACGGCAGCCCATACAATATCTGGATTTTTAGGATGGATGATGATGCGGATAATATGTCTGCCATCTTTCAGTCCGATATTTTTCCAGCTACGCCCGCCATCATCACTGCGCCACATACCTCCCAGGCCTTCGCTTACATTGCCCCTCATTGTATTCTCGCCTTCACCTGCGTAAATGATTGATTCATCAGAAGGAGCAACGGCTATGGCACCAATAGAGGAACCAAAGTAACCATCACTGATATTTTTCCATCTTCCGCCTCCATCTGTTGTTTTCCAAATACCGCCCCCGGTACCGCCCATGTAGAAGGTTGTTTTTGTTTTATAGCTGCCTGCAACAGCGGCACTTCTACCACCTCTGTACGGACCTATGGAACGATAGGTTAAACCGGAGAAGAGTTGAGTAAGATTTGCATCTTTTTGATCAGCATTTTTTTTCTTCTGTGCGAAGAGAGTGGGCTGAATGAAGAATAGCACTGCCAGTAAAGAGTATAAGCGTGACATAGAGAAAATTTTTTATGAATTTACGAAAGAAGAAAAGAAGTTATTAGTTGTTTGTTGTTGGTTGTAGGTTTTTTGGCGCAGAGAAGGGAGAAAAGGAGATGATCGCAGAGATGTTCTCATCGTATAAATTTAAGAGAAATCCTTTAAGGCTTACAAACTTTGCGACTTTGCGAGAAAATAAAAAGTCCGAGAGTCCGAAAGACGGTGAGACCATAAAGAAGTTGTTGGTTGTAGGTTTTTTGGCGCAGAGAAGGGAGAAAAGGAGATGATCGCAGAGATGTTCTCCATCATAAAAATTACAAGTAATCTTTTGCGGCTTAAAATATAATGGGAAATTTATTTATCATCACTTGTTTATTATTAGTGAGAGAAGAAAAATAAAAATGATCTAAAATCAAATGCATTAAAACATGTTTTGATGATTTTAATCATCTGTCAGATTGTTTTTAATCACATTCTATTATTATTTTAATTTATTCATTATTATTTATAGACATTTTATAAATTAGTAGAGATTAAATAATTTCTTTTAAAGTAATCTATTACTTTAAAAGAAATTATTTTCTGCAACGTATTTGAAAGAATCTTTTATGGCCCAACCTGTTTTTTATTATCTGGGATTTTTGATATCGGTTTCGTTGATTGTTGTTAGCGGATCCAGGCTCTCAAAATATGGAGATATTATTGCAGAGCACAAAGGGTGGGGGAAAGCGTGGGTTGGATTAATTATGATGGCTGCAATAACTTCCTTGCCCGAATTAGTAACAGGGGCGAGTGCTATATTATTTGTTGACGCTCCCGATATCGCAGTGGGTGACATCATGGGTAGTTGCGCTTTCAACCTGTTGATACTGGCGGTACTTGATTATTTCGTTCCTGGCAAACCATTGTCGGCAGTTGTAACTAAAGGGCATGTACTCGCAGGCTTTTTCGGCATTTTTCTGATAACACTTGCAGTCATCTCCATTGTCTTCGGTGAGTTTATACCTGTTATCGGATGGGTTAGCAGTACTACTATTATTATGATGGGTATCTATTTTATCTCGGTTCGAATCATTTTTAAGCATGAACAAAATACGATTGAAGTCACTCATCTACCTATTCCTGATTCGGATAAAAAACCTTATTTAATTACTCATTCAGTTGCAGTTAGAAGATATGTGTTGTATGCATTGCTGGTAGTGCTTTCGGCAACACTACTTCCTTTTTTTGCAGATTATATGGCCGGACTATTAGGCTTAAGTAAATCATTCGTCGGAACATTGCTTGTTGCTGCAAGTACTTCATTGCCCGAACTCGTTGTTTCAATAGCTGCTGTACGAATAGGAAGTATGGATATTGCAGTAGGAAATCTTCTTGGCAGTAATATTTTTAATATGCTGATTCTTTCCATTGATGATTTTCTCTTTGTAGACGGTGCCTTACTGAATGCTGCTGATCCAACTCATGCACTCAGCGGAATGGTAACGCTTTTGATGACGGCAGTAGTGGGGATCAGTATTCTGTTTAATAAGCCGCCGAAGCGATTTCATTTAGGAATTGATGC
>JAULVS010000228.1:0-3728 GCA_032110905.1 Chitinophagaceae bacterium | reverse complement strand
GCGCAACCAACGTAATTGATGCGGAGTGGGTAACCGGGGCTGAAGATTTTTCTTACTATGGCACAAAAGCTCCCGCATTCTTTTTCTTTTTAGGTGGAATGCCCAAGGGACAAAATTCTTCACAAGCTCCCCCGCACCACACAGCAGATTTTTATGTAGACAACAGTGGTATGCCCGCTGGGGTTAAATCACTTTGTAATTTGGTTGTTGATTATTTGTCAACCGCATCAAAATAATAGCGGTAGGACCACTAGCTAAAAATCAAATAAACAATCCAAGAAAGAAGCCAGGCGAGTCCGGTCATATAGACCAGTTGGATCGTGGGCCATTTCCAAGATTTGGTTTCACGTTTTACTACCGCCAGTGTGCTCATGCATTGCATGGCAAAAACATAAAAAATCATTAGTGAAAGACCGGTAGCCAGTGTGAACAAAGGAGTTCCATTGGGGCGAACCGCAGCTTTCAGTTTTTCGTTTAGCAAGGAGTCATCTGTATCATCTCCCACACTGAAAAGTGTTGCCATGGTCCCCACAAAAACTTCTCTTGCTGCAAACGAAGTGACCAACGCAATTCCTATTCGCCAATCAAAACCAAGAGGAGCAATGGCTGGTTCCAATTGTTTGCCAATTAATCCAGCATAAGAATTTTCAAGTTTGGCCGCATGAAATTCTTTTTCTATTCGTGCAGTATCAGCACCGGGGATTACCAATGCGGATTGATAATTTTTTTCAATCGCTTGCATCCGAGCACCGGGTCCATAGGAGCTTAATCCCCAAAGCACCAATGAAATAATCATAATTACCTTACCAGCATCGAGTACAAATATTTTAGCCTTTCCCAACATCGTGGGTAGCAGATTTCCCCACCGAGGTGAGCGATAGGTAGGTAGCTCCAAAATAAAAAAGCTTTTCTCTTTGATTTTTATAAAAAGGTTAGCTACATAGGAAACCGCTAATGCAAGAATTACGCCCGCTACATACATGGCGAGCAAAACCAAGCCCTGAATACTTAAAATACCAAACAGGTATTCATTGGGAATTACCAGCGCCGTTATGGTTGTATAAACCGGCAGACGAGCCGAACAGCTCATCAGTGGTGTAATCAAAATTGTCAGCAATCGTTCTTTTCTGTTTTCAATATTACGCGCACTCATGATGGCGGGTACTGCGCAGGCAAACCCACTGATCATGGGCATTACACTTTTTCCATTTAGTCCCACACTTCTCATCAGTTTGTCGGACAAAAAACTGATCCGCGCCATATAACCGGAGTCCTCCAACAAGGTGATGATTCCAAACAAGACCATGATCTGGGGTACAAAAACCAGAATACCTCCTAATCCTGCCACTACTCCATTGATCAACAAATCTGAAAATAAGGTTGGAGGAAGAGTTGAGGAAAGCCAACCGCTTAGTGCACCAAAACCTAGTTCAACCCAATCCATAGGGTATTGAGCCAACAGGAAAACGCTCTGAAACAGCAAGAACAACACCGTTAATAAAATAAGATAGCCCCAACGACGATGAAGTAATACCGTATCTAGCTTTTCGGTGAACAAAGACTTTTGCAACGGATCAGGTTCGGTAACCGCTAATTGCATCACCTGTTTGATTTTTGCATAACGCTGCAAAATTTCTTCAGCTTGTGTTTTGGTAGGGTTGAATAGATATTTTTTTTTAATCTCTTTAATTCTCTGCTGAATGTCCACTGAAAATCCAAAGGATTCGTGGTTAGTAAGCAGGTGAATAGCCTTATAGTCTCCTACCCCAGCTATTTCTTCTTTTATTTTTTCTATAGGTATTGCAGCCAGCGACCGGTTATCGATAAAATCTCGAATAGGTATTTTATAATAACCCTCAATGGTTAACTCAATGGCTTTTTGAAGAGTGTTAATCCCCTTTCCTTTTCTTGCATCCACTGCTACTACAGGAACCCCCAGTTCTCTTTCAAGCTCAGTTAGGTTAATTCGAATTCCTTTTTGGCGGGCCAGGTCCATCATTGTAAGGGCCACCACTACTGGCTGTTTTAGGTCAATTAACTGAGTGCAAAAAAGGAGATTACGTTTTAGGTTACTGGCATCTGCTACTACTACAATTAAATCTGGCTTTATCTCTGCATCTTCCCCCATAACCACCCGGTAGGTTACCCACTCGTCCATCCTTTTGGGGTACAAACTGTAGGTTCCGGGTAAATCGATAAAGTTTATCTCGTGTTTACCCACCTGGGCGGTACCCGTTTTTTTGTCAACGGTTACCCCAGGAAAGTTTCCTACTTGTTGACGCAACCCTGTCAGGCGGTTAAAAAGTGAACTTTTTCCGCTGTTTGGATTGCCAACAAGGGCGATATGTCTAACCGAAGCTCCCACCGTGAAATTGTAAGGAAGCAAAAGTAGACAGACCCCTTCAAATTGATTTACGAATTAGGAAGTACCTCTTGAATTCCATGGAATACCGGATAACTTTGCATTCTTGTAATTAACTATTTCCGATGAAAATCAGATTTTACCTTCCTCTTCTGCTCCTTTCGGTCAGCGCCTGCTCGATTTCTAAAAAGTCTACCAGTTTAAGCAAACTAGAGCCCGGACTCCGCGCGCACGTTGCTTATTTAGCAGACGACAAGCTGGAGGGTCGTCGAACAGGAACCGAGGGAGAAAAATTAGCTATGGGGTATATAGCTCAACAGTTTCAAAAAATAGGACTTGCTCCCAAAGGAACTGAACAGTATTACCAACCCTTTTCGGTTAATGAAGGAAAAGAAATGAAAGAGGCTACGGCGCTTACCATTACCAAGTCTTTTTCAGAAGGTGCAGCCGCCGCAAAAACATTAATCATCAACAAAGAGTTTTTTGCCTTCCCCTATAGTGCTAATGGTTCGGTTACAGGAACTGCCACAACAGGATTGCGTGAAATAGGTTCACCCTGGTTGATGGACATTGATGTGGTATTGGAAGATAATGCCAATAATCCGCATTTTGATTTAGCGGGATATATTTATGAGTATAGTAAAACTGCAAAAAGTAAGGGCGCTACTGCTTTGCTTTGGTATAACGCTGGTAAAAAAGAAGACAAGCTTTCCTTTAATGGAAAAGACAAATCACCCGCGCTGGATATTCCTGTTCTTTATATGAGCAGCCCAATCATAAATGGAGTAACAAAAGAGGACGAGGAAGGGGTTTTCAATTTTAATGGCACTGTTCAACTTGGTGAAAAAATGCGTTCGGGGTCGAACGTAATAGGTTGGGTAGATAATAAAGCAGCTACCACGGTAATTATTGGCGCACATTTTGATCATCTTGGTTATGGAGAAGACGGCAACTCGCGCTACGAGAAAAAAGAGGCTGCTATTCACAATGGTGCTGATGATAACGCCAGTGGAACCGCAGCGTTAATTGAATTGGCTCGCGTCTTGAAACAATCCGCTGCAAAAACAAACAATTATTTATTTATTGCTTTCTCCGGTGAGGAATTGGGTTTGTATGGTTCAAAATATTTTACTGATCATCCAACACTTGAGCTTGGCTCGGTTAATTATATGATCAATATGGATATGGTGGGTCGGTTAAATGACAGCACTCGCGCTATAACCATTGGAGGATATGGCACTTCTCCAACTTGGGCATCCTTGGTGAACAATCAGCTGCTTTCCAGAAATGAAAAAAGCCTTTCAATAAAAATTGACTCCAGCGGATCCGGGCCAAGTGATCACACTTCTTTTTATAGAAAAGACAT
>JAULVS010000227.1:0-39324 GCA_032110905.1 Chitinophagaceae bacterium | reverse complement strand
AGTATGAGTAAATTACATTTCACAACCAAACATGCGAACGAGGCTACCGTACAGCGTAACTGGTACGTTGTGGACGGCACCAATCAAACCGTAGGTCGTATGTGTTCGAAAATCGCGGCAATTCTTCGCGGTAAAAACAAAGCCTACTATACCCCTCACGTTGACTGTGGTGACTTCATCATCGTTACCAATGCCGACAAGGTGGTTTTTACAGGTAATAAAATTGAATACAAAGAGTACCAGAACTTCAGCGGATACCCTGGCGGACAAAAAATTGAGATCGCCAAAGATCTGCTCAAAAGAAGACCCGAAGTGGTGGTTGAAAGAGCCGTTAAAGGGATGCTTCCTAAGAACCGTCTGGGTAGAAAAATGTATAAGAAACTTTTTGTTTATACCGGAAGCGAACATCCGCACGGAGCACAACAACCTAAAGAACTGAAATTCTAATTCATTCTCATCAAATTACTATAAATGGAAAAGCAAAAAAATGCAGTAGGCCGCCGGAAAGAAGCCATCACACGTGTCTTCATCAGCAAAGGGAATGGCAGCATTACTATAAACGACAAAAACTACAAGGATTACTTTACACTTGTTTATCTACAAAATCAAGTCGAATCTCCATTGAAAGTGGTAGAGGGGCTCGACAAATATGACATTAAGATCACTGCAGGTGGTGGCGGAATCAAAGGCCAGGCAGAAGCTGCAAAGCTTGGTGTAGCCCGCGCCCTTCTTGAAGTTAACCCGGATCTGCGTCCTGCTCTAAAAGCTGCCGGTTTGCTGAAGCGTGATCCTCGCGGCGTAGAACGCAAGAAGTTTGGTAAGAAAAAAGCCCGCAGAAGCTACCAGTTCTCCAAACGTTAATTTCACAGAACAGCGATATTTTATTTATCAAAAGATTATACAATTAAAATGGAAAATAATACTTCTCTACAGCAGCAGCTTCTTGAAGCAGGTGTACACTTCGGTCATCTTAAGAAAAAGTGGAACCCCAAAATGTTACCTTACATTTTTGCTGAGAAAAAAGGGATTCACATTATCGACCTCAACAAAACTGTTGAAGGTTTGCAGGAAACTGCAGCCATCATGAAACAAATGGCGAAAAGCGGTAAAAAAATTCTTTTTGTCGCTACCAAAAAGCAGGCAAAGGAAATCGTAACCGAATCTGCACAGAAAGTAAATATGCCTTATGTAACTGATCGTTGGCTTGGTGGAATGCTTACCAACTTCAACACAGTACGTAAGAGTGTGAAAAAAATGCAGAGCATCGAAAAAATGCTTAATGATGGAAGCTTCGACAGCATCACTAAAAAGGAAAGACTGCAGCTCACACGTGACAAGGATAAAATGGAAAAAGTACTGGGTGGTATTGCTAATATGGGTCGTCTGCCGGCAGCACTCTTCCTGGTTGACATCGGTCACGAGCACATCGCTCTTGCAGAAGCAAAACGCCTTGGTGTAACTACTTTCGGCGTGGTTGATACCAACTGTGATCCAAATAAAGTGGATTACTTTATCCCAGGAAACGACGATGCGACAAAATCTATCGCGATCATTACTCAATACATCACAGCTGCAATTGCTGAAGGTCTTGCTGAACGTCAGGCAGAAAAATCAGAAGAAGATGAAGCAGAAGAAGTAGTTGATAAAGGACCTCGCTTCGATGTAGGTGCAGAAGAAGGACGCGAAAAAGGTGAACGCCGTGGTGGCGGACGTGGTCCCGGTGGTGGTGCTGGTGGCCCCAAACGTCGCACAACTGGCGGAGGAGGTGGACAGAGAAGACCTGCTTCCAGATAATCTTCATCCCGGTTTATTTCTTTATTGATCATTCTTAATTAAACTATTTATGTCAACTGTAACCATAAGTGCACAGGACATCAACAAACTTCGTCAGGCAACTGGCGCTGGGATGATGGACTGCCGCAAAGCCCTCACTGAAACAAACGGAGATTTCGAAGCAGCGATCGACTGGCTGCGCAAGCAAGGACAGAAAGTTGCCGCTAAACGCAGCGATCGTGAAGCCAAAGAAGGTGTGGTGATTGCACAAACAAGCGCTGATAACAAAACAGGTTTCATTGTATGTATCAGCTGTGAAACAGATTTCGTTTCCAAGAATACCGACTTCGTTGCTTTTGCTCAGTCTATTGCAAACGCAGCAGTAGAAAACAATGTGAAATCAGCCGAAGAGTTGAATGAAGTAACCATCAACGGTGCAAAAGTATCTGACCTCATTAATGATAAACTTGCAGCGATCGGCGAGAAAATCGGAGTGTCTAAATTTGAACGCATCGAAGCTCCATACGTAGCTTCATATATTCACGGAGCTTACCGTATGGGTGTTCTCGTTGGGTTAGACAAAGAAGGCGCTGAAACAGGAAAAGATATCGCTATGCAAATTGCAGCGATGAACCCTGTGGCGGTGGATGCTGAAAGTGTGCCTGCAGATGTCGTTTCTCGCGAAAGAGACATCATCATTGAACTAATGAAACAGGATCCCAAAATGGCAGGAAAGCCTGAAGAGATGATTGCAAAAATTGCTGAAGGCAAAATGAATGCATTCTTCAAAGAACAAACTCTTCTTGCGCAAGCATTCGTGAAAGACGGATCGAAAAGCGTAGGCGAATATCTGAAAAGTGCCGGTGATGTAAAAGTACTGGCCTTCAGAAGAGTTGCCCTCGGATAATCTTTATTTTACCAGTTATGTATATATCCCCTCTGCAAATGAGGGGATTTTTTTTGCCCTCCCAACAATTTTTCACGAAGGGCTTTGATCCGTTTTATTACGAGTACATTTGTATTAAAGTTTAATTATTAATTCTCTCTTTTGTTATGACTTATACTTTCGAAGGCGGATCTATTGAGAGTTCTCTCAGTAATGGGATTTTTAGGATTGAGTTTCATCACGAACAAAGCAACTCTTTTCCTTCAGCAATGCTATCCCGTCTTACCGATGAAATTAATGTCGCAGGAGAAAATAAAGATGCACGCATCGTTATTCTTCAGTCGAAAGGGAACCAGGCTTTTTGTGCGGGAGCTTCGTTTAAAGAATTAACACAGCTGGATAATGAAACTGATGGATTTGCCTTTTTCAATGGATTTGCAAATGTCATCAACGCGTTAAGGCAATGTCCGAAACTGGTTATCGGACGCATTCACGAAAAGTGTGTCGGTGGTGGTGTTGGTCTTGCTGCTGCCTGCGATTATGCATTGGCCACAGAGAAAGCATCCATCAAACTCAGCGAACTCGCTATTGGCATTGGCGCTTTTGTAATCGGTCCTGTTGTTGAAAGAAGAATTGGGAATGCGGCTTTTATGCAACTATGTATTGATGCGTCTAACTGGCGGAATGCGGAATGGGCTAGAGAAAAAGGATTGTTTGCTGCAGTTCATACCGATGAAGCTTCTCTGGATGAAGCAATCAATACCCTGAGCGAGAATCTTGCATCCTATAGCCCTGATGCAATGGCTGCGTTGAAAAAAATATTCTGGGGAGGAACTGAAGACTGGAATGAGTTGTTAAAGGAAAGGGCGGCTATTAGTGGTAAGCTTGTTTTATCTGATTTTACAAAGGAGGCAATTGAACGATTCAAGTCAAGAAAGAAATAAATGATCAAATAAAAAATTCTTTCCTATGCAAAAAGACAATCTGTCAAAAAACAAATACGTCATCATCACCGGCGCAAGCAGAGGAATGGGCAAAGCTATTGCAATGCTTTTTGCTTCCGAAGGTTATCACCTGAGGCTCAGTGCAAGAAATGAAGACGCATTGCGGAAAACAGCTGAAGAAATAGCTACTGCTTTTCCTAACATTGAGGTTAAATACAAAGATGAAGACCTTAGCCACAAAGAAGGAGCAGAAAAACTGGGGGAATGGCTGGTGGGACTTGAAACACCTATCGATATTCTGATCAACAATGCAGGAACCTTTGTACCCGGTAGTGTTTACAATGAGCCAGAAGGAGCATTAGACCATATGCTGTCTCTGAATTTATATGCCGCTTATCATCTCACCAGAAAACTGTTACCGGCCATGATGCAACAAAGCGATACAGAAGGATCAAGAGGGCATATTTTCAATATTTGTTCCATTGCCGCATTAAAAGCATATGCCAATGGAGGTGCATATAGCATCAGTAAATCTGCATTAAACGGATTCAGTAAAAACCTGCGCGAAGAGTTAAAGCCTTTTTTAATTAAAGTAACGACTGTATTTCCAGGCGCTGTTTTAACTGATTCCTGGGGAGATTATGATAATAGTTCTCGCAGAATTATGGAAGCAGATGATATTGCAAAAATGGTTTTTGCGGCTTCTCAACTCACGCCACAGGCATGCGTAGAAGAAATATTGATTCGTCCTCAGCTTGGTGATCTGTAAACTCAGACAACCTCCTATTCAGATACAAATCGGTAGCCCGCTCCTCTTATAGAGTGAAAATAAACCGGATGTCGGCTGTCGGGTTCAAAGTATTTTCTAAAACTAAGAATAAAGTTGTCGATTGTTCTTGTAGTTGGATAAACTTGGTATCCCCATACAACCCTTAAAATTTTTTCTCTCGTTACAACCTGATTGGCATTCTCTGTCAACAGTTGCAACAGCATCACCTCCTTCTTACTCAATGCAATGGTTTCTCCTTTGTAATTAACGGCAGACTGCGCTTTGAAATCGATTCTATTTTCACCGAAAGAATAAACCTCCGGTGTTGTTTGCTTCTGCTGTATTTGCAGATTTTTCCGAATCAACTTTTCAACCCTGAGTAATAATTCCTCCAGATTAAACGGTTTAGTTAGATAATCATCAGCACCTGTTTTGAGCCCGGCAACCCTATCGGCAGAGGCATTTTTTGCACTAAGAATTAAAATAGGTATCTCCCTGTTGTGAAGACGAATTGCCTGTATGGTACTAATCCCGTCTAATTCGGGCATCATAATATCCATGATGATCAAATCAAAATACTGGGCTTCCACTTGTTTGAGCACAGCAAGTCCATCACCCACAACAGTCACCTCATATCCCTCCATCTCCAGATTCAGCTTCAATGCTTCCTGAAGATGTTCTTCATCCTCTGCCAGTAAGATATGTGCTGTCGACTGCTGCATCTATTAGAATTGAACTACAAAAATACTTCCGGAAGGAGAATGATCTTTTACAAAAACAGTTCCCTGATGAGCTTCTGTTATTTTTCTGGCTAAATAAAGACCAAGACCCGTTCCCTTCGTTTTGCGTGTTGACTCATCTCCTCCCCGGTAAAATTTATCAAATATTTTTCCCTTTTCAATGTCAGGAATACCGGGCCCTTCATCATAAACCATTCCAATAATTTGTGCGGCCTCTTTTTTCAGAACCACCAGAACCGGCTTATCCCTCGGTGTATATTTAATCGCATTCTCAATCAGGTTGCTGAAAACCATTTCCAGCAATACGGGATCACCCTGTATCATTAAATGATTTTCAATCTGCTTTAGAACGTTTCGTTCCGGGAAGCGTCTTGTGTAATCGTCTGCAACCTTATTTACAAGCGATGAAAGATCTAAGTTTTCTTTTGATGCATGATAGGTTTTTTCTTCCATCTGTGCAGCAAGCAGAATATTACTGGTTAGACTATTCAGGCGATCTGTTTCAGCAAGCGCGCTCTGTAAAAACTTTTTTTGCTGGTCGGGTTTTAAATCGCGGTATAGAAGCGTTTCCACACTAAGCCGTGCTGCCGCAATGGGTGTTTTTAACTCATGGGTTATCGCCATCATAAAATTTCTTTGTACCGCGGCATAATGTATTTGTCTTCTGATAGCGCGATAAACAAAGTAGGCGCCGATAAGAATAAGGACAAGAAATGTAATCCCTTCGGCTACATATTTCGTTGTATTTCTTTTCTGCTGAGTTAAAATGAGTGCAGAATAGGTTTCTTTGTCTTTAGCATATTGATCGATCCGACTTAATCTTAATTCAGTCATTTCTCTGTTTTGCTTCTCCAGAGAGATAAACCACCAGACAAGTGCGGCAATCACATAAGTAAGCAGTATCCAGAAGAGAAAAGTGAATTGTCGGGAGTTTTTTTTATGTGAGGACGACAACATCAGGGTTGTGTTTTTTCAATTCTGATTCCTGCGCTCATGATATTTTCAAGCGGATCGTCCCGCATTATTTGCTTCATCCTTAAAGTGTAAGTGCCGGTTTTGCGAAACTGCAAATCAGAGAACAAGGGATAACGTATTTCCCAAATATCAGAAAATCCTGAACCGAGCCATTGCCCGTCTGCCTTCTGCAGGTTAAGTTCAAATTTAGCAGCCTGAAAGATGCTGTCACCCGGCTGGCGAGTCGATAGTTCGATCCATATGTTTTTATAGGCGTAGGCATGTGTGTGACGAAGCAAAAGATAAGAACGGTATAAAGAAGTTGTATCTGTTATTTCAAAACTGAACTCCGGCTCAAAGCTGCTTGCCCATTTGTATTGTGGTATCGTAATATTATTCTCATAAGCATCCATCTTCCCGCAAGAAGACAAGGAAACAGAAATGAAATACAGTGCTGTAAAATAAATAAGTCTGAGAAACATAAATCAAAAATACATCCTTTCTCTGATCCCGCTCCGTTCTATCAGAGTACATTCAATACCTGCTCTTTGGCCTTTTCAAGTTCGTCTTTCATCAACACTACCAGCTTTTGAATATCAGAATCATAGGCTTTTGAACCGGTTGTGTTAATCTCTCTGCCAATCTCCTGCAACACAAAACCCAGTTTTTTACCTTTTGAAGATTCGGAATCCTCCAAAATATTCAGGAAATAATCGCAATGATTTCGCAATCGAACCTGTTCTTCGCTGATGTCAATTTTTTCTATATAGTAGATCATCTCCTGTTCAAAGCGATTCGGATCGAGACGTTCTTTTCCTACCTGCTCTTCAATTTTCTTGCGAAGCTCATCTTTCATTCGGTGCTGACGAAGGGGGGTTATCTCCTCTACTTTTTCCTGGTAAGCAAGAATATTTTCAATGCGCGTCCTTAAATCTTTTTCAAGTGAAAGGCCTTCCGATTGCCGATGTGCATCCAGTTTTGAGATTGCGCTCCTGAAACTTTTCTCGAAAGCCGCATATTCCCCTTGTGAAAGTACATCTGTATTTGGAACAACTACATCAGGCAATCTTAACAAAGCAGCAAGAATATACTCGCTCACCTTGATATCAAGATCTTCGGCCATCTGTCTTAATGGAGCAAAGTATAGTTTCGCAACATCCTGGTTAATGGTAATTGAACTTGAGCCTCCGTTTTGTTTTAAAGCAATGGTACAATCTACAGATCCCCGCTGCAGATGTTCGGAAATCATCTGGCGCAAGGCTATTTCATAAGGCTTGAGTAAAGGAGTGATCTTCATATTCAACTCAAACTGTTTGCCGTTGAGCGACTTGATTTCAATCAGAAAACTTTTTTCGCCAGCCATTTCTTCCACTCTAGAAAAACCGGTCATTGATTTAAGCATACAGTAATTTTCAGCAATGTAATCATTTTATAGTGTACATCAAATGACAAGAGAAATGGTTAGCTAAAAGCAGTGATTACCTAAAACAAAAAAGCCCGGAAGAAACCGAGCTTTTATCATGGATGGGTTAGTAAGTACCGGGAATAATTAAATTCCCTTCACAATATTAAATACAAATTCTTTTATAAAGAAAAATATTTTTATCTTTTTTATTCACATTTTAAAGTTGTTTGTGGAAAAGGATGAAGTAATATATGATTCAATCATCTTGTTTGATACTTCAATGTAAATGAAATATAGAAAGGTGATGATTGTTTTGAATGCTTTCATAATTGTACGAATACAATTTTTATCATTGATAAAAACGAAGCAACTAACAAATAAATACAAGCGAAAAGGAGTGTAACTTTGAAAAAAACAAATTGATATGAAGTTCCCTGCTCCGGTTGCGATTAGTCGTATTGCTGAACTGATTAATGCAAAAATCATTGGAGAAAAAGAGATATACGCAAGTGGCATTAATGAAATTCACAAAGTAGAAGCAGGAGATCTTGTATTTGTTGACCACCCAAAGTATTATCAAACCTGTTTGAATTCTGCCGCCGATATTGTCATCATCAATACAGAAACCGAAGTGCCGGAAGGAAAAGCTTTGCTTGTTTGCGATGAACCTTTTGAAGCTTATCTTAAAATTGTTGCCTATTTCAGGCCATTTGTGGCGGCACAAAATTTAATCAGCAAAGATGCAGTAATCGGAAACGACACAATTATTCAGCCTGGTTGTTTTATCGGATCGGGCGTTGAAATCGGATCAGGCTGCATCATTCATTCCAACGTTACCATTTATGATCATGTTAAAATCGGGAACAATGTAGTTATACATGCAGGAAGCGTTATCGGGAGTGATGCTTTTTATTTTAACACAAAGAAAAACAGACCTGTCTGGTATAAAAAAATGTCGAGTTGTGGGAATGTGATTATTGAAGATGAAGTAGAGATTGGTGCGGGATGTACCATCGACAGAGGCGTTACGCACAATACAATCATCGGAAAGGGGACAAAGTTTGACAACCAGGTGCATATCGGACACGATACAGTTATCGGCAAAAACTGTTTATTCGCTGCCCAGGTTGCCGTTGCAGGTGCTGTTGAAATTAAAGACGGAGTTGTATTATGGGGACAGGTGGGCGTAAGCAAAACCCTCACGATTGGTGAAAATGCCGTTGTGCTTGCTCAGAGCGGAGTTCCTTCTTCTCTGGAAGGCAACAAAACATATTTCGGCACTCCTGCTATTGAGGCCTCTGCTAAAAGAAGAGAATTAGTATGGGTTAAGCGCATTCCTGAAATATGGGAAAAGCTGATGAAAAAAGATTAAGCATCAACTAATCAACAAATTCTTTTGTTTTAATTTCCAATGTGTTCCTTTTTTAAATAACGCTTTATGTTTACAGGAAGAACACTGGTGATTGCTACCATGCACGAAAAAGAAAAGGTGCTTGCTCCCATACTGGAACAGGCGCTTGGTGTAGTCGTGTTTGTTCCTGCGACTTTTAACTCTGATCGGTTTGGAACTTTTACCGGCGAAATACCACGAGACGCTTCTCCTCTTGAAACAGCAAGAGCAAAGGCAGAAACGGTTTTAATGGAAACCGGCTACGATCTGGCGCTGGCCAGTGAAGGCAGTTTTGGCCCCCATCCCATTATTGGAATTGTTCCGGCAAATGAAGAATGGTTGATTCTTATCGATAAAAAAAATAATATTGAAGTTGTTGTACGCGAATTAAGCACAGAAACCAATTTCGATGGTCGTATTTGCAAGTCTGTCGATGAAGTGCTTGATTTTTCAAATGCTGCAGGTTTTCCGGAGCACGGACTAATTATCCGAAAAAACAAAAATGATAATAAGGCTGTCGTGAAAGGAATACGAACTACTGAAGAGTTATTAAAGACAGCAAACGATTTTCTTGAAAGAGACAATGAATTATTAATAGAAACGGATATGCGCGGTATGATGAATCCGACGCGTATGAAAGTGATTGCTGCAGCAGGTGAGAAGCTGGTGAAGAAATTAAAATCCTTATGCCCTTCCTGTGAAAGTCCAGGATATGATGTGGAAGAAATAATTTCTGGTCTTCCTTGCTCAGATTGCGGATTGCCTACACGCACGCCTAAAGCTTATTTACTTAGATGTAAAAAATGCGGATATGAAACAATGCAGGATTTTCCAAAAGGCAACACCACAGAAGATCCGATGTATTGCGACTATTGTAACCCCTGATAAAAAAATGTAAGTTAATTACTCCTCCGGCCAGTAATCGTACGGCAACTGATCGGCCAGGTTTTTCCAGGCCCAGTATCCGCTGCTTATTACATCCCGCTGTTCATAAAAATAGCCGTTCTCCATAATCGCAAACCCGTTTGCCAGCTCGAGTGTTGACAGCTGCCCCTTCGCAGAAAGCGGATATTTGTTTGCTTCCAGGTAAGAACGGTGCATTGGTGCATCCTTATAGTGCAGGCGATATTTGCCTACCAGAAGAACATCTATTTCAGTTGAATCTAATCGTTCGTAAAAAGCAGAATCATACGGATTAGTCAGCGGCACAAACACTTCACTGCTGTCTTTCCGTACAACTTCCTCTAATAAAAAACCATTTTCACTAAGGGCACTGTCATAGTAAGCCCGCATAAAATGAAGCCTCGAGCCCCAGTAAGCTTCTTCTCTGTTTTTTTCCCATACACGCTTTTCATCCTCTGATCCTTCCAGCTCTGTAAAGAGTGTAACGCCCGAATGTATGCTAAACTGTGTCTGATAATCGTAAATGAAAGAATCAAGCACATAACGGATACTGTAACCAAGCGCATTGTTTTTTATGATCACTGCTGAATCTGCTTTCACCCTTAATTTTTTCTTCTTCTTGAGATAATAAAACTTAAGAACCGTCGGATTTTCAATCTCACAAGCTTTTGAAAAAGGTGATTTACCGATAAAATAATCCCTGAACTGTTCGCCATATTTTTCCCAGCCATCCGCCACTTCTGAACTTGCCTGCACGACAACTTCATCCATTTGCTTTACTTTTTTACGCAGTCTTATTTCCACCGTCTCGGTTTCTCCCGCCGATGCAGAAATACGGCGACTGTCGTTTTCATACCCGGTTGAACCTATAATGATGTCGTGTCCTCCAGCCGGTACAGAAAGGGAAAAAGAGCCGTCAGCATCACTTGAGGTTCCGATTGTTGTATTCTGACAAACGATAAAAGCTCCTGCAACCGGCATTGATGTACTGTCGTCCAGTACAACTCCTTTTATACGAAAAGCTGATTGTGCAAAAACACCGTATGCCGTCAGAAGAATAAGATTGAGAAAGAAAAGTTTAAGCTTCATTGTATGTATGTTTTTCTCTCAAAGAATAAAAATTTAAAAAAGATATACGTTCACTCTCTGTAATCATGCAAAATATTAAACGATCACCTTTATGATTAACGCAGAGAAAACAGAATTCGTATAATCATTTTATGATTCTTTATTGATCCAGCGAATAATAAGTGCGCATCCATTCGCTGGTTCTTTGAATGGTATCAACCAAGGGTGTAAACCTCATTTCGGGTATAAACCTTGTGATTTTCGAGGCATCATACCTTGTTGTAGTTTTTGCAGTAGATACGGTTTCTTTGGTAAGCAGCGGTTCTTCTTTGCTAAACATTGCCTTTATGGCTTCAGCCCGCCACAACAGGTTCATGATCCAGGATGGCGCTTTGCGTACCGGCGGATTCTTGCCAAAAGCAATTGCCGTTTTCGTGAGCAGTTCTTTGTAAGAACAAAATTCATTGCTCAGAATAAATCTTTCACCGGAAATGTCGCTATTTAACAACATTAAAATGGCTCGTGCAACATCCTGAACATCTACAAAACCGGTTCCTCCATTGGTATACCAGGGAAAGCTATGCCATGCTTTTTTAAACAAGGCAGAAGATCCATTGTTCCATTTTGCTTCTCCCAGAATAATGGAAGGATTGACAATTACGGCAGACAACCCTTCTCCGATTCCCCTCCACACTTCCAGCTCAGAAAGATATTTGCTTTGCCCGTAATGAGAATTGCTTGTTTCTTTCGACCATTCTGATTCTTCATTCACCAACTCACCATTTCTCAAACGACCCAATGCCGCAACCGAACTGACATGCACAAGCTTTTCTACTCCTGAAGCAAGACAAGCATTGACAACGTTGGCAGTGCCCTCTACATTGAACCGATACATTTCCTCTCGGCGAGCAGGATGAAAAGAAACAACAGCAGCACAATGAATAACCTTAGAACAATCTGCCAGCGCATCTTCCAGTAAAACAGCATCCAATATGCTTCCATTTACCCATTCAATACACTTCAATTCAGACTCGCTCAAAGTAATAGGATAGGTTTTATGGTGTAATGCTTTTATACGAACTCCTTGTTGCAGCAGCGCTTTCAACACTGCAGCACCAACAAGTCCCGAACCTCCTGTTACAAATACCATAAATTAATTTGAGAATATAAAGCGGTTAAGTTACACCACACCCGCAAACTGTCGGAGAAAACGAACATCATTCTCACTGAAAAGACGAATGTCTTTGATTCCATATTTCAGCATCGTTGGTCTTTCAATACCCATGCCAAATGCAAAACCGGAATATTTATTACTATCGATGCCGCAGTTTTCAAGCACGTTGGGGTGAACCATGCCACATCCGAGAATCTCAAGCCAGCCAGTTTTTTTACAAACGCTGCAACCATCCCCTTTACACAACATACAGCTGATATCCATTTCTGCACTTGGTTCGGTAAACGGAAAATAGGAAGGTCTAAACCGTACTTTCACCTCTTTGCCAAACATTTCCTGTACGAAGAAATAAAGGGTCTGCTTTAAATCGGCAAAGCTTACCTGTTCATCTATATACAACCCTTCAACCTGGTGAAAAAAACAATGGCTGCGCGCACTAATGGTTTCATTGCGGTAAACGCGTCCAGGCATGATGAGACGCAATGGCAATTTTCCTTTTTCCATTTCCCTAATCTGAACATTGCTCGTATGTGTACGCAGCAGCTGTACCGGATTCGTGCTGATATAAAAAGTATCCTGCATGTCTCTTGCAGGGTGATCTTCAGGAAGATTCAGTGCGGTGAAGTTGTGCCAGTCATCTTCGATTTCAGGACCGTCAGCAACTGTAAAACCAAGTCGTTGAAAAATTTGTACAATACGGTTGCGCATAATGGTAATCGGATGATTGCCGCCAAGCGGAAACGCATCACCCGGCAGAGTCAAGTCAACCCCGGAAGACGAACCAACAGAAGAATCGGCACCTAACTGCAATTTCCATTCTTCGTATCTGGCTTCTGCATACTGTTTGAATTCATTTAGCAGCTGTCCGAATTCACGCTTTTGATCATTCGGCACTTGTTTCATTTCCGCCATAAGCGACTTCACCAAACCTTTGGTACCAAGATACTCGATGCGGTATTGCTCAAGCTCCTGAGCCGTTTTTACTTCAAGCGTTTCTATTTTTTTACGCAAATCAGCAATCTGAGATACTAACTGTTCCATGCAACAAAGATAATCCTTTCCATTCCGGAAGCGATTGGTTGCGTTGCTTTTCTTATGTTTGCCCGCGAAACCTCCTGCACATGAGCGATGAACTACTGATAAAAGATTTTCTTGAGCCAATTTCTGTTTCTCAGATCACCGGCGACGAAGAACTGAATGATGCCCAATACGGAAACAGAATCAACATATACACCAATGATTTTCCGCTGCTGAAAGATATTGATATTGTTTTATTAGGTATCAAGGAAGAGCGCGGATCGGGCAATGGCAACGCTCACTCTTCAGCACCGGATATCATACGCAAGCATTTATATCAGCTATATTACTGGCACCCTGATATACGCATTGCAGATATTGGAAATATACGCACCGGATCAGAACTGAAAGACAGCTATGCAGCTGCGCGCACAGTTATTGCTGCACTGCTTGAGCAGAAAAAAACAGTGATTATTCTGGGAGGAAGCCACGACCTTACTCTTTCTCAATACGGTGCTTATGCACAACTGAAGCAGGTAATTGAAGCTTGCTGCATTGATAGTCTTGTCAATCTGCAAATGAACTCTGTGCTGAGAAGTGAAAATTTTCTGATGGAAATGTTGACAGGCGAACCGAATTACATCCGCCATTACAACCACATTGCGTTTCAAAGTTATTTTGTGCATCCTGAAATGCTGCAGATTATGGATAATCTTCGATTCGACTGCTATCGGCTTGGAAGGGTAAAAGATAATATTGAAAATATGGAGCCCGTGATACGCGAAACAAATATGGTAAGCATCGATATTGCCGCGATGGCACAGTCTGCTGCTCCATGCAACAATGTTTCACCCAATGGGTTAAACGGAGAAGAGATGTGTTCGTTGACTCGTCATGCAGGGATGAGCGAGTCGGTTAGCTCAATTGGCATCTATGGTTATCGGCCGGAGAAGGATGTAAATGAGTTGACGGCCATTCAGATTGCACAGATGATCTGGTATTTCATAGACGGAAAACACAGATCGTTGATGGAGGCTCCTTTATCGCAAACAGACTCTTTCAATGAATTTCACACAGCATTCAATGAAGTAGATACCGTATTTCTTCAAAGTAAAAAAACAGGACGCTGGTGGATGAAACTGCCCAATGATAAATACATTGCGTGCAGCGAAGATGATTATCACCTCGCAACAAAGAATGAAATTCCTGAAAGGTGGTTAAGGGCACAGGAGAGAGGGTAATGTATTTTTTTAGTTGTTGGTTAACTACCTTTAGTATTACTAATTAATCAATGCAAGTAAGAAAAACATATAACGATATCTGTTATTCGGATTTTCTTATCCTTTTTATCTTCTTCTTTACTTTTACTTCATGCGGACCATCAACGAGCATCCATTCATCCTGGAAAAAGTTCATTAAAAAAGATTCTGTCCTGCAAAATGCACATACCGGTATTGCGGTGATGGATGCGCAAACGGGTAAATACCTTTTTAAAAAACAAAGTGACAAGTATTTCAATCCTGCCAGCAATACCAAAATCATTACCCTGTACACGGCAATGAAATATCTGGGCGACAGTACGCCAACTTTTAAATATACTGTTACCGATGATACACTCTACATACAGCCTTTGGGCGATCCCTGTTTTCTTCATCCCGATTTTCCATCACAGCCGGCATTAGATTTTATTAAAAAGACCAATAAGCCTGTTGCGGTACTCAACAAAGGATGGGAAACAAATGCCTGGGGGCCAGGATGGGCCTGGAGTGATTATGATGCGTATTATATGGCTGAAAGAAGCTTGTTTCCCGTATATGGAAATTGCATCAGGTGGACACAAACAGAACTTGTTGACAAAAACTCTTTCCCGAAAACAGATTTCATACGTTCAGTTCCACAGCATCCGTTTCCGACTGAAATAAAACCTGATTCCTTAAAAAAATTAAGTGTCGGTAGAGGACTTGATAAAAACCGATTTGTCATCTCACCGGGTACAGATACCTTGGTAACTGTTGAAATACCATTTGTTACCAATGGAATCGAAACCGCCCTTCAACTACTTGGACCAAACTATCAAACAACCAACACAAAGGTTTCACTCAATCAAACTTTATATTCCATCCCGGTCGATTCGGTGTTGAGAAGAATGATGTTGGTGAGCGACAATTTTCTTGCTGAACAATTATTACTGATGACAAGCATGAAGCGGTTTGGTGTAATGAATGAAGAAAAAATAATTGATACATTACTAAAGAAAGATTTAAATTTTCTACCTCAGCCGCCCGGTTGGTCAGACGGAAGCGGATTGAGCCGCTACAATCTTTTTACTCCGGAGGATTTTGTGATGTTACTCAATCAAATGCAGATTGAATTCGGAATGGAAAGGCTAAAGATTTTGTTTCCTACCGGAAACGAAGGCACACTAAAAAGATATTACACAGAAGAACAAGGAGCGATCTTCGCAAAGACGGGAACGTTATCGGGTGTAGTCTGTTTAAGCGGTTATCTCTATACCAAAAAAAACAAACTGCTTACTTTTTCAGTGCTGGTCAACCAGCATCGTCATAGCGCTGCTGCAGTGAGAAGAGCCGTTGAAAAGTTTTTGAAATCAGTCAGAAATAATAATTAAGCGCCAAGCATTTTAACACAAAGCTCCTGATCAATCAATGTATAGATCGGCTGACCAGATGGACTAATATCCCGGTGCTGACATTGAAACAAGTCGGTCATTAACTGCTGCATTTCTGCTTTATTGAGTTTACGACCCGCTTTGACACTTCTTTGTTTTGAAACGGAACGCAACAGCCGATCGCGCGTGCTGAGTTTGAGTGAAGGAGAAAAATGTTTGTACTGTTCAAGCAGTAATTCCACATCACTTCTTTCGTTGCCCTGCTCGGTATCGGCGGGTATTCCTCTGATGACAAAACTGTCTTTCCCGAATAGTTCTATTTGATAGCCTAGTTGTTGAAGGGCAGGAAGGAGTTCATTTAGCAGGATTGTGTCTTGCGGAGAAAGTTGTAAGGTAGAAGGGAAGAGACAGGTTTGCGAAGCAACCGGTTGTCCTTCTATTGCCTGCTGATATTTTTCAAGCAAGATGCGTTCGTGTGCCCGTTGTTGATGAACCAGGTAAACCGTCTCAGCAGATTGACAAATAATGTACGTTAGAAACAACTGAACATATTCGGCATCTAAAAAAGATTGACCGATACTTGAATAAAGCGCGCCTTCTAATCTTTCGTCTCCTCCGAAAAATGCTTTCTGTTCAGGAAGTGCTTCCTGTTTGCCTGCTTCAAATACATCCTTCCAGTTGCGAAGTCCCGAATTGCCTGCTGAGTCAATCTTGTGGGCAACATGTTTTTCCGTAAAGGTTTTATACAGAGAAGAAGCCGAAGCTTTTTCTTTATCTGTTTCGGTAAAAGGTTTCGCCACCGAATCGAGGTGCTGAATAGCGGGATCGAGATCAAAGTCGAGTGCCGGTGTTATACTGAATTGCGCCAATGCGTGTCTTACCGCCGACTGTACAAAAGCATACACGATCTTCTCGTCTTCAAATTTTATTTCCTGCTTTGTAGGATGAACATTGATGTCTACCTGTGCCGGGTCAAGGTCAATAAACAGCACATAAGCCGGAAAGGTATCCGAGGGAAGTAAGTCCTGAAATGCACTTGTAACAGCATGATTTAAATAGGCGCTTCTGATGAACCTGCGGTTGACAAAAAAATACTGATCACCTCTTGTTTTTTTTGCAGTTTCAGGTTTACCTATGAAGCCGGAAATATTCATATAATCGGTATTCTCCGAAACGCTTACTAGCTTACTCTGATAATGCTGTCCGAGTATCTGAACAATCCTTTGTTTTAAAGTGCCCGCTTCCAGGTGAAACTGTTGCTGGCTATTTGCAGTGAGCGAAAAGAACCGATCAGGATAAGCCATCGCAACGCGTATGAACTCATCAACAATATGCCGCATCTCAGCAGCATTACTTTTCAAAAAATTACGACGCGCAGGTACGTTGAAAAAAAGATTCTTCATAGCAATACTGGTGCCTTCCGGTGATGCAACCGGTTCCTGACGCAATACCTCACTGTTTTCAATTTCAAGCAAAGTGCCCGCCGTATCTGCAGCTCTTTTCGTGCGCACTTCAACCTGTGCCACAGCTGCAATGGATGCAAGCGCTTCACCTCGAAAACCCATCGTGCGTATAGAGAAGAGATCTTCGATCTTACTGATTTTTGACGTGGCATGTCGCTCGAAAGCCAGTCGTACATCGGTTTCGCTCATGCCTGATCCATTGTCGATCACTTGCACGAGTTGTTTACCAGCATCATTAATGATCAACCTGATTTCTGTTGCCCCCGCATCTACGGCGTTCTCCATCAGCTCCTTCACAGCGCTGGCAGGACGCTGAATAACCTCCCCCGCAGCAATCTGGTTGGCAATATGATCGGGCAATAAATGAATGATATCAGACAATGGACGATAGTTTGAACCGGTAAAATTAACACTCTTGTTTGTACCCTATACCCCCTATTTCAGAATCTTTTTCTGTTTTTCAGTAAGCTCCTTAAGGTTATAGCAGACCAACAGGAATGAGGAACCTCATAAAAAGAATTAACATATCCCAAATAAAAACTTTTGAAGCGTTATTTATTTTGCGTCGCTGATATAGCCGGTCAAACACAACAATTGCTGACCGGCACTATTTTAAACATCCATTCTTTTAAATATGAAATGCCCATAACGGTTGGCCGATACCAAAAATGATGAGAATAAAAGGGCATAACATATGACCATTAAAACTATAACTATTCACTTATGAAATAGCCATAACGAAAATTCGATACCAACTGGAATGATCATTAAGGCTATACTATATGGCAATTAAAAACAATAACTAATATACATATGAAGTTTGAAAAGATCTACAATAAAGGGCAGGCGCGCATTTTTCAAAATCAGACACTCGAGTTACTTACTAAAACACACCCGGTCATTATCTGGTCGATGTACCTTCCGGTCATTATTGGTATGCCGCTTTACGGCACAGGTAAAATGCATTTTTCAGGCACAACAGGCTTGCTTATTATGGCAGGAGGTGTTTTTTTCTGGACTCTTTTTGAATACATCGCACATCGATATTTATTTCATATGGTTTCAGAAACCGAAAGCGGCAAAAGGCTAACATATATTATTCACGGCAACCACCACGAATACCCAAGAGATCGAGAACGTTTATTTATGCCACCTATCCCCAGCCTACTGATTTCATCCGCCCTTTTTGGCATTTGCTATCTTCTGATCAATGATTATGCTTTTTCTTTTTTCCCGGGATTTTTGCTTGGCTATCTTCTTTACGGCTCAATGCACTATGCAATTCACGCATACAACCCTCCCTTCAAATGGATGAAACCACTTTGGCGAAATCACCACCTGCATCATTATAAAGATGAAGACAAAGGGTTTGGGGTTAGCTGTACGCTTTGGGACAGGATTTTCGGTACTATGTTTGATTTAAAGAAAGAAAAAGAAGACAAGGAAAAAGTAAAAGAATTGATGTTTAGGGACTAAAACCGATTACCACTTTTCCTCCTGGTTTTGATCAGACTGATGATCAGATCGATATTTCTTTCTTGCTTCAGCCTTTTGTTGTTGCCTTTCCAGCACCATTCCGGCAATCAACAAACCGGCATCCTGATCGGGATGATCCTGAAGCAGGGATTTTAATTTCCTTTCATCAATATCTATCCGATACAGAAGTGTTAGAAGCTTATTGAAATCGTCTTGAATGAGCGTATTAATTTTTTCGGCAAGCAAATGAAGAAGCGCTTCTTCTGTAACCTTTTCAGGAAGGATGATTGTCCAGTCCGAACCAATTTCCCCTAATAAACCATGATCCATCAGGAAAGCGAAATATCAAAGTTGACGAGATCAACAAACTGCTGAATGCGTTCATCTATTTCCTGTTTTGTAAGATCACGTAAACGCTCCGTGCCAAATTTCTCAACACAGAAACTTGCCATCGCACTACCCACAATAATGGCGTTTTTCATGTTGTCGAAACTGATATCTTTTGTCTGTGCCAGGTAACCGATGAAGCCGCCGGCAAAAGTATCTCCTGCTCCTGTAGGATCGAATACATCCTCCAGGGGCAAGGCAGGGGCAAAGAACACATTGTTTTCATTGAACAACAAAGCGCCATGCTCTCCTTTTTTGATGACGAGAAAGCGAGGACCCATACTCATGATCACACGTGCTGCTTTAACAAGAGAATATTCACCGCTGAGTTGTCGTGCTTCACTGTCGTTAACCATCAAAACATCTACATGTTTGAGAACTGTTTTTAAATCTTCCAGTGCCGACTCCATCCAGAAATTCATTGTGTCCATCACAATAAGACGTGGTTTGTTGCGTAACTGCTCAATCACTTTGATCTGAACAGCCGGCATCAGGTTGCCTAGCATCAGGAACTGTGCCTGCTGGTATGATTCAGGAAGTACAGGATCGAAATCTGCCAGTACATTTAACTGTGTGTCAAGCGTGTCTCTTGTATTCATGTCCATATGATAACGGCCGCTCCAGAAGAAACTTTTTTCATCCGGACGAACCTGGACGCCCTCCAATTGTACACCTCGCTTTTTAAGATCGTCCATCTCAGACTGAGGATAATCGCCGCCAACAACAGATACCTGGTAGATAGGACTGCAAAAATTGGCAGCACTAAGTGAAATATAGGTAGCTGCTCCTCCGATAATTTTATCGCTTTTACCAAAAGGAGTTTCTATTGCATCGAAGGCCATTGTTCCTACAACTATCAGAGACATATGAAGATTTTTAAGTTGACGCAAAGGTAATGGTTGACCCGACTCTTACAATGTAAAAACGCGAACATTCGTTATTGTTTTTTGTTTTTCTTTTTACATACTTAAAGAATATTTTTAATTTTATAGAATTCACTCCCCATAACAAGGGGCTTGTATTGAAAAAAACTACGGTTTTAGCAAATAACTTGACCAAAACTCAATAATCATTCAATGGGAAAACTTAAAGTTGCCAAAAACGAAAGCAGAAAAGACCTGATCATCAAAGCAGGTGCTGCACTCTTCCGTGAAAAAGGATTTGGAGCAGCCAGTATGCGTGATCTTGCTGAAAATATTGGCATAGAAGCAGCGAGCTTGTATAACCACATCAAATCAAAGAATGAAATTCTTGAGTCTGTCTGCTTTGGTGTAGCCAATGATTTCAATGCCCATATGGATGAGGTTGAATTAAGAGACGCTTCTCCGCTTGAAAAAATCGAAACTCTACTAAGATTTCATATTAACCAAATGGTTGACCATGTGGAAGAAGTACTGGTTGCTGACAGAGAGTGGAAACATCTTGATGAGCCCTATCGTTCTAATTTTCATAACCAAAGACGCAATTACAGAAAACGTTTTGCTATAATTGTTGAAGACGGGATCAAGAAAAATCAGATTAAAAAAATTGACAGCCCAACCGCAGTTCTCATCATGCTTCATGCAGTAGGAGGAATAGAAAGCTGGCACCGTTCCACAGCGAAAATTACAGCAAAAGATGTGGAAGAAAACATTGTACATATTCTTATTGACGGCTTGAAGAAATAAATTTTTCGAGCAGGCAGTGCCTAGCTATTTCTTTTTTTATACGTTAACTACCTCTCTTTTAAAAGAGTCCTGTAGTTTATTTGCATTATTTTGTATCTGTGTAAGAGATTAAAGATTCAAATTAATAGTATGCCCCGATTTTTACTTTTAAGTATTGCTCTGTTCATTATGAATAAGAATACCATTGCGCAGCAAATACTTTATTCCTCAAAAGAATACACCCTCTTCTCCGATAAAATCATTCAAGGAAAAAACACAGCTGTCGCTGTTTCACCTTCAAAGATTGTATCTACGTATAAAAGTCCGGCTAGCACCACATTCTCTCGCCTCATTAAATACAAATTCAGCATCAATGAAAAAGACAATGAAATGGCGCCGGGCGATGATCACTGGGTATTGATTGGTGATGAACACGAAGCACCAGTGGTAACATTTGGAAAAATCCCGCCTCCACAACCCGGTGTCACAGCCGGCTATCTGCCCGTCAACTACGAATACACAATTCGCGTGGATATGAATCCTGTGCTCAAACAGTTTCAGGAAAAAGGATATTATGAAGCATACGATGGATCTCGTATTGCGAAATCAGACTTCAAAGGATTTTATATCGCAGGCGGCGCAGAACCCTTGTCTTGGGATTTTGTTAATCTGGGTAATAAAGGATTGAAACTGGAAGATCAAGATGGTGATGGCATCTATTCCATTAAAATTGTTTTCAACCGTTTTGATGAAGGAGCTGCGCAGGAAGAAAAAACATGGAGGCTCACACGCGACGTATCACAAAAACCATCTTACATATCCGATCAACCCATTGTGGATGCGTTGTTTAATTTATCATTGGAAGAAGCATTAAAAAATATTGAAGCCGACAGCACATTTCGCACGGGAGCAAAATGGGGAGGTGTATGGACAAGAGACATCAGCTACAGTATTCTGCTTGCGTTTGCTTATCATCAGCCCGACATTGCAAAAATTTCGCTGCTGAAAAAAGTAAAACGCAAACGCATCATTCAGGATACAGGTTCGGGAGGATCGTGGCCTGTTTCCTCCGACAGAACCACCTGGGTGCTGGCCGCTTGGGAATTGTATAAAGCAACAGGCGATCGCAGTTGGCTGGAACAAGCGTATGAAATTATTTCCAATACTCTGGAAGATGATCATCAAGTACTGGCGGATCCGTTAACGGGTTTGTATAAAGGAGAATCATCCTTCCTCGACTGGAGGGAACAAACATATCCGCGTTGGATGAACAATGCAGATATTTATATGTCGCAAAACCTGGGAACGAATGTGGTGCATTACCAGGCAAACCGCATTGCCGGATCGATGGCGAAAGAATTAGGAAAAGCGAGTGAAGTATTTGAAGCAAGAGCAGAAAAAATTAAAAAAGGAATCAATCAGTATCTGTGGAATAAAGAGAACGGATATTATGGTCAATACCGATATGGAAGAGCAGGACTATCCCTCTCTCCACGCTTTGAGGCGTTGGGAGAATCATTGGCAGTGTTGTTTGATGTAGCAGATAAAAAGAAAGCTTCTTCTATCTTTCAAAAATCTCCATTGACACCTTACGGAGTAACCTGTATCTATCCGCAAATACCGGGCATTCCCCCTTATCACAACAATGCCATCTGGCCTTTTGTGCAATCGTATTGGAATTTAGCAGCTGCAAAGGCAGGCAATGAAGCAGCATTGTCGCACGGACTTGCAAGTATTTATCGAGCAGGCGGATTTTTTCTGACGAACTATGAAAACATGGTGGCAGAAACCGGAGATTTCAACGGAACAGAAGTGAATTCGGACAGGATGTTGTGGAGCATGGCAGGGAACCTTGCGATGGTGCATCGAGTTTTTATTGGCATGCAGTTTGAAACCAACTGGCTACGCTTTACGCCGGCAGTGCCAACAGCTTATACCGGAACAAAAACACTTCGGAATTTCAAATACAGAAATGCAGTTCTTACAATACGCGTGTATGGTACTGGAAACAAGATTGTATCATTTAAACTCAATGGAAAAGAACAATCCGATTATTTTATTCCTGCAACAATTAGCGGAATAAATGAAATTGAAATTCAATTGGACAATCAGCCATTTAACGGTTCAGAAATTCATCTCACGGAAAATAAATTTTCGTTGCCCGATCCACAGGTAACTAAAAACGGAAATTTACTTGAATGGAAAACTGCGAACGGAGCAGTTGGTTACCAGGTAATCAAAAACGGAAAGGTGATTGTAAATACGACGAATAATAGCTATGAAGTAAATCCCGGTTCTGCTGCCGAATACCAGATCACGGCAATTGATGAAAACGGAGTTGCTTCTTTTGCAAGTGAGCCATTGCTGGTAGCAAATGAAAAAAACATCCAATTGATTGAAGCAGAAAACTTCTCAGCAAAAACAAATCTGCCTTATATCAACTATTCGGGTAATGGATTTGTAGAATTATCAACTGCACAAAACACAAAGTTGGAGATACCAATAACAGTTTCCAAAGCTGACAATTACAGAATAGACTTTCGTTATTCAAACGGGAGCGGCCCATGGAACACCGACAACAAATGTGGAATTCGAAGTTTATATCACAACAACATGCTAGCCGGCACCATAGTATTTCCGCAACGCGGCACAGAAGAATGGAGCAACTGGGGATACACAAACAGCATTGTACTAAAGTTGAAGAAAGGAGAAAACCGCATTCAGCTTATTCTGGAAGAATGGAATACAAACATGAATGTGGAAATCAATAAAGCGATGCTGGATGCTGTGAGGGTGGTGAGGTTGTGAACGGATTTAATTTAAAGCGCAATCAAGTGGACCCTGCACTGCGAATTTGGCTTGTTGGTTTTTAGTGGGCGGGTTTTAAACTTGTAATGTCAATTTAAGATGTCCGCCTAAACCTTGTTGAATAATTTTCATTAGCGTTGATAAGCGAATGTCCGATGTATTATTTTCGATGCGTGAAATGTATGATTTGTTAGTCCCGCATTTTTCTGCGAGTTCTTCTTGTGTCATTCCTAATTTTGTCCGAGCTTCTTCAAGCATAGCACCAAGTCTAAATGACTCAAAATCCTGCTCCCATTTTTCGCGTTTTTTAGAACCGATTTTACCATACTTCTTGTCGAGTATTTCATCTAGAGTCGTGATATTTTTATTTGTCTTTTTCATTTTTATATTCCTCCATAATTTTTAATGCCTTTTCAATTTCTTGTTTTGGTGTCTTTTGAGTTTTCTTCTGAAAACCATTACCCAATACAACTAAATTGCCTTTGTCAAAAAAGGAAAATATTCTAAAAATATTGCTCCCTACTTCAACCCTAATTTCGTAAAGTCCCTTTGTCCCACTCATGTGATCAAAATACTTTTTGGGCACATGCGGAGTTACTTTAATTAATTGTAATGTCCACTCAATTTTAGCTTGAACAGCGTCAGTTTGATTCTCATAAAAGTCAAGAAAATACTTTTTATAGGCTATGACTTGTCTGACTTTGTTCACAAGTTAAAGTTAACTATTTAGACAACTATTTCCAAATTTCTTTGCCCCTCGTTTTGTCACCGCAGGGTCTGGCGTAGCCGACCCTGCGGAATAATTGCCCGGGGTCGCCAATGGCAGACCCCGGGGTAGACGAGAATGTATAATATCTATGGCTTAATTGTCACCGCAGGGTCTGGCGAAGCCGACCCTGCGGTGACAATACCGGCAAATATCAACGGTGAAAATGAAATTGAAATTCAATTAGACAATCAGCCATTTAATAGTACTGGTATTTCTCTCACGGAAAATAAATTTTCGTTGCCTGATCCACAGGTAAGTAGGAACGGAAATGTACTTGAGTGGAAAACTGTGAACGGAGCAGTTCGCTATCAGATTATTAAAGACGGTAAAGCAATAGCGCATACAACTGAAAATATATATGAAGTAAGTCCCGGCACTGCTGCCGAATACCAGATTGCGGCAATTGATGAAAACGGAGTTGCTTCTTTTGCGAGCGAGCCGTTGCTTGTGGCAAGTGAAAATGATATTCAATTAATTGAAGCCGAGAATTTTACAGCGAAAACAAATCTTCCCTATATCAACTATTCGGGTAATGGATTTGTAGAATTATCAACTGCACAAAACACAAAGTTGGAGATACCAATAACAGTTTCCAAAGCTGGCAATTACAGAATAGACTTTCGTTATTCAAACGGGAGCGGCCCATGGAACACCGACAACAAATGTGGAATTCGAAGTTTATATCACAACAACATTCTAGCCGGCACCATTGTATTTCCGCAACGCGGCACAGAAGAATGGAGCAACTGGGGATACACAAACAGCATTGTATTGAAATTGAAGAAAGGAGAAAACCGCATTCAGCTCATTCTCGAACCATGGAATACGAACATGAATGTGGAAATCAATAAAGCGATGCTGGATGCTGTGAGGATGGTGAGGATGTAAACGCTCATTGTTCAAAAAAGGAAGCTAGATAAAATTCTCATTCTCATCTTACTACTGATATTGTCACCGCAGGGTCTGGCGAAGCCGACCCTGCGTAATAATTCCCGGGGTCGCCTTTGGCAGACCCCGGGGTGAACGAAAAGTCAATCTTTAAGTGCTTTCTTTGGATTTTTCGTAATTCTCAATAATTGAATGAAGTATTTCGGAGTATTTGAAAATGTCGTCAAGCGAAGTGATTTCGTTTTTCACTTCTTTTTTTTGTTCATCAAGCGTCACGAAATATTTTTTAGACCCGTTTAAGTAAAGGCGGCAAATGGTCTTACGATTATTGTCGTCTAGTAAAATTGCAAAATATGATTGAGCATCACGATATGAAATTCGTGTTGCATTAATTTTTTGCCGAACGATTGTTTTTACTATCATAAACCCTTCTAGTTCTTCTTCTGTTGTTACAACTTTATTTTCTTCCGCTTTGGCTTGTTCCGCTATAATTGCTTCTTGTTCTTTAGTTTTTTCATCTTCCTTTGACAATGCGGTTTTTAAGCGCTCTGTAATTAGGTCGCTTATGTGTTGTTGAATTGATTTCTTTGTCAAATTAGTAAACTGTTCGAGGACCTTTGCCGAAATATTACTCGGATAAACTTGTTTTGCAAAATGTTTTACAAAATCCGCACTTGGGTTTGTTAGTTCTTGTTGTAATAAGTGCTTTAGTTCATTCGTGTATTTTAATTCGCTTGCAGTATTCGTGATACTTTCAGCATCAAAAACTGTCTTGTGAAACTTTTTAAGTTCTTCAGTTTGGTTGTCTTTAATTTCATTAATATTGAATTCTAAAAATGGTTTTTCATCCATTTTGTTAGCTTCAACTAAGTCTGAATAAAAACGATATGTTATACCATTTGTTAAAAGACCAAACTTTGCTTTGGATACATGGAAGTATCGCAAAAGTTGTCCATCGTGAAGATTCAGATTTTGTACCCAATGTTTGCATTCAATCAAAATTGTCGGATTACCATCTTTGAAAATAGCATAGTCAATTTTCTCGCCTTTTTTTGTTCCAATGTCAGTTATATATTCGGGAACAACTTCGAGTGGATTAAATACGTCATAACCTAATGATTGTAAAAACGGCATTATGAAAGCATTTTTTGTAGCTTCCTCAGTCTGAATCTGTTCTTTCAGTTTAGTAACTCTGTCACCCAGTTGTTTAATTTGGTCTTTAAAGTCCATATTCGTTTTTGTTTAAAATATTTTTATCAGAGTTATTAATTATAATGTGTTTCGTCTTGCCATTGTATATAACTTACAAATAGGCAAAGTCCCTTTTATGTTTAATTCAGTTTTTTCGTGTAATTGGCGAAGCGATTTATCTTATTGCAGCTGCAGATATAACTTGATCAAAATATCTTACTGATCAATTAAACATTTTCTTCTTACAGACCGTTTGAAAAATTGATGCTCACCATTGGTTTACAACGACTAAGATAAAGTTTTTGTTGAAAGAAAGCTTTTTAATTCCGAAATCATTTTAAAAAGAAAAAGGTGCTTTAGTCATAATATTTTGATATTCAATCTTTTATTATAAAGTTGAAAAACTTGAAATCCATCCTTCCAAGGTTTAAAAAAATGGCGAAGCCGACCCTGCGGTTAAATTGCCCGGGGTGAACGATAAACATAACACCAGGAATAAAACTGAAATGATTCATCTCAGATCTATTAATTTTAATTTGATCAAATTAGAAAGATTCATGCAACAAGATCTCTCCTCCTATTTCCTTCTCCGCAAAGACATCACTTACCTCAACTTCGGCTCCTTTGGCGCATGCGTGAAACCGGTCTTCGAAAAATACCAACAATATCAACTTGAACTGGAACAGGAACCGGTGCAGTTTATCACCGTAACCGGTCCGCGTTACATTGAGCAGTCGAAACAGGCACTCGGCAATTTTATTGGTTGCGAAGCAAAAGACCTGGTTTTTGTCACCAACCCTTCCTATGCAGTAAACATCATTGCTAAAAGTTTTCTGCTGCAAAAAGGTGATGAAATTCTTACCACAGATCTTGAATATGGTGCCTGCGACAGAACCTGGAATTATTATTGCGAAAAAGCAGGAGCTTTTTATAAACGCCAACCAATCCGTCTTCCGCTGGAAAGCAAAGAAGATTTTATTGAACAGTTCTTCAAAGGTGCTTCAGGTAAAACAAAACTTGTTTTTATTAGTCATATTACCAGTTCAACCGGATTGCGACTACCTGTAGAAGAAATCTGTGCGGAAGCAAAGAAAAGAGGATTGATGACATTTGTTGACGGCGCACATGCACCGGGACAAATACCTTTAAGTCTTTCATCATTACAGGCCGATATCTATACCGGCACTTGTCACAAATGGATGATGACACCAAAGGGTTCTTCATTTCTGTATGTGAAAAAAGAATTTCAACAGCTCTTCGATCCGCTGGTGATTAGCTGGGGCTACAAAGCTTTGTTTCCTTCCGATTCAATTTTTCAGGATTACCACCAGATGCAGGGCACCCGTGATTTTTCTGCCTTTCTCACCATTCCGGCAGCATTGGAATTTATGAAAGAACACAACTGGGAATCCGTTGCTCAGTCGTGCAGAAAACTCACACAAGATAATGCCACACCTTTTTCTGCGCTGTTTGGTGAACAGCCCCTCGCTCCGGTTAACGATACTTTTATTTTACAACTCTGCAGCGCACCTATCAAAACAAAAGAGCCGGAAAAATTACAGTCGTTGCTTTACAACAACTATCAAATTGAAATTCCGGTGATGCGCCATGAAAACAAATGTTACATTCGGTATTCTATACAGGCATTCAACTCCGAGAAAAACCTGCTAACTCTGTTTGATGCAATCAGGGATATTCAGAAAAAAACAAACTTAATCGAATAAGAAATGAATGAACATCATTCCCCGGCTTCCATTGCTGAGCATATTCTGAACAACGATCGTTTCAGTCAATGGCTGGGCGTAAAGATTCTAAGTTGTGAAAACGGATACAGTAAAATCAGCATGCTCATTCGGGAAGAAATGGCAAACGGGTTGGGCATTGTACACGGCGGTGTAACTTTCGCTTTGGCCGATAGTGCATTTGCCTTTGCCTGTAACAGCTATAATCGTAGGTCGGTAGCACTTGACACCTCCATCAATTTCATCAAGCCGGCATACACAGGCGACGAATTAATTGCAGAAGCAAAGGAGGTACATAATGGAAAATCAACCGGGCTCTACCAGATTTCAGTATTTAATCAGAAAAAAGAGCAGATTGCCCTGTTCAAAGGACTTTGTTTTCGCACAGATCATCCAGTGAAGTAACGAATATCATCTTTAGTAGGGTTTTCTATATCTATTTTTCGTCGATCATTTGTATAAATAACCGCATAAAACTGCTGAAGATGAAATCAATTTCCTTCTGGGCAAGGCAAAATCCGCGAAAAGCACAAATAAGTATTATACTTCTCTATGTGTTGATAAATATTCTTGCAATTAGCAGTGGCCTTCTATTTCGGGAAGTGGGAATACAGTTTACAACATTAGTAATTTACGTGTCGTTGGGTTTGTTTTTAATCGCATCGATCGTCTATAAAAGAAAAGCTAACTATTATTACCGTAAGACCCTTGATTTCGTTCTGATTTCTTGCACTTTTATTATGATCGCTTTCTGGGGAAATCATTTAAACGAGCGCGAAGTCTATCTGCCTCATACCGCTAAAAGCGCGAACGGCATTACTGTTAAACCAACCAATAGCACAAATACAGCCAGCAAGATCATCTCCGGAGAAAATCATTTGGGTAAAAAAGAATTACGGAAGCTGGCGAAAGAAAAAAAACAAAAACACAAATTAAAAATTGCAACTTGGGCAAAAATATTATTAATTACACTAGTTGTAGTTGCTGCAATTTTTTCTTTATACCTGGTGGCAATTCTTTCCTGCAATATTTCCTGTAGCGGGGCCGAAGGTCTTGCTATTGTTGTGCTTATATTAGGATTGATTGCAATTTTAGGAGGAGGATATCTTCTTATCAGGAGAATACTGGGATATCAAAGGAAAAAGCGATTAAAAGAGGAGCCTGATCCATCATCGGATGACTATTAAATGTATTGATGGTTCTCTACCAAAAATAGACGAGAGACGCTAGTCTCGTAACGCATAACCGCGTACCCCTTCCAAATTCAATTTCTTATACCAGTCCCTTCCGGTTACTTTTGCAATAACAAATGGAAAAAAACTTCATTGATTATATCCGTGTTTTCTGCCGAAGCGGACATGGTGGTGCCGGCAGCAAACATTTTGCACGCACAAAATTCAACCCCAAAGCCGGCCCCGATGGTGGCGATGGTGGACGAGGCGGCCACATCATCCTAAAAGGCAACAGCCAACTCTGGACCCTGCTTCATCTTCGTTATTATAAAAATGTATTGGCTGAAAACGGAGTATCCGGCAATAAGAACAACATGACCGGTAAAGACGGGAAAGATATTATCATTGAAGTACCACTTGGCACCATTGCACGTGATGAAGAAAGCGGAACTCTCGAAGCCGAAATTCTTACAGATGGGCAGGAGGTTGTTTTGATGAAAGGAGGAAGAGGCGGGTTAGGTAATGCACATTTCGCAACTCCCACCAACCAGGCTCCCGAATACGCACAACCCGGAGAAGAAGGACAGGAAGGATGGAAGATTCTCGAATTAAAAGTGCTTGCGGATGTTGGACTGGTTGGCTTTCCCAATGCAGGAAAATCAACATTGCTCAGTAGTATCACTGCAGCAAAACCCAAAATTGCCAACTACGCATTTACAACCCTCACCCCTCAACTTGGAATGGTGGCTTATCGGAACGACAGAAGTTTCTGTATCGCCGATTTACCCGGAATCATTGAAGGTGCGGCAGAAGGGAAAGGATTGGGGCATCGTTTTCTGAGACATATCGAAAGAAACAGCGTATTGCTGTTTGTGATTCCGGCCGACAGCAACAACATTGCAGAAGAATTTAAGATCCTGCTCAATGAGCTTGAAGCTTATAATCCCGAGATGCTGCAAAAGCAGTTTGTATTGTGTATCAGCAAAAGTGATTTACTGGATGATGAATTAAAAGCCGCTATTGAAAGTGAGCTTCCTAAAAACATACCGTATGTGTTTATCTCCGCTGTAACCGGCGCAGGTCTTACAGACTTGAAAGATGTATTGTGGAATGAACTGAATCGTTCCCCTGAAAACTAAATAACCTTTTTCTTTTTATCTGACTCATTAAATATTAAAAAATGAAGTCTGTCTTTTTGGTGTTTCCTTTTCTGATGATTCAATTGCTGGTTGCGGGTCAGGTTATCCGTAAGCTCAACAAAGTAACAACTTTGCAAATGCCGGGAAGAGCAGGCGAAAACGGAGGAACGGTTGCCGTGCACGGAAGAACACGCAATTATTACGCTACCATTGCAGGCAATAAAACATTTTCTCTTGCCATTTTTAACGCACTCGGAGAAAGAAGCTCACCTGCAGATCTTGCGGTTTTATATGATGTAAGAGGGCTATGGTATAACCAGAAGGCAAAAACATTTTATGCAAACGGCTTCGGAAAAAACGGCTGGTGTAAATATGTGATGGATGAAGAAGGAATACCTTATGATGTAGCTCCCTTGTTTGAAGGACAGCAGCAACCTTTTCCGCAATCTTCCGGTGCTTACAATCCAAAAGAAAATATTGTTTATTTCCTTAAAGGAGCATCAGCAGTTGCATATGACGGCGAGACAGGAAAAGAATTGCCGGAGAAAAGAAAACTGATAAAAACTGGTTATACATTAAAAAAACCACCCCCCGCAAATTTTGTAGCTGATACAGTATCTCTTTTGCAGGGTTACAACAACACTTCATTAATTTATACCGGTCTCTCTAACAATGAATTTGGGATATTGAATGTTGAAACAAGGGAAATCGAATTGTACAGTGCAAATACAGGGCTATTGACAACTCGTTTACAACTTCCCCCCGAAGCAGTGGTTCGAGAAAAATTAAACTTTGCATTTTGCAATGGTGTCTACTGGCTATACGATGCAGCTGCCAGGTCGTGGATCGGATATCGTTAACCAAATTTAAAATTCAGTTTTAACGGGGTTATGAATCAATGTCTCTTTTGTGGTCATACAGTGAAAATGATTCATGTTCACGGGCATTATCAGTGTCCCGTCTGCAACACAAATGCCTTGCCCTGTTGTGATGGGGATAATTGTGAGACGAATTATTTTTTTCAGAATCAGGAGAAGAATAATAAAACAACTCGGGAAGAGACTCGCTTCGACAAAAAAGAAGAAAATCAATAATCAGTTTAAAAAGCTGTTTCTCTCTTTCATTTTTTACCGTACGTTTGTTCTTTAAATTTTAATGTATGAGAAAATTGCTTGTTACGTTTCTTTTTGTTCTTTGTCTTTTCCGTAGTTATGCCGACGAAGGCATGTGGTTGCCGCTTTTATTAGGCGAACAGGTTTATGCCAATATGCAGAAAAAAGGCCTAAAGCTCACAAAGGAGCAGCTTTACAATATCAACAAAGCTTCTTTAAAAGATGCTATTATCATTTTTGGTGGCGGATGTACGGGTGAAATAGTGAGCGACAAAGGATTGATCTTCACAAATCACCATTGCGGATACGGAGCCATTGCTTCAGCATCCAGTGTAACCAATAACTATCTGCGTGATGGTTTTTATGCCAAAAATTTTGGTGAAGAAATCAGAACCAATCTCTCCGTTCAGTTTTTATTGAAAATTAAAGATGTGACAAATGAAGTACTTGATTCACTTGGAAGCCTTGAAGGTTCTGCAAGGTCACAGAAGCAAACGGCTGTATTGGCAGCAATCAATAAGCGCTATTCAACAGAAAGCGAGTTTATTGAAGCACGTGTGAGCCCTCTATTTAAAGGAAATCAATATCTGGTTTTTGTTTACCAGCGTTATAAAGATGTAAGACTTGTCGGAACACCTCCTGAAAGTGTTGGTAAGTTTGGCGGAGATACCGACAACTGGGAATGGCCTCGCCATACCGGCGATTTTTCTGTTTTCAGGGTTTATTCATCCGCAAGCGGGAAGCCTGCAGAATACAATGAGAAAAACGTTCCTTACAAACCGAAATGGTTTTTGCCTGTTTCTATGAAAGGTATTAAAAACGGTGACTTTGCCATGACCTGGGGATATCCGGGAAGCACCAATCGTTATGAAACATCACTTGGTGTTAAGCTGGCAACAGACATCAACAACCCAGCGCTGGTGAGACTTCGTGATGTACGTTTAAAGTACATGCTCACAGAAATGCAAAAAGATCCTGCTGTCAAATTAAAACTTGCAAGCAGCTATGCTTCCATTGCGAATTACTGGAAGTTCTACGACGGAGAAACCAAACAGTTATTGAAATATGACGTGTACGGACAAAAAATAAAAGCAGAGAAAAAGTATATCGATTGGGCTGCAGATAAAGCCGAGTTTAAAAATGTTTTTTCTGACTGGCAAAAAATTTATGATGCCTGGAGACCTTACAGTCAGCATCGTGTTTATATGGGAGAAGGTATTTATGGCTCTCCTTTAATTGGATATGCTGCGTCACTCTCTGTGCTGGAAGCCGCGCTTACCAAAGCGGGCACGTCTGCTGAAGACAGAAAAAAAGCTGCACAAATAGCTTCCGATGCAAGAAAGTCTTTCCTCGAAGGGCATGATGCAGTTAGCGATCGTCAGATTCTTGCAGCTGTATTGCTGATGTATTACAAGGATATCCCTGCTGAACAACATCCATCGGGACTTTTCAACAGCATCAGCAGTGAGTATGGTCCTTTACAGGATGATGCTACCTTTAAAAAATTAGCAGCAAATATTTTTGAGAACACGATATTGCTAAACGAAGAAAAATGGAATGCATTTGTACAAAATCCTGATGCTTCTGTTTTGCAAAATGATCCTGCATTCAAACTTGCTTCGGCTTTTGATAAAAACTGGAAAGAAAACTATCTCAGTAAATACCAGGATTTCGCAACACGCAATAATGAACTTAGTCGCCTCTATCTGAAAGGCATTATGCAAATGAATCCGGCTGCTGCTAAAAAAATGTACCCTGATGCCACTTTTACAATGAGGGTGTCATACGGGTCGGTAAAAAACTACAGCCCGAAAGATGGTGTGAAATACGATTTTATTACAACTTCAAAAGGACTGCTCGAAAAATTCAAACCAGGTGATTATGAATTCGACCTGCCGGCAAAGCAGATTGAATTACTGAAGAAAAAAGATTTTGGCCGCTATGCCGATCCTTTGAGAAAAGATCTTGTCATTGGATTTATTACTACTAATGATATTACCGGAGGTAATAGCGGTTCACCAGTAATAAATGGAGATGGTCATTTAATTGGGCTTGCTTTCGATGGTAACTACGAAGCATTAAGTCACAAACTGGCTTTCGACAAAAACCTGAACAGAACCATCTGTGTTGATATTCGCTACGTATTATGGTGTATTGATAAACTTGGCGGCGCCGGTCACCTTGTTAAAGAACTCCAGCTGGTTCAATAAAATTATTTTCTGCTCTGTAAAAAGCTCTCCTGAAAAGGAGGGCTTTTTTAATGCCATAATATTCTAGGTGGTACTTTCGCATCAAACACGGTTTGTGTAGTTATGAACTCCTGGGCTCTACAAATTATTTCGTACCTACGGCACTTTTTATTTCTTGTTAATAATATTATTCTACCCGTGTTTCGCTCCTACGGAATCTACCGATATTTTGCTCCTACGGAGCTTTAAAACGCTGTTCGCTTATCGTCTTGCCGTGGTTAGTGTCCTCACGAACCACATACATATTTAGTCAACCCGCTAACCGACAACGGACAACCTTGTTCATCATAAATTAATAGACCGTTAACCATTCATTTATATGCCGCCCATAACTTTCGAAAACCTTCGGCATGAAAGCTCATTACAGAACAATCATTCTTTCCGATCTGCATCTCGGAATCAGCAACTCCAGAGTAAAGGAAGTGGTTGATTTTTTACAGTCACACACTTGCGATACGCTTATTCTTAATGGAGACATAATAGACGGCTGGCAGTTAAGGAAGTCGGGAGAATGGAAGAAAAAGCATACACGCTTCTTTCGCATTCTCATGAAGTATCTCTATAAGTACAATACTAAAATCATTTACCTAAGAGGTAACCACGATGATTTCTTAGATGAGATTCTTCCTTTTTCATTCGGACGTTTCGTTATCAAACGAACGCATATTTTGCAAAGTGGCAATAAAAAATATTACGTTGTTCACGGAGATATCTTTGATACTGTTACAACGAAACTTAAATGGCTTGCCAAGCTTGGAGACACAGGATACACGTTCCTGCTTTGGCTCAACAGGCATTACAACCATTACCGAGCAAAAAAAGGATTGCCTTATTATTCTTTGTCGCAGGTTGTAAAGGCCAAAGTGAAGTCGGCTGTTTCTTTTATCTCCGACTACGAAGAACAGTTAAGCGAAGTAGCAAGGGTGAACGGATGTGATGGAATTATTTGCGGACATATTCACCAAGCGGCGAATAAAGAAATTAATGGCATACATTATTTAAACAGCGGAGACTGGGTGGAGACTATGAGTGCTCTAACAGAAAACGAAAACGGCGAATGGGACATTATTTATTATGCTGAATGGGTAAAAAACATTTTGCCCGTATTTACTGAAACTGAACACGATCACAAATACCAGCCATCTGAAGATGTGCCGTTATTGGCAATGGTTAATTAATAAATTATCCGTCAGAAAATAGTTTTCAAAGATGATAAGCACAAATACATCAGTTGCCAAAGCAAATATACTTTTCGCGGTTCAGGGTGAAGGTCGCGGACACTTAAGCCAGGCGATTGTAGCATATGAATTATTAAAGAAAGAAGGTTATAATATAACAGGTGTTATCGTTGGCGGCAACAGATCTAACCACTTACCCGCTTACTTCCGTAAACGTATACAAGCCCCCGTATACCGAATCGAGAGTCCGGGTTTTGTCAGAGACAAAGAGAACAAGGCCGTCCGACTAATGCCTACAATCATTAAGTCGTTAAGCAAAATCAGAGAATACTGGAAAAGTATTCACGTAATACGCGAGATCATTAAAAGACAAAATCCCGATTTAATTATCAATTTTTATGAACCTCTCATCGGTGCAGCACATTTAATTGGTAGTATTCGCACGAAAACTATCTCTATCGCACACCAGTATCTTTTCTTACATCCATCATTTATATTTCCTGAAACCCTTTCCGGAACAGACAAATGGATGCTGAAGAAATACACACATCTTACTGCTTTTGGAAGTAAATCGCTGCTCGCGCTTTCTTTCAACAATAAAGATTTAGAAAAACATAAGAATATTATTCCTTGTCCGCCGTTGTTAAGAAATGAAATAAAAACAGCTGAGCCATTTCAGGGTCGGCATCTGCTGGTTTATATCGTAAACGCAGGTTATATGGACAATATCATCCAGTGGAACAAAGAGAATCCGGATATTGAGATTCACTGTTTTACAGACAGTAAAAAAGTAAGAGACAAGTGGGAATACAATGAAAGCCTTACTTTTCACAGCCTGAATGATCAGCAATTTTTAAGATACATGATCAATGCAGCAGCGGTGGTAACTACCGCCGGGTTCGAAAGCGTGTGCGAAGCATTTTATCTGGGAAAGCCGGTGATGATGGTGCCCGTGGAGGGACATGCAGAACAACTATGCAATGCCCTGGATGGAGAGAGGGCTGGGGTCGGCATTGCCTCAAAAAAATTTGAACTTTCAAAAGTGATGGAGATAACCAAAAAAGACGCTGAAGATGTTGAATTCTTTAGGTTGTGGGCAAACCGTTTCCCGGAAATGTTATCCGAAGCTGTGAATCAAACAATAGGGATTATGACTATAGTTGAAGAAAGTGATTCGGCTCACGAAGAGCATTATGTTGCATCTTACTCGATCGAATAACTCATTCCTCCGCCTTTTTCATCCTTCAGTTGAATACCAAGTGTTGCGAGTCTTTTTCTGATTTCGTCGCTGGTTACAAAATCTTTTTTCTCTTTTGCAGCTTTGCGGATATCAATCAATAACTCCATAACTCCTTTCAACTTCTCATTGCCGGCGTCGGTTTCCTGCTTCAATCCAAAAATATCTTCCAGATAGAGCTTAAGCTTTTCCTTCATCAACTGAACTGTGGAAGCGGACAAAGCAGTTGCTGCAATATGTAGATCTTTCATCCCGTTGATAACAGGAACAAGTTCAAATACATTCGCAAGTACCTTGGCTGTGTTGAGATCATCATCCATATTTTCCTGCATTTCAGCAAGCTGTTTTCTAACCTGTTCATCCAGTGAAACATCCTCCGCAGTTTCACCACCTTTTATCATCTCCTGCTGCTGAAACCATGTATGCGCTTCCCAAAGACGCTTCAACCCTTTTTCAGCTGCCTGCAATGCTTCATTGCTGAAATCAAGCGTACTTCTGTATTGTGTTTGCAGAATAAAAAAACGAACCGTCATCGGAGAATAAGCTTTCTCCAACAATGGATGATTGCCACTGAACAACTCCGTTAGTTTGATGACGTTGTTGTAGCTCTTACCCATCTTACGGCCGTTGATGGTAATCATATTATTATGCACCCAATAACGAACCGGTGCTTTGTGATTGCAGATTGTACTTTGAGCAATTTCACTTTCATGATGCGGAAACTGTAAATCCATTCCTCCTCCGTGAATATCAAACTGTGCACCAAGATATTTTGTTGCCATGGCCGAACATTCAATGTGCCAGCCGGGATAGCCTACACCCCATGGGCTGTTCCATCGCATGATATGCTCGGGAGCCGCCTGCTTCCACAATGCAAAATCCGCTTTGTCTCTTTTCTCATTCTGCCCTTCAAGTTCTCGCGTTGTTTCAAGGAGTTCATCAATCACTCTTCCACTAAGTTTCCCGTAATCGTGTGATGCTGCATATTTCTTCACATCAAAATAAACGGAACCATTTACTTCATAACCATAACCGGCATCAATGATTTTTTTAATCATATCTATTTGCTCTACGATATGTCCGGTAGCTGTAGGCTCGATAGAAGGAGGCAAAGTATTAAACTGCTCCATTGCCCAATGAAACAGGTTGGTATATTTCTGCACCAACTCCATTGGCTCAAGCTGTTCGAGCACAGCTTTTGTGGCAATTTTATCTTCTGCCTCTCTTCCCTCTTCTTCAAAATGTCCGGCATCTGTAATGTTGCGGACATAACGAACTTTATACCTCTGATGTAACAAATAACGATACAATACATCGAAGGTGATGTAGGGCCGCGCATGTCCCAGGTGACTTTCACCGCTAACAGTGGGGCCGCATACATATAATCCAACATGACCGGGGGTGATGGATTCAAAGAGTTCTTTCTTTCTTGAAAAAGAGTTATATAGTTTAAGTGAAGAGTACATAGTAATCTGTTGGCGGTTGTCTGTTGTCAGTTAACGGTTGGCAGTTATCGGTTATCAGTTGTCAGTATCGGTAAAATCCAAGTGCTTCAAAAAATCGGATAGAATATCCGTGACTCTTTTCGGTGCAAACCCAAAACCAGCAACTCGTAACCCATAACTCCCAACCCGATACACAAAGATAATCAATCCTGCGCTGCAGGAAGGTCAAAGACGGCAACAAGCGGCTTATGGTCGCTCTGAAATCCTTTGTCGACCCGAAAGTTTTTAATCGGCAATGAAGTGCTGTAAAAAATATAATCAACCCGCAAGGTTGGAGCAATAAATTGAAAGGTGCGACCGATTCCGAAACCCTTGTCGGCAAATCCATCCCTTAAATCATCACGCAATATCTGATAAGCATAAGAATTTGGAACATCATTCATGTCTCCGCACAAAATAACAGGATAAGGGCTGTTTCTGATTTCATCCCTAACTGCCAATACTTGTACTGCACGCTGAAAATTTGCCTCTTTTAATTTTCTAATCAAACTTTGGCCGTTGGTTGATATTTCATCAGCACTTTGCTGGTCGATTTTTTCGATAAAATCATAGTCCTTCTTCACAAAATGCATGCTTTGCAGGTGAATATTAAAAAGACGTACCGTATCCGACCCCACAAGCAAATCTGCCCAGATAAACGTATGGTTGTATTCAGGTATTGATTGAATCTTTTTTTTATTGATGATCGGATAATTAGAAAAAATGGCAAGACAAAAAGGATAATACTGTTTTTTTGAGGTCTCCGGATTGTTCGCATAAACTCCAAACGATCGGCTATTTCCTGCAAAAACATATTTGTATCCCAGTTTTTGTTTCACTTTTTCCAATGTAAATGAAGAGGAAGAATCCAAAGAAAAAACAAGTTCCTGGGTGCAAAAAACATCTGCATTGAGCGCCTTGGCATATGACAACATTTTTGGATCGGGACGTGCGTTATTGTTGAAGAAATCAAAAAGCTGCACATTCCAGCTAGCCAGACGAAAGTTTTGATCGGTGTTTTTTTTACTGTCATCTGAAAACCGGATACCTATTAGTGATAAAATCAATTTGCCGCAAAGAAGCATCGTAATCAGCGGAATAAGTATGAGGTATCGGTTAACAAAAAGCCACAATAAAACAAACAACAACTGAAGCAATAGCAAATAGGGAAATGCAAGCGGAAGAAGATTAAAAACAGCAATCGACGAAGGTGATAAAGACTGCAGGAAGTAAATTGCTAACATTGGGATACTAATCATCAAATTGGCGATGATAAACGTTCCTTTTGTTATTTTCTTTAAGAAGCCTGGCATCACATTTTATTGTCAGAATCGGAAGCCCTTTTTAAAAATTCCTTCTCCTCATCCGTAAGAGAATCATATCCTGAAAGGTGAATCTTATCTAGTAACGCATCAATCTTCTTTTCCGTACGTTCTGTGATTTTTTTATATGGCATCGTATCGCCCGACTGATAAAAAAGACGGCCGCGAATCGGATTTAAATTGGAGTACTGTTTTCGGAAAGTAAAAGTTTTTTTAAAAAAATGATAAAAGCTGTGCATCCACCCGCCAGGGTCTTTCCCTTTTTGAACAACTTTGACGTAAATAAATCCTGCAACGGCACCACCTACTGCCGAAAAGTGAAAGGGAAACGCATTACCGGATAATCCTGCGAAGTGAATCAGCAAAAAAACAAGTGTGATCACCCAAAGCGGAATACCACCATTAATCA
>JAULVS010000226.1:0-8669 GCA_032110905.1 Chitinophagaceae bacterium | reverse complement strand
ATCTTTAATCTATAATCTGAAAAATCCATTTGTAAATGCGCGCCATATTTCTCCTTTTATTTGTTTTGTTTTTTATAAATACTTTTTCACAGGATCGTGATCTGAAAGCCAGAGCCTGGGCCGACAGTGTTTTGCAATCCCTCACGCAGGATCAAAAAATTGCACAGCTGATGATCATCCGCGCGCACAGCAATCTTGGGCAGGACCATGTGAAAAAAGTTACTTCTTTAATCAAACAGTACAATGTAGGCGGGTTGTGCTTTTTTCAAGGAGGTCCGTTGCGTCAGGCTTTACTTACCAATCAATATCAGCAACTTGCACAAACACCATTGATGATCACAATTGATGGCGAATGGGGTTTAGGGATGCGATTAGATAGTGTTTTGTCGCTTCCGCGTCAGCTTATGCTTGGTGCTGTGCAAGATCCGCAGTGGGCTTATCGTTATGGCAAAGTGTTGGGACAGCAATGTAAACGGATGGGCATTCAGGTAAACTATGCACCGGTAGTGGATGTAAATAATAATCCCGCGAATCCTGTTATCAATGATCGTTCTCTTGGTGAAGACAGAGAAAAGGTAGCTGCCTTCGGCGTGCAGGTTGTAAAAGGTATGCAGGATGAAGGGGTGATGGCTTGTGCAAAACATTTCCCCGGACACGGAGATACAGAAACAGACAGCCACTATGATCTTCCGGTAATCAGGAAGTCGCGCAGTCAGCTCGATTCACTGGAACTATATCCATTCAGAGAATTATTTAATAACAATGTCGGAAGCGTGATGGTTGGACATTTATTTATTCCCTCAATTGATGGAAGAGCTAATCGTCCTACTTCATTGTCGGCAGCCAATGTTTCAACACTGATGCGCCAGGAGCTCAACTATATGGGTCTCGCTTTTACGGATGCGATGGAGATGAAAGGGGTAACAAAATTTTTTCCTTCTTCACAAGCCAGTGTGGAAGCCTTGCTTGCCGGAAACGATATGTTGTGTTTGCCAGATGATGTGCCGGGAGCAATACATGCCATCAAAAAAGCAATACGTAATAAAGTGCTCAGCTGGGATTTGATAGACGCGCGCGTTAGAAGAGTATTAGAGGCAAAGTATATGTATGGTCTGGCATCATTACAGTCGATTGATACTTCCGGCTTGATAGAAGATTTAAATATGCCTGTCAGTGGCATGATTGCAGAGCTTGCTGCTCACGGCATAACCCTTCTAAAAAATGAGGGGAGCTTATTGCCTCTGAATAAAAGCACACTTGCTTTTTTAGCGAAGTCGGCAAACAAGCCATTGCGTGTAGCCTATGTGGCAATAGGGGTCGATTCAGCAAATGCTATTGCAAAACGTATGGAGAAAGAATTTGAAGCCGATGTCTTTTTCTTCAATTACAAAAGGGATGCAGGGAATGTGCTTTCTCAGTCGGAACTCATTAAGCGTAATTACGATTACATCATCGTAGGCGTTCATAATTACAGCCGTCGTCCTGCAAAAAATTTCGGCATCAGTGATCCTGCGCGAGATTTTGTACAACGATTAATGCAGTCGCCGAATTCAACACTTCTCATGTTTGGGAATCCTTATGCAGCTAAAAATTTCTGTGATGCGAAAAGATTAATGCTCTGTTATGAAGATCATCCACTTATTCAGGAAGCTGCATTTGAAATACTAACAGGACAGAAAAACCCGGAAGGCAAATTGCCTGTAACGATATGCGACGCCTTTCCTTTCGGATCAGGATTATCTTATCCTGCTTCAGCCATCCTTCCAAAGTCTTATTTGCCTGATGTGTTGTTTGGTTCTGTTGATTCAATTATTTACTCGGCAATAAGTCAGAGAGCTATGCCGGGTTGTGTGGTGCTTGCAGCGAAAGAAGGCAAAATATTTTTTGAAAAAGCCTATGGTACAATGACCTATGAAAAAGATCAGCCCATCACAACTTCTTCAGTTTTCGATTTGGCTTCGGTAACTAAAATATGCGCAACAACACTTGCGATAATGAAGTTGTATGACGAAGGGAAAATAGATTTAAAAAAAAAGATCATGGAGTACCTGCCATGGGTCAATTCCGGCAATAAAGGTAATCTAACCCTCAGAGAACTTTTGTTACATGAAGGAGGGCTCAAAGCTTGGATTCCTTTCCATCATTTTGTGACAGATACCATTCGAAAAGAAGTACAATCAGGTTTTTTTTCAAATCAAAGCAAAGAAGGCTACAGGCTTCAGGTAGCGGAGAATATGTTTGTTAGAAACAGCTGGACAGAAGCAATGTTCAACTATATTCTGCATAGTGAGACTTCTGAAAAAGGAAAGTATGTTTACAGCGACAATGATTTTATTTTTCTGGGAAAAATAGTTGAGCAGGTTACCGGGATGGATCTCGATGCTTATGTGAGAAAAACATTTTATGAACCGTTAAACCTTCACGCTACCGGCTTTCTTCCGCTGAGATGTATATCTGCAAATGATGTTGTGCCAACCGAAAATGATACCTATTTCCGCAAGCAGTTGCTGCGTGGATATGTACACGACCAAACAGCAGCATTGTTTGGTGGCATATCCGGACATGCCGGTTTATTCAGCACAGCATATGAAACAGCAGTACTGATGCAAATGCTTTTGAATGGCGGGAAAATCGGTAATCTTGAATTTATCAGGAAAGAAACAGTCGAATTGTTTACATCCTACCAAAGCAATGTGAGCCGCCGCGGACTTGGTTTCGACAAACCTGAAAAAGACAATAAAACACGAACAGAGCCATATCCTTCCGTATGTATGTCTTCTTCTACTTTCGGGCATACTGGATTTACAGGTACTGCTACCTGGGCTGATCCTGATAGTGGGATTGTAGTTGTGTTTTTAAGTAACCGTGTTCATCCTGATATGAATAATGGTTTACTTTCCTCTTTGGCAGTACGCCGAAAAGTCATAGATGAATTATACCGAATCGCTGTAAAATGATCGCTTTCTCATTGCGAATCATTCTTTTAAAGCTTTTTTTCATCTCTTGATTAGCAGAAACCCTTATTCTTTCAGAAGAAATGTATAAATGCTTGCAAGGTGATATACACCTGATTAATTTTACATCGTGCTACTGAAACAAAGTAGCTTAATCCAAATCCAATACCCAACGAAGACCAAACCCGTTTTGAGTCCCAACCCTAAGAAAACCAATGGCTTCCTTATCCAATGAAAACGTAAGATAAAGAAACAACTGAAGCCAGATAAAAGCCCGGAGATAATCTTCGGGCTTTTTTATTCAAGATCATAATCCTGCTAATCCTATAATCTTGAAAATTCTGATTCAGACATTTGAAGTCTTCGGCGCAGAGAAAAGAGACCGCAAAGGTTTTCGCAGAGATCAACTCTGCGTTTACCTCTTTTTCTCATTTCTCCGCGCCGGAAAATTCAGGAAGACAGAGAGAACTACTCATTGCTTTCGTATCTTACTATAAATTTTTAAATATGTCATTTCAGGGAAAAACTGTTTTTATAACCGGGGGATCACGTGGTATTGGTAAAGCCATTGGGCTTAAACTGGCTGCAGCAGGTGCCAATATTGTGATTGCAGCAAAGAGTGTAGAAGAAAATCCAAAACTTGGGGGAACTATTTTTTCTGCTGCAGAAGAAATGCGTGCGGCAGGTGGCAATGCACTCGCGGTTCAGCTGGATATCCGTTATGAAGATCAGATTCATACTGCTGTTCAGCAAGCCGCAGAAACCTTCGGAGGAATTGATATTTTAATCAATAATGCATCGGCAATCAGTTTGACGGGAACAGAAAAAACAGATGCCAAACGATTTGATCTGATGCACGATATCAACGTGCGCGGTACTTTTTTAATGACACAGGCTTGTATTCCCTATTTAAGAAAAGGAGACAATCCACATATACTCACACTCTCTCCTCCGTTAAACCTTGATCCGAAATGGTTCTCCGGGCATCTAGCTTACACCTTAAGCAAATACAATATGAGCATGATGACTTTAGGATGGGCTGGTGAATTCAGACAAGACGGCATTGCAGTGAATTCATTGTGGCCGCGTACTACGATTGACACTGCTGCTGTCAGAAACCTGCTCGGTGGTGAAGCCCTTGCGCGTATGAGCCGCAAGCCCGAAATTCTTGCTGATGCTGCTTATTATATTTTTCAAAAACCATCTTCCTATACAGGGCAATTGCTGATGGATGATGAGGTTCTTGCAGCCGAAGGCATTACTGATTTATCTCCTTATGCGGTTGTGCCTGGAGGAAATTTGTATACTGATTTGTTTGTGGAGCCTTCTTAATCTACCGGAGATATATTTCCAGCGGTTTCCCATCCCATTTGAGGTCTTTTACCTCAATGGTTTTTCCGTTCACCACCCAACTCTGAAGGGCCTTGCCGTTTACAATCACCGCCCTTGGCTTTACAAACCCATAAAGATAAATATTGCAGTCGCGGCTTTCAGGCTTACCGTCATAAACCCCGCCTTTTGACCTGATCTGGATTCGATATTGTTTTCCTTTTTGGTTTGTGGTAATGCTGATTAATTCATGTTTGCCTGATGCAAGTGCATTTGGGTTGCTGCCATCATCTTCATAATAGACATCTGTATGTAAACCTTTGTCGGCATAGCAATGAAATTCTAATTTGTCGGCAGGATAGTTGGCCGTATTCTCAAACAGAGGTTTTTGAAGAATGGTGCTGCCTGCTTTTACAAATACAGGTATTTGTTCAGGGATTGTTTTTACGACAATCCATTTTCCTCCTTCTTCTGTTTTGGATGGATCCCAGTAATTATACCAGGTTCCTTTTGGTAGATAAAGTCGTCTGCTGGTAGCTCCTTTTTCTAAAACAGGTGCAACCACCATAGATGATCCGAAATAATACTGATCAGTTGCAAGAAACAATTCTTTATCTGTTGTGTCAGAGAAAAACATCGGTCGCACAAAGGGGAGTCCGTTGGTTGCTGCCTCGTAAGCAAGTCTGTATGTATAGGGCATCAGTTTATAACGAAGGCGAATAAAATCGCGGAGAATACTTTTATCGGGTTCGCTGTAAAAAACAGGCTCGCTTTCTATTTGGGAAATATTAGGGTCGGGGGCGCTGACGCTTCCGTGCGGACGAAAAATCGGTGAAAAAACAGCCATCTGCAGCCAGCGTCTATACAGCTCAGGATCACGTTGGCCCATCGCAAAACCACCTGCATCACTATGCATAGTAGGCACACCACTCAATCCCATACTGAGCATAATCGGTAACTGTGCCTGAAAGCCTTTCCAGCTTCTTTCCACATCTCCGCTCCAAGGAAACGATCCGTATCTCCAGCTACCCGCATATCCGCTTCTGTTGAGATGGAACAATCGTTCTTCGGGGTAATAAAGGCTGTATTTTTCAAATAACATCTGGCTCCAGGCATGTCCGTATATGTTGTGCACTTCATCCGCATTAAACAAGCGGTTGTGTCCAAGGTCTTCCAGGTTGTGATACAGATAGGAAGGATGTTTCTCCGGTTCACCCAAATCTCCCCACCATCCTGCAACCCCTTTTCGAATCTGCTGATCGTATTGCTGCCAGAACCAATCTTTGGTTTTGTTTTTGAATATATCTAACAGTCCGGAATAACCGAAATAAAACTCTTTGATCGAAACGGTATCTCCTTTCTTGTCTACTGCATTGAGTTTGTTTTGTTGCGTATGCAGATAGTTGGAAGACTCTGTCAACACAAAAGGTTCGGCAATTAAAATGGTTTTGATATTTTCCTTTTTCAGGTCTTGAATCATTTTTTCAGGTTGAGGGAAGCGGTCTTTGTTCCAGCTGAGATTGCCCATATTCCAGGAGCCATGTTCTCCATTGCCAAACCAGAATAAATCGATGATCACAGCGTCCATCGGAAACTGGTCGTCTTTCATTTGTTTTGCAATGTCAAGTACCTCCTGTTGGTTTCTGTATCCATAGCGACTCATGAAATTACCCATTGCCCAACGAGGAGGCATCGGCATTCTTCCCACCAGTGAGGTAAAAGATTGAATAAGTGCGGCAGGATTTGCACCGAAGAAAGTATAAAATTGAAGTTTGCCTGCTTTGAATCCAGCTTCTACTACTCCGGGTTGGTTTTTCCCAAAATCAAAATAACCGACCGAAGGGTTATCAAAGAAAACAGCATATCCTTTGTTCGATTGGAAAAAAGGCATAGAGAAATTCAAATTGTCGGCATCAGTGTTGTAGCCATACCAGGGGTTGTTATTGAGTGATGTGCGATAACCCGCTTTGTTGACTGCTATAGATCTGGAGCCGGTACCAAAAAATTGCTCATTGCCGGAAGATTGAAACGAGATTCGGTGGTATTCTTCCTTTTGTTCGTATCCTGCAAAATGAAACTGGCTTGTTCCATTGCTGTATGTGATCTGAAAAGGATCTTTTTGTACTCGTACTTGTATTTGTCCGCCTGTAAACATAACGGATGAAGCATCTTCTTTTACTTTTTTCCAGTTGCCGTTTGGTTTTGCCAATACAGCATTACTTACCTGCTCTCCTTTGTAGGTTTGGCTTTCGATCGTAGTTTGTATAACATCTCCGGGGTATAAACGAAGTGTGATCTTCCCGTTTGTTCCCGCTAAAATAAGGATGCTGTCCTGCTGTAGTATCGAATTAAATTTCCCCCATCCGTTTTGTGCACGTGTGCCTGTAACAATGAATAGGGATAAGAAAAAAACAAGAGATAATTTTTTCATTCGTGAATCATTAGTGAACTTTCATTGAATCATCAAGCTTTTATGCTCTTTCGAAATTGGGTTAAATCGTACCCGAAACTACAGTTTTGCAAGGTAAAAGGAAAATATTAAAAGTGATAATTATAGCATATTGAGGCAACACGAAGTCTATTTCTTAATTTGCAGCCCACATTTAAACATTATATGGAATACAGCAAATTGATTTCTGTTGCCGGATTACCCGGTTTGTATGAATTGGTAAGCACCAAAAGTGATGGCGCCATTGTTCGATCATTGCAGGATGGAGCCACTCGTTTTGCTTCTACCCGTCAACACCAGTTTTCGCAACTGGAGAACATTGAAATCTATACACAAAGAGAGAATGTAAATCTTGCAGAAGTATTCAAAGCAATGCAGGCAAGTAATGCTCCGCTACCCGATGAAAAAGATGCGAAAGCGGTCAAGTCTTATTTTGAAGAAGTTTATCCGGATCTCGATTTCGAACGCGTCTATATCAGCGATATGAAAAAAATGGTCAAGTGGCTTGGCATCATTAAGTTGAAAGGAATCGAGATTGTTCTTTCCGAAAAGCAAGGTGAAGAGGAAGCGTAGTTTAACGCAATAAAGCTTTATTTTTTATGAACCTATCAGCAGATATTCAGCCGCTTGGGCGAAACTTATTGCCGGCATCATTCACGATTACTGAATGGGGAAGTCTGGAACCTTATTTCCTAACTCTGCTCAATCGTGACATTAATAGTAGGGAAGATTTGGAGCAATGGCTGAAAGATACCAGTGAGCTGGAAGCGGTAATCAGTGAAGATGCCTGCTGGCGTCAGGTGCGGATGACCTGCGACACAGAGAATAAAGAATATGAAGAAGCATTTAATTACTTCTATACAGAGATTGCCCCTAAAATGCAGCCACTCGCAGATAAACTCAATCGTAAATTGATTGATAGTCCTTATTCAGAGCAGCTCGACAAAGAAAAATATTTTACCTACCTCCGTTCAGTTAAAAAGAATATTGATCTTTTCAGAGAAGAGAATATCCCGATTTTATCTGAATTGAGTGTGATGCAACAACAATTCGGACAGATTGCGGGTAAAATGACAGTTACAATACAAGGGAAAGAATACACCCTGCAGCAGGCTGCAAAATTTCTCGAACAATCGGATCGTACCCTGAGGGAAGAGGTTTACAAAAAAGTTCAGGAGCGTCGATATCAGGATCGTGATGCCTTGAATGATTTATTTGAAACATTGGTGGGAAAAAGACACCAGGTTGCTCAGAATGCCGGCTTTGCCAACTATCGTGACTATAAATTCAAAGAACTTGGTCGCTTCGATTATACACCGAAAGAGTGTTTTGATTTTCACATGGCGATTGAATTACATGTGTTGCCTCTAGTAAAAGATATTTATGAACATCATCGCAAAACCATTGGCGTAGATCAGCTTCGTCCCTGGGATCTTGATGCAGAGCCTATAGGCATTGAACCATTAAGGCCTTTTGCAAACGGAGAAGAGCTTACTGAAAAAAGCATTGTCTGCTTTGAAAAACTTCATCCTTTCTTCGCTGATTGTCTCCGCAAAATGAAGGAGATGAAGCGTTTTGATCTTGATAGCCGTAAAGGCAAAGCACCGGGAGGTTATAATATGCCACTCGCAGAAACAGGCGCACCATTCATTTTTATGAATGCAGCCGGCACACTGGATGATGTAACCACGATGGTACATGAAGGTGGTCATGCCGTTCATTCATTTCTTACCCATCATCTTGAATTGACAGGGTTTAAAGAATACGGATCCGAGATTGCTGAGGTGGCCAGTATGGCAATGGAATTGTTCAGCATGGAACACTGGGATGTGTTCTTCACCGATAAAGAAGAATTAAAACGTGCGAAATTCAAGCAACTGGAGCGCGTACTTACGATTCTTCCCTGGATCGCCCGCATTGACGCTTTCCAGCATTGG
>JAULVS010000225.1:0-8182 GCA_032110905.1 Chitinophagaceae bacterium | reverse complement strand
TTACTTTTATTCCACGTTGGTGGAAAAAACGAGCAAGCGCACTCATCCCGATCCCTCCGATCCCTATAAAATAAACCACCGATATGTCTTTCAGCTCTTTCATTTACTTATTGATGCAATGATTTCTTTTGCAACCCGCTGATCCGCATCAGCAATTGCAAACTGCTTGATATTATTTTTTAACCGATTCTGCATTTCTGTATTTCCCGCCATTTCAATGACCTTATCAACCAACTGTTCAGCCGCATCCTTATCACTGATCATGAATGCCGCATCCTTCTTTACAAGATGTTCAGCATTTACACGCTGATGATCTTCCGCTGCAAAGGGATAAGGAATAAATATCACAGGCTTGCCAATCAGGGAAATTTCTGCAACCGACATAGCTCCCGATCTTGACACAATGATATCTGCAGCAGCGTAAGCACTTGCCATATCACTTATAAAATCATTTATCCAAATTCCTGATCTATTTGCAACAGCCATTTGCGCCTGCTGCTTATAAAGTTTACCTGTTTGCCAAATGATCTGCAGATTTGTATTTAATAATTTTTCTAAGCCTGCAGAAATTGCCTGATTAATACTTCTGGCACCCAGACTTCCTCCTACAATCAGGATTGTTTGCTTTTCTTTTGATAAAGCGAAAGAAGACAAGGCTTCATCTTTTGATATAGTTGTGGTATAAATAGATGAACGAACCGGATTGCCTGTTACTATTATTTTTTTGGCAGGAAAAAACTTCTCCATACCATCTGTTCCTGTAAATATTTTAACTGCTTTTTCAGAAAGCATTTGATTGGCTTTTCCTGCAAAAGAATTTGCTTCGTGAATAAAAGTAGGTATGCCTTTAGACTGAGCAGCTCTCAATACCGGATAGGTTGAATAACCACCAACTCCGATAACTGCATCCGGCTTAAAATTTCTGATTATCTTTCTGGCCGCTATCAAACTGCTGATGATTTTAAATGGCAGAAAGATATTTTTCCATAATGCAGCTCTGTTAAAACCAGCAATATCCAGGCCAATTATTTTGAACCCTGCCTGCGGAACTTTTTCCATCTCCATTTTTCCTTTAGCACCTACAAAAAGAAAATCAACATCAGGAAGCATTTTACCCAATGCCTGCGCAATAGCAATCGCCGGGAATATATGACCTCCCGTACCTCCTCCTGCTATGATGAACTTTTTAGTCATGCGCTTGTCTCTGTTGTTGTTTTCGCTTTTCCTTCGGTTTCTTCTACATTACGCGCCACACTTAAGATGATACCAATAGAAAGACTTGTAAAAATGATGCTGCTCCCTCCCATACTCACCAATGGAAGTGTTACGCCTGTAACCGGGAAGAGACCAACATTCACAGCCATATTCGTCATCGCCTGAATCACCAAAGTGAAGCTGAGTCCGATTGCAAGAAATGCTCCAAAAGCGTATGGGCATCGCCTGAATATTTTTATACTTCTGAAAAGAAATATCATATAAACAAAAATCACGAATGCGCCTCCCATTAAACCATACTCCTCTATGATGATAGCATATATAAAATCTGAGTAGGGATGCGGAAGAAAATTTCTTTGTTCACTGTTGCCGGGACCAAGACCTAAAAATCCACCTTTTGCTACAGCTATTTTTGCCTGCTGAACCTGATAAGGCACTTCTTCTTTACCTGCATACATAAAATCCTGAACCCTCTTGATCCAAGTTGGCACCCTTGCGATTTCCAAAATAGCAGGAAGCGGTTTGGATTTCGCCTGCTCCTTATCATAGTAAGCACGGGCAATAAAGATTAATGAAATGACAGGAATAATCACAAAAGAACCCAGAATAAGTAAGTGGCGGATATTGGCGCGTCCGATAAAGAGTAATAACATAGATGTTGCACCTGTTAACAATGCAGTAGAAAGATTAGCCGGCGCGATTAGTATGCAAATAATTATAACAGGCGTAATGAGCGGAATAAATCCTTTTTTAAAATCTTTGACAACAGCTTGCCTTTTTGACAAAGTATGAGAAAGAAACATAAACAAAGCAAGCTTGGCAAGATCTGAGGTTTGAAAGGTCAGATTAATAACAGGCAGTTTAATCCAGCGATTAGCATCATTCAGTGAAGTACCGAATTTGAGTGTATATATAAGAAGCGGAATAGAAAAATAGAAAAGTACTTTGGCCACTCGTGCGTAGAAAGTATAATTTACCCGATGTGCAGCATAAACGATCAGCACACCTCCTGTAATGGTAAGTATCTGACGAAACAAATAAATAAGCGTATTACCCTTATACATTTTATATGCCAAAGAATTCGTTGCACTATAAACCGCAAGAAGACTTACAAGTGACAATATGATCACGATGGACCATATGGCTTTATCTCCCCGGGTTTGATCTCTGAGATCTACTGTTTTAAAATTTGGCAATTCTGTCATTGGTAATTTTTCTATTTATTTTCAGAGTTCACGTACGGCATCCTTAAACTGTTTTCCTCTGTCTTCATAATTTTTAAACAGATCAAAGCTTGCACAAGCAGGACTCAATAGAACAACATCCCCTTTTTGTGCAATCCGATAAGCACAATTCACGGCGTCTTTTGCACTTTTTGCTTCGTAGAGTCCAGGAATAACTCCTTTAAACGCATCCATAATTTTTTGGTTATCTGTTCCCATACATATGATGGCTTTTACTTTCTCCTTAACTAAGTCTTTAAGCACATCATAATCATTACCCTTATCTACACCTCCAAGAATCAGCACTGTTGGCTTTGTCATACTTTCAAGCGCAAACCAGGTTGAATTCACATTGGTCGCTTTGCTGTCATTGATGTATTCAACACCTTTTACAGCACCTACTGGCTCCATACGGTGTTCAAGATTTTCGAAAGAAACAACGGCCTCTCTAATTTTTTCTTTTCTGATTCCCAGCGTTGCTGCTGCTATGCCTGCTGCCATTGTATTATACTGATTATGTTTTCCTTTAATTTTAAAATCATCTACACTCATCGTCAGAGGTTCGTCATTTAGTGCAATGGTCATTTTCCCGTCTTTGATGAATGCGCCTTTTTGGGGTTCCTGGTTCATAGTAAATGGTAATGGGTTTGAGTAGTATGAAAAAAAGTTGAGATACTTAACAGTTACAGGATCATCTGCACAATAAATAAAATAGTCGCCTGCAGTCTGATTCTTTACAAGATTAAATTTGGACTTGATATAGTTCTCAAATTTGTATTCGTAACGATCAAGATGATCTTCAGTAATATTTGTGAGTATCGCAATATGAGGAGAAAAGAAATGAATATCATCTAACTGAAAACTACTCACTTCTGTAATATATATTGGCTTCGGATCTTCTGCCACCTGTCGTGCAACACTGTAACCGATATTACCAACAAGAGCGCACTCGAGACCCGCATGCCGACAGATGTGATAAAGAAGCGATGTCGTAGTTGTTTTTCCGTTGCTTCCGGAAATAGCAACGATTTGACTATCTCCTTTGAAACGCCACGCCAGTTCAATGTCACTGATCACGGGTATACCGGCTTTTTTGATTTTTTGAACCAATGCGTTGGATTCAGGTATACCGGGACTTTTCATCACTTCATCTGCCTGAAGAATTTTTTCTTCCGTTACTTTTCTCTCTTCAAAAGCAATACCATGCTTTTCAAGTTCTTCGCGATAGATTTGTTTTAACTCACCTGCATCGCTTAAAAAAACATCGTACCCCTGCTTTTTAGCAAGGATTGCGGCGCCGGTTCCGGCTTCTCCGCCACCAAGTACGATGAAACGATGTGTCATTAGTTCAATTTTGGTTTTTTCCTTTTTCCTGATATTTACGTAATCAAAAAAAGGTTCTTCACAAGTATGGGTCAGTAAAAAAATCCAAAAGGATTTTTTGTGTCGGTTTTGTTTCCAAGGGTTCAGATCAGTTGGAAAACCTGGTTTGGTTTTTCAAAAAATCTTATCACCGAATTTTAAGCGTAACAATTGCAAACACTACACATAGCAGCGTTACTACCCAAAAACGGGTAACAATTTTACTCTCATGGTATCCGGCTTTTTGAAAATGATGATGAAGCGGACTCATTAAAAAAATGCGTCTTCCTTCACCGTATTTTCTTTTTGTATATTTAAAGTAGCTGACCTGTAATACAACACTCAGATTTTCAACCAGAAATACGCCACAGAAAATCGGAATCAGCAACTCTTTTCTTACTAAAAATGACAAAGCAGCAATAATACCGCCAAGCATTAAACTTCCAGTATCTCCCATAAATACCTGCGCCGGATAAGCATTGTACCAAAGAAATCCAATACAGGCACCAACCATAGCTCCAATAAATATTGATAATTCTCCAATATTGGGGATGTACATAATATTAAGGTATTCCGCTACTCTAATATTACCACTTGCGTATGCAAATATTCCTAGACCAATGCCAATGATTGCAGAAACTCCCGTTGCAAGTCCATCAATGCCGTCTGTAATATTTGCGCCATTAGACACGGCTGTAACAATAAAGATGACGATCAGTATATATAAAAGCCAAGACAAACCTCTTGCTGCTGCAGGCAATAGCTTTGTGTAGTTAAACTCGTGAGACTTTACAAATGGGATGGTTGTGATGGGCTCATTAGCCTTTACCATCACTGTTTCACCTCCGTTAATCTGCACGCGCTTCACTTCAGCGTTCAAGGGCAATTCACTGCCTGTAAATTTTCGATAAACACTGATTGTATCATTGAACAACATCGTTGTAGCAACCGCTAAGCCGAGAACTACCTGGCCAAGAATTTTTATCCAGCCGGCCAGGCCATCGCCATCTCCTTTTACATAGGCTCTTCCCTCACGCTGAGCTCTTCTTTTTGCTTTCAGCTTAAGGTAATCATCAATAAATCCTATCAAACCCAGCCATACTGTCGCGAACAACATTAATAAAATATAAACCTTGCTTATATCTGCCAGTAGTAATGTTGGTATCAGAATAGATAAAATAATTATCAATCCCCCCATTGTAGGTGTTCCCTTCTTCTGCTGTTCACCTGCAAGTCCTAAATCACGTACCGATTCCCCAATTTGCTTATTGTTCAGATAATTAATCAGCTTCTTTCCAAATATGGTTGAAATGATCAATGATAAAAGAACGGCCAGTAAAACCCTACTTGAGATATATTGAAACAGATTATCTCCAGGAATGTCAATTCCGTTTTTATTACACCAGTCTACTAAATGTTTCAGCATGCGCTGTCTTTTAATTATTTATCTAAAAGTTCAAAGCATTCGCTCAATACTTTTTTATCATCAAAATCATAGCGAACACCTTTTATTTCCTGATACTTTTCATGCCCTTTTCCTGCAACCAATACAACATCACCTTTCTCTGCCAGCATTACAGCTGTTTTAATAGCTTCTTTTCTGTCAGAAATAACCAAAACTTTTCTTCTTGATGCAGAGGTGAGCTCTGTCTGCATTTCATCGAGAATAACCTGAGGATCTTCAGACCTTGGATTATCACTCGTAAACAATGCACGGTCACTCATTTCCGCCGCAACCTGTCCCATCAACGGTCGTTTTGTTTTATCTCTGTCACCACCACAACCAATCACAGTAATAATTTGCTCACTTCCTTTTCTTAGCTGAAGCAGAGATTTCAAAATATTTTCTAATGCATCAGGCGTATGCGCATAATCAACAACACCTAAAATATTTTGCCTGACAGAACGAATCACATCATAGCGACCCTCAGCACCTTTTAAAGCACTCAGCACCTGTAAGACATGATGAGTTTCTTCACCCATGCATACTGCCGCGCCATAAACAGCAAGTAAATTATATGCATTGAACACACCCATCATTCGAAAATGAACCTCATCTTCATTGATAAGCATATGAAGGCCGTTTAATCCATTTTCAATAATTTTCCCTTTGAAACTGGCAGCGGTTTTAAGACTGTAATAAAACTTTTTTGCTTTTGTATTCTGAAGCATCACCTCTCCACGCTTGTCATCCAGATTACTAATCGCAAATGCATCTTTATCGAGCAGATCGAAATATAATTTCTTGACACGTATATATTCATCAAAACTTCCGTGATAGTCAAGATGATCATGGGTAATATTGCTGAATAAAGCGCCGGTAAAATGAAGACCGGCTATTCTTTGCTGGTGAATTGCATGGCTGCTGCATTCCATAAAAACATGCGTGCAACCCGCATCGCTCATTTCTTTTAACAAACGGTTCAACTGAATTACATCCGGTGTAGTATGAGAGGAAGGAAGAACTTTATCTCCAATCTGATATTGCACTGTAGAAATTAAACCGCAGTGATATCCTAAAGCTGAGAAAAGATGAAATAGCAATGTACTGATTGTCGTTTTACCATTCGTACCAGTAACACCAACCAGTTTTATATTTCTTGTTACATAACCATAGAACGCATGAGCAATATAGCCGGCAGCAAGGGATGAATCTTTTACTCTAACGAAAGTAATATCAGTATTTTGAGTCGATGGCAACACCTCACAAATAATAACAGAAGCCCCGGCAGTAATTGCGGAAGAAATATATTGATGTCCGTCGCTGTTTACACCCTTGATTGCGATAAAGCAATCTCCGGCTTTCACCATACGTGAATCAATGCAAATAGCACCAACAGGAGTTTGCTCAGATCCTGTCATCTGTTCTACATGCACGTCTTTTAATATGTCTTTCAACAAAGTCATCAATTCAGATTCAATTCAATGATTTTATTTTTTGCAACAGCAGTACCTCCATCTATGGATTGACGCACAACCCTTCCCTTACCGGTTATATTAACCCGATAGCCAGCAGATTCAAGCAAGAACAATGCATCCTTCAGCCCCATACCAACTACATTCGGCACCATCCCCGACATAACGGAAATTTCTTTTTCGCTGATATTTTGTTTTGACAGCACAACTTGGTGCCAGTTACCGGTCGACTTACCGAATCCCTGCCATCCAAACTGATTGGCAAGTAAACGGACCGACTCCCTATTACCGCTAAACTGATATCCAAAAGAATCCTTATTTGCAGTAAGCTGTTGGGACCAAACAGGTTTTTCGATATACTTAAATAAATGGTCAGCAATTTCTTTGAAAACAGGAGCTGCAACTGTAGATGCATAATACCCTGCAGCACCCGGCTTATTTTTTATCGTAACAATAATTGAATATTTAGGGTTATTAGCAGGGAAATAACCGGCAAATGAAGATTGATAGACCCTGTCTTTGTATTTAAATACACCATCATTCACTTTTGCCGTTCCTGTTTTACCTGCTACTTTATACAATGAATTTTGGAAAGCAATTCTTGCTGTTCCTTCTGTGCATACAGCCTCCATACATTCGCGTAACTGTCTAATTGTATTTTCAGAAGCAATCGCTGAGTTTAAAACAACAGGATTATTTTTTTGAATTACTGTTCCATAACTACGGATCTCGTTCACCAGATAAGGCTTCATCAGCTTGCCATTATTTGCAACTGCGTTATAAACCATCAGAAGCTGCAAAGGAGATACCAGTAAGGCATAGCCGAAGCCCCAGGATACGAGGGTTTGATCATTCCAGCTCTTTTTATTTTTAGGATTGGGTACAACGGGAGTAAATTCCTCTTTCAGCTCAATGCCTGTTTTGGAAGTCAGGTGTAAGGATTTCATTTTTGCATAATATTTTTCCGGCTGCGTATTGTAATACTCATAAGCCAGTTTGCTCATCGCAACATTTGAACTCAATGCAAAAGCCTGTTTCAATGAAATGGAAGCTGCACCACCATGATCATCGGAGACTACCCTTCCTTTTACATTCCATTTGCCTCCGTGTATATCAATATTATCCTGAATCGTTTTGTTTTGTTCATCAAGTGCGGTGAGAAGCGGAATAAGTTTTATCGTAGACCCCGGTTCTGAAGTACGCAAAGCATAATTGTTTGTTTCGAAGTAGTTACCACTCGAATCACGACCAAGATTAGCCATCGCTTTTATTTTACCTGTAGCTACTTCCATCACAACACAAGTGCCCTCAAGGGCTTCCTTTTCCATCATCTTTCTCATTAATGCACGCTCAGCAATATCCTGTATATTGATATCTAGAGTGGTGTATATATCGTAGCCATTTTCAGGTTCTACTTCATATCCTTCTACCGGCATTAGTACTCCTCCGGCAACAAAACGAACCAG
>JAULVS010000224.1:0-2840 GCA_032110905.1 Chitinophagaceae bacterium | reverse complement strand
ATTGCGCATGTAACCATGCTTGGGGAAGTGGGATTGATGACGAAAGACGAAGTAAATGTTTCGATTGAAGGATTGAAGATAATTCTTAATAAGATAGATGAAGAATCCTTTAAGATTGAGGAAGGCGTGGAAGATGTTCATTCGCAGGTGGAGTTTATGTTGACGGAAATGATTGGTGAGACAGGAAAAAAAATTCATACAGGAAGAAGCCGTAACGACCAGGTTGCAACAGATATCAAGTTGTTTCTAAGAGCAGAAATCAAAGAGATAGTTGAAAAAGTAAAAATATTTTTTGACGTACTTCTGGAGCAAAGTGAAAAACATTGTGAAAAATTACTACCCGGGTATACGCATCTTCAGTTGGCTATGCCTTCTTCCGCCGGTATGTGGATGAGTGCTTATGCGGAAAGCTTGATTGATGATCTGGAAATGATGGCGGCCGCATTTCGGATCGTAAATAAAAATCCGCTGGGTAGTGGTGCGGGATATGGATCCTCTCTTCCGCTTAACAGAACACATACAACAGCGCTTCTTGGCTTTTCAACACTCAATTACAATAGTGTTTATGCACAAATGACCAGAGGCAAATGTGAAAAAGCGGTTGCTGTCGGATTGGCATCGATCGCAGCAACGCTTAGTAAGTTAAGTATGGATTGCTGTTTATACTTGAATCAAAACTTTGGTTTTATTTATTTTCCGGAGGAACTCACTACGGGAAGCAGCATTATGCCACATAAAAAAAATCCGGATGTATTTGAATTGGTGAGGGCAAAATGTAACAGAATACAGGCAATTCCCAATGAACTTACCATTCTGATAAACAACCTTCCTTCCGGATATCACCGTGATTTACAACTCACGAAGGAAATTACCTTCCCAGCATTAAAAGACATAAAAGCGTGTTTAGATATGATTACCCTTATGTTTCAGAACATTGAAGTGAAAGATCAATTGTTGAAAGATGAGAAATACAAATACTTATTTAGCGTGGAGGCTGTGAATCAACTTGTTCAGCAAGGTGTTTATTTTAGAGATGCATACAGGCAGGTTGGCGATGAAATTAACAGCGGGAATTTTGTGCTGCCGCAATTAACGCTTCAAAAGGAGGGCTGGCATGAAGGAAGTATTGGTCGTTTATGTCTGAACGAAATCGCCCGGGAGATGAGTAAAACACTTAACTATTTTCAATAAAAAACTCCGGCGGTTTGCCGGAGTAAGTTTTTTCATCGCTGCAACAGCAACTAACCCACCATTTTTTTCAACCGGCGGAATTGTTGCCGCTGGGGAGACTCAAACGATTCGAACAGCTGTTCGAAAAGCGAGCGAAAAGCCCTGACCAGCGAAAAAGATCTGTAAGAGGTTACGGCTGCTCTCATAACAATTGGATTTAATGACTATAAAGATAAATTTACAAAATCCAAAAGTCAAGAGTAAAAACACCAGGGAGAAATCGATAAAAATAAAGGAAACCAATTAGTAAAACCAACAAGGCCAGCTTGCGTAATCGACTCATTACTACTGGGAATCACGCTTCACCCCTGCGCCTATTTATTTTTTTGTCAGTGTACTGGACCATGTCCCGCTTACCGGCACCCCTGAAACATTGCCGGAGATGGTTCCGGATTCTGATAAAGTTGTTCCGCTAAGGGTGCCTGTACCGGTAAAACTAATCGTTCCGGGAGGATTGGTTGATGTTTCTGTGTAAGGGATATATGTGTAGGTATTTCCGCTTACAACGGCCTTTTGATTGTCATCTATAATAATCTGATTGGGGTTTGTTTCATCTTTTTTAATGGTATGCGTGAGGTCGTCCGTATCCGTAAAATTCGCAGTAGGAACGGTTAAGGTAATTGTTCCGGACCACTCTCCTATAAACTTTTCCCTCGGATCAACAGCTACTTTTTCTTTTGTACATGCGGCAAAAAGACCGAAAAAAGCGAACACAAGCAATAATTGAAAAGAAGTTCTCATAGATAACAAGTATTTGTTTAGAAATTAAAATTAATAAATACCGCGATTCTAAAAATATTCCACCCGATTCATTTGCAATAATGTTGCAAAATAGCTTTAATTTTACAGGCTTATGGGTTTTCGGATCAATTGGCAGGCTTTAGGCATCAGCGCTTCTTTAATATGCGCCATACACTGTGCGCTTATGCCCTTGTTGGTTACAAGCCTTCCTTTATTTGGAGTCAATCTCATTGAAAATATCTGGGTTGAGATTTCTTTGTTGGTATTTGCTTTTGTTGTTGGTTTTTACTCATTATGGCATGGTTACAGAAAACACCATCATCGCATTGTTACACTCTTAATTTTTTCTGCAGGAATTACATTTTTTGTGGTTCATCAGTTTGTGGAAGTGCCTTATTACGGCATTATACTAATATTACCCGGGGTGATTTCTGTTTTAAGCGCACATTTTCTTAATTATCGTCTTTGCAGAAAAGCCAATCATTGTCACGCTTCCGACTGCAACCATGAATGAGTTGATTTCTGCAATTTGAATCCCGTTTAAAGATCATATATGCAAGCATTACGTTGGCTCAGGTATACAGGAATTGCTGAAGGGATTTCTTTCCTGATTTTGCTACTGGTAGCTATGCCACTAAAATATTTGATGGGCTTGCCATTGGCAGTAAAGTATACCGGATGGGCTCATGGTATTTTGTTTGTTTTATACATAGCTATGGCATATTATGTAAAGGAGATACGCAACTGGCCACTAAAAAGATTTGTAATAGCTTTTTTGGCTGCCTGGATGCCGCTGGGTACCTTTTTGTTCGACAGAGAATTAAGAAAAGAGCAAGAATCTTTGTAGATATATAAATTAACCCTCTTTC
>JAULVS010000223.1:0-8244 GCA_032110905.1 Chitinophagaceae bacterium | reverse complement strand
ATTAATCCCAACCGCTTTTCGCAGATCTTTAATGGGAGATTTTTCAAGAAACTGCACAACATCTTTTGCCTCATGACTAAGGCTTTCATTTAGAGAAACCTCTTCTTTAACAAATCTTTCTTGAGGCATTTCTGTTTTTGTTTCAGCAACAGATTGCGTATTTCTTTTTTGATGCACCAGTGTAGGCAGAGCTGGCGTTTCCTCTTCATCTTCAAAATCAAACAAAATACCAGGTTTCATCTGCGCCTGCTTAGCCTGTAGCTTCTGGTTAAATTCTGCTTTTTTGCGAATTTCTTCCAGCTCTGCTTCCAGCTCTTTCTCATCCACTTCAAGTAATTCATAAACATTTTCCTCTGGCTCCTCCTGTTTAATCAAAGGAGGAGTATCAATAGCCAACTCCTCATTTTTTCTAGGTGCAGGCTGAAGATCAGCAGGCATCAGCAAAGCAATTCGCTTACCTTTTTCAGGCAAGGCATGAGATAATAATTCCTGCTGAAGGAGTACCTGCAATTCGTTTACTATGCCAATAAGCTGTTCGGAGGAGGCATCATTTTGATGCAGGTTGTTGAGTTCTTTGATGAGGTAAGCGATCCTTTCCATAAAAAATGTCCTTACTTTTGAGCTTCTCTATAATGTGGAAAGTTACATAGACTTTCCTAAGAAAAAAAGCTTATGTTCATAGAACCCAATATTAAAGGTGAAAGAAGAGGCTGGATCGAAGTCATTTGTGGATCCATGTTCAGTGGAAAAACAGAAGAGCTGATCCGGCGTTTAAAAAGAGCCCGCATTGCAAACCTGCGTGTCGAAATATTTAAACCTGCAGTAGATGTTCGTTATGACGAAGTAAAAATCGTTTCTCATGATGAAAATGCGATTCAGTCGACTCCAATTGACAATTCCCAGAAAATATTATTAATGGCCGATGGTGTTGATGTAATAGGGGTTGATGAAGCGCAGTTCTTTGATGCTGAAATCACCAATGTCTGTGAGCAGCTGGCGCTCAGGGGAAGTAGGGTCATCGTTGCAGGACTTGATATGGATTATAAAACACAGCCATTCGGACAAATGCCTAATCTTCTTGCGGTTGCTGACTATATCACCAAGCTGCATGCTATTTGTGTTGTGTGCGGGAACATAGCCAACTACTCTTACCGAACCAGTGTAGACGAAGCGCAATTACTGCTTGGAGCAAAGGACAAGTATGAACCGCGCTGCAGACATTGCTACCATCACCAGTGAATCAGCGTATAAATCCCGGACTTGCATCAAATATTGAGGCCTGTTTCGGAGTCAGCAAATAATCTTTTAAGGAAAAAACTGCAGACTTATAACCACTGACGATTTCTCTATGCACATTCAGCATAGTTGCAATTTCTAGCGCATCTACCTTTTGAGAAATTGCCTGGTCATAAAGACTTTGCAGGTCTTTCTGATAGTTACTCTGTATTTCATCAAACAAATGCATCAACTCCCCGACTTTTGAAGCATCTCTTTCTAATAACTTTTTTGTATGATCAATAAAATCACTTGCAAGCTTTTTCAGGTGAAGATAAAAGGCGTATTTGGTATCATTGGAAGAGTTTCTTAAATGTTCAATATCATCTTTAGCATCTTTCATGCTCTTTGCAGCATACATACCATTTCTGATGCTATTCAATAACTGGTCTTTTCTTTCAAGCTCCTCGGTTGACATTCCTTTAGTATTAAATGAAATAACAAATGCATGCAATTCACCATATTGCCGTTTTAAAAGCGCATAAAGCTCCGCTGTTGATTTATCAGATAAAACCGACTTTTTATATTCATCAAACTTATCAGATTTATGCAGATCAAATATTGCAGCTGTCAAACCATTAAACCGGGAGATAAATTGTGCCACTTCGCGTTCTATTGCTTCAATGGCAATTTCATATTCACCGGGACTAATCTTTTTAAGGTAATCGAGTGTTGACTCATGATTGTAAAGCCGATCCAGAAAGTTGCCAAAATAATTTAAGAACGGGAAAAAGAGAAGGATACCGCACAGATTGACAAAACTCTGAAAAACAACAAGTGTTACTATCGGATTTGCTGAAGCGACTTGATGAAACAATAAATCAACAACCGGCTTTAATATTAAAAACATAATAAAAGATGTCATCATATTGAAAATGATATTCCCTGATGCAACCCTTTTTTTTGCTGCTGATCCTTTGTATGAAGCAAGTGCCAGCTTGAAGGTAGTTCCAATTTCAGCACCCAGCACCAATGCTGCTGCCATATAAATATTAATAACATTTGAATGGAGTGCACTTAGTGTGATTGCAATTGTAACAGAACTTGCCTGAACAACTCCTGTAATGATCATTCCGGCAAGTAAAAAAACAATTAAATGATAGTCAGTGAAAATTGAAAAGTCAATTTTTAAAACAAGCACTTGCATGGCCTCTTGCATAAAACCAAGCCCCCAGAATAAAAGTGAAAAACCCGCAAAAAGCCTTGCCCAAATTCGCAGGGAAGAATCATTTCTCGCATAATACATCAGCATCCCTGATAAACCAAAAACTGGCAACGCATAAGATTCAAGGTTAAGATTAAATCCGATTATGGCAATCATCCAACTCGTAAATGTCGTTCCCAGGTTAGCACCAAGCATTACAGCAAGAGCCTGTCGCATTCGCATCACACCTGAACCCACCAATGATAAAACAAACAAATTAACTACTGAACTACTTTGCAAAAGAGCAGTTACAAAAGCACCGCTTCCAACAGCTTTTAACGGATTCTGAGTGGATCTTTTTAGAAATAGCTTAAAGCGCCTTCCGGCCAGTAGACGGATTGCCTCTTCCATCATACCGGTTCCCATCAAAAAAATGGCAATACCTCCAAGTAAAATCCACCCATTCATCATACAGATTCTGAAATAATTTTAATCAAAATACAAAACCTTCATCTATTAATCAGAAGAACTGCAAAATGGAATGATTGTATAATAAGTAAAGAAGACTTCTATCATCAATGAAGATGACAATAGTTAACAAATACCGGCTTTCAATTTTAGAATGAAAATGCCCGAATGGGCTTAATTTTGAAAAAAACTTCATTGAAACAAGTCATTTCTCTGGTAAAAAAAGATATGCTGCTGGAGTGGCGACTTCAGCATACATTCTATGGCATCTTGCTGTATACCGCCGGCACAATCTTTATCTTGTTTTTAAGCATGAACGAGCCGGAAGGCCAGGTATGGAATGGATTATTCTGGATAACAATCCTTTTTATGTGTGTGCAAACTGTTGCAAAAAGTTTTTTACAGGAAAACAGAGGACGACTTCTTTATTATCAGACGCTGGTATCTCCAATTCAATTTCTACTTGCAAAGTTGATATATAATACTTTGCTAATGGTGATGATGAGCCTTTTAACACTGGTTCTTTTTTCCTTTTTCATGGGTGCATCTTATGTTCATTTCGGACAATTTCTTTGGATTACCTTTTCAGGCGGCGTCAGCCTTACGATGCTGTTCACCTTGCTTTCTGCTATCACAGCAAGAGCTAACCAGCATGCAGCTATGATGGCTGTTCTTGGATTTCCATTGATGGTACCGCAACTACTTTTATTGCTGCGAATGTCTAAAACAGCTTTCGGTGAAGTATTTCAGCAAAATGTTTTTCTGGAAATGAATTTACTTTTATTTGCACTGGACGGGCTCATCGTTGCTTTAAGTTTTATACTGTTCCCCTTTTTATGGAAAGATTAAGATAAGACCCTAACTTTGTTCCGTAAAAGATTGCAGGCATATTTAATTTAGCCTGTACATTTAGATTTGAATTATGAAGCAGTACTGGTGGAAAATTTTATCTGTTGCACTTCTATATTATACTTTTACGGCAGGCCTGCTTATGAAGGTACCGCGAATCGGCAACCTTGAAGAAACTATCCGTAATTTTTTCTTTCATGTTCCGATGTGGTTTGGGCAGATGATTCTGCTTCTGCTCTCGTTAATCTATTCAATTCGCTATTTAAGAAACGGAAAACTTTCGGATGATCTTCGTGCAAATGCATTTGCACGAACCGGGGTGCTTTTTGGTATACTTGGTTTAATTACCGGCGCTATCTGGGCAAACTTCACTTGGGGAGCTCCCTGGAACAATGATCCGAAACAAGTAGCCGCAGCCATCTCACTGTTAATTTACTTTGCATACTTTGTTCTACGCGGATCAATTACTGATATGGACCAAAAAGCAAGGATCAGCAGTGTTTATAATGTTTTTGCTTATTTTATCTATGTTCCGCTGATTATGATTTTGCCCAGAATGGTAGAATCTTTACACCCTGGTGGTCAAGGCGCGGAAGGCAATCCTGCTCTAAGTGGACAAGACCTCGACCCATCAATGCGTATTGTTTTCTGGCCGGCAGTTGCAGGCTGGACCTTACTGGGTGTTTGGATATCACAGCTCTTCATCCGAATTTTTCAACTTCAGGAAAAAAAATGGCTCCATGCATAAACTAATTTTATTTACAACCAGCCTGTTGTTTTCAATTTCAGGTTTTGCACAAACAGTCATCACAAAGGCAGAGACCGATAAACCTTCTATTATGGAAGGAAACGGAAAAATCTATGTCGTCCTAGCTGTCTGCCTTGTTGTACTCACGGGCATTTTCCTTTTTACATGGAACATTGAAAAAAGAATATCCCGGTTAGAAAAACATAAAGAATAATTCTTTTCCTATATCTTCATTAAAACAAACGATTGTTATGTCATCTAATCACTACAGCTTTTTTGAGAGTGTTCAAAAAAGTTTCGACAAAGCCGCCTCTTTTACCAAATGGGACAAAGGTATTCTGGAACAGATCAAAGCCTGTAACAGTGTTTACCAGATGAAATTTCCGGTTAAAATGGACACCGGTCAGATTGAGGTTATCGAAGCGTATCGCGTTCAACATTCTCACCACAAAACACCCTGTAAAGGTGGTATCCGCTTTGCCGCGGAAGTGAACCAAGACGAAGTAATGGCACTTGCCGCGCTTATGACTTATAAGTGTGCCATTGTAAATGTTCCTTTTGGCGGAGGAAAAGGCGGTATCAAAATCAACCCAAAGAAATATTCAGCTTATGAGCTGGAGAAAATTACCCGCCGTTATACCACGGAACTGATCAAGAAAAACTTTATCGGACCGGGTACTGATGTTCCTGCCCCCGATTATGGAACAGGGGAAAGGGAAATGGCATGGATTGTTGACACCTATCAAACTATGAAGCCAGGTGAACTGGATGCTGCGGGTTGTGTAACCGGAAAACCAATCACCCAGGGTGGTGTTAGAGGAAGAAGGGAAGCAACCGGAAGAGGTGTATTCTATGGCATCCGTGAGGTACTCAACATGGAAGACATCATGAAAAAATTGGGATTGTCCACCGGCGTGAAAGATAAGCGCGTCATCATTCAAGGATTGGGAAATGTAGGTTACTATACTGCTAAATTCTTTTTTGAAGAGGGTGCAAAAATTGTTGCTCTTGCTGAGTATGAAGGGGCAATCTACAATGAAAACGGTCTCGACTATGAAGCTGTTTTCAGACACAGAAAAGAAACCGGATCCATTCTCAATTTCCCCGGTGCACAAAACCTTCCTAAAAACACAGATGCACTTGAGCTCGATTGCGATGTATTGATACCAGCAGCACTTGAAAATGTGATCAATGGTGAAAATGCTCCGAGAGTAAAAGCCAAAATCATTGGAGAAGCTGCAAACGGACCTTTAACTCCCGAAGCCGATGAAGTATTTTCGAAAAAAGGAGTACTGGTAATACCCGATATGTTTCTGAACGCAGGTGGTGTAACGGTCAGCTATTTCGAATGGCTGAAAAACCTTAGCCATGTACGATATGGTCGACTGGAAAAAAGATTTACCGAAAACCAGAACAATGCCTTACTCGACCAAATGGAAAGGCTGACCAGCAAGCCGGTTGACAGCAATGTAAGACTTAATATATTGCACGGACCGGATGAAGAAGATCTGGTTTACAGCGGACTGGAAGAAACCATGAGCAGCGCTGTAAAAGAAGTAATGGATTGCTGGAAAGAAAAACCGGCTATTCCAGATATGAGAACAGCCGCTTATGTGGTCGCCATCAACAAAGTAGCAATCTCTTATTCAGAGCTTGGAATATTCCCATAAATCAAACCACAACTTTATAAGCGAACCGGATCCTTGTCGATCCGGTTTTTTTTTACCGATTTTCATTAAAAATCAGGGGCTTAACTATCATGTCATACAGACTAATCTATATAAGTGTTTGTTAAATCACTAGGTTATTGATTATGAAAAGTTGACAGAATTATTTTTTTAACTGAAAAGGCACGAAATTTGAAATAACGATATAAATTTTATTCTTGTTTCATCTACACTCATAAAAACGTTGACAATGAAAGCAAAACACATTCTTTTGATGATTGCCGTTAGTGCAGTGACCTCAATCTCTGCAGTTATGATCTATGCAAAATTTGCAGCACCACGTAATGTTTCTTCTTTTTCTTCCAACCAATTGCCTGCCAACTATGCCGGTTTTTTTGATAAATCACCCGGCGGTTCGGGCCCGGTAGATTTCGAACAAGCATCCTCTGCTGCTGTTCCTGCCGTTGTTCATATTAAAGCAAAAACTCAACCAGTTCAGACCAATAACCAACAAAATCGCAGGAATCCATTCAGTGATTTTTTTGGTGATGATTTCTTTGATGATTTCTGGGGATTCAGAGGCCAAAACCAACCCCAAATGGCCAGCGGTTCCGGAGTGTTTATTTCAGATGATGGGTACATCGTAACCAACAACCATGTAATTGAAGGTGCAGATGAAGTAACCATCACGTTAAATAACAAAAAGCAATACAAAGCAAAAGTCATTGCCTCAGATCCAAATACGGATCTCGCGGTTATCAAAGTAGATGGAAGCGGATTCCCCTTTTTGGTTTATGGCAATTCAGACGAAGTAAAAGTTGGGCAGTGGGTATTGGCTGTCGGTTACCCACTCACACTTGAAACAACTGTTACAGCCGGAATCATCAGTGCCAAATACAGATATCTCGGTGTCAACCAGCGTAAAGCCAAGCCCGGTTCAAATACAGTTGAAAGTTTTCTACAAACAGACGCGGCAGTGAATCAGGGAAACAGCGGAGGCGCTTTGATCAATACAAGCGGACAACTTATCGGAATCAACTCAGCAATCGCTTCGCCGACAGGTGCCTATGCAGGTTATTCTTATGCAATACCTGTGAATATCGTTAAGAAGGTTGTAGAAGACCTGATTAAATTCGGAACCGTACAACGCGCCTTCTTAGGAATCAGACCTGCAGCAAATGGCGATGACAATACAGATTCTGATATCAAAGAAGGCGATGGTGTAGAAATAGGTGAAGTGTTACCAAACAGTGCCGCTCAGCAAGGAGGATTAAAAAAAGGTGATAAAATAATTAAATTAGATAATAAAAATGTTGCAACATGGACCGAACTCACCGGAACTGTAGCCAGCTATGCTCCCGGACAAAAATTGAATGTCACTTTTATCAGAAACGGGAAAGAACAAACAACCTCACTTACACTTAAAAACAGCGCCGGGAATACAGACATCGTTAAATCGGGTGTGATGGACAAGCTAGGTATTGAACTGGCTACACTTGATAAAAAGGCTGCAACAGGTTATGGTATAGATGGAGGCGTTGAAATTAAATCAGTTTCAAACGGTCTAGTATCTGATCAGACCACAATTAAAAAAGGATTTATCATCATCAGAGCCGGCAATAAAGTTGTAAAAAGTAAGGAAGAGTTTACTACTGTGATGGAATCAGCAGGCAACAGCATTATCATTGAAGGAATCTATCCCGGATACGAGGGTATCTATCAATACGCAATTAATGACTTGAGAAACGAACCATAAAAATTATCGTTTTAACAATAAAGGCAGATTGAATAGATCTGCCTTTATTTATATAGTTCGTTTTCTTATTTATATAAAACAAGATAGCCCCACGGATCAATGGAGAACTTCTTAGACAGATCAGCTTCTTTCCCGGTAAATAAATTGTTATATATTCCGGCAACACGACCATCATTAAAACTAAATTTATGAGGTTGAGATGATAAGTTTAGCGCTACAATAACCTCCTTTCCATTTCCTGTACGCCTTACAAATGAAAAGATATGCGATAAATCAGTAGTGGAAATTCTCCAAGTTATAGAATGATGTTGTCCATTTGCAAGTGCGGGATGTTCTT
>JAULVS010000222.1:0-32580 GCA_032110905.1 Chitinophagaceae bacterium | reverse complement strand
AGATCCAGGGTCCATTTCCGGAAATTCCATTTTTTATCAATGCGTAAATCGGCTGCATTAAACGACCTTAAACGCTCTGTATTGATCCGGTTAAAATCCAGTACCCCTGCATTGTTAAATGGATAATTGTCGAGACTCTGAACAATATCATAAGGTGTTGCAGGTGCATTTCCCTGAAAACGGAATCTCAAGCCCACCTCCCAGTTTCGTGGAAATTTATATCCGCCGGTAAAAGAAATCAAATGACGATTATCCCAGGAAGAAGCAATAAATTTATTTCGGTCTGCTCCCGTGAAAAGGCTGTAATAAAAAGTGTAGGCCAATATCCCGTAAAAATTTTTGGTAAGGCGTTCCTGATACATAAACTCTACCCCGTAAGCTTTACCTCTCCCGTTGCTGCTAATTCGTTCATTGCCCAATACGCCGAAGTCACCTCCCAGATTAGCAAGAGAGATGCCTTTATCTATTGATACCGGATAACCATTGTACCATTTATAAAATCCTTCCAATGTGATGCGTGTTGAAGAGCGAGGTGTAATTTCAAATCCTGAAACCAGATGATCTGATTGGATATAATCAGTATTCCTATTCACAAGCACTCCATTTTCTCTGTACCCAAGAATGGTATAAGGCGCCAGTTTAAAATATCTTCCCGCAGAAGCATTGAAAGTGAGTGCGCTGTTAAACCGCCAGCTGGCTGATAAACGGGGCGACAAAGTACTTAGCAGATCGTTACCATTATTGGTAAATGTATTCCCGTCTGTCCTCAATCCAGCATTTATGGTTAGTCGGTTATCTAAAAATTTACGCGTTGAACTCAGGAAAAAACCATAGCGTAAAAAACGGATGTCGCCTGAAAAATCAGCAACATATCCCGGCCTGCGCTGAAAAGTTGAGTTGCTGTATTGGGCGAGTATACCAACCGTACCGGCACTGATCTGCCATTTATTAATCGTTTTATTCCACTCGTAGCGCAACCTTGTTTCTTCTTCGGTTGACCGGTACCGTAAGATCCGCTCCGATTCAACTGGCTTTTCATTGTCTTCGTACTGATCAGCTGTGTTCTCCAACTTGTTATTGCTCAAAGCCAGTAGCCAGAATCCTTTGTTCATCGTATGACGCCAGGATATTCCAACTGTATTGGTTCTTTGTGTATTCAAAGGAATTTGTTCCAGAATAGCAAGCTGCTCTAAAGTTGGATTATCAGGGCGCTTGAATCTGAAATTATCAATAGCTCCGATGCCAATAAGATTTATTTCATTCTTATTATTCAGCTGATGGGTAACCTTATACTGATAATCCCAGTAATCGGGCAAGAAAGGAAGTTCAATCAATGCAAAAATGAACTGCAGATAAGATCGACGAACAGATGCGAGATAGGTTGTCTTGCCATTCTTTTTACCCAATGGTCCTTCTGCTGTGAGTGCTGCTTCAGAAGCACTCAACCTGAAATTCCCCTGAAAACCTTCTCGATTACCCGTTTTTTGTTTGAATTGTAACACCCCGGAAAGCGGATTATCATATTTAGCAGGAAAAGCAGAAGTATGCAAAGTAACACCTTCTATGAAGGATACATTCAGCAAGCCAACCGGTCCCCCAGCTGCTCCTTGCGTGGCGAAGTGGTTGATAGACGGAATTTCAATGCCATCCAGAAAATAACTGTTTTCATTGGGAGCTCCACCTCGTATGATGATATCATTGCGAAACCCTACCGACCCTGAAACACCTGGTAAGGACTGTACCACTTTTGCGATGTCAAAGTTTGCCCCGGGATATTTTGCAATTTCTGCTGTTCCCAAAGTCTGAACCGAATTCACAATACCAACAGGTTTTAGAAAGCCGGGCTTTATGATGATATTCTCAAGTTCCTTTGCCTGTGTTTCCAGTTCAAAGTTTATTTCCAATGCGTTTCCCGTTGTAACTACCAGATCATATTTAATATCCGTACGATAACCTGCCGACTTTGCTTCAAGATTCCAGGTACGTGTTGGAATATCCGAAATTCTGTAGTACCCTTTCGCATCTGTCGTCGTTTTGATTTCCGAACCAACTAACTGTACAACAGCCCCACTTATCGGCAACAATGTACGAGCATCACGGACTGTGCCGTTTATTACCCCCGTATTCTGAGCAACCATAAAAACAGGTAGAAATAATAACAACGAGGTAAAAGCTGATCTGAAGAAATTCATTAAGTATAATTTTTTAAGGCATTTAAGCCTGTTTAATAAACAGAATAACAAAGCTGAACAATTCTTATTACAGATTGTTCCTTTTTTATGAAAATTTCTCTTTTTTTCCTCCTTTCAATATTAGGATCCCAACTTCTTGCAAAAGGACAAACCTTAATACAGGTTGAAGTTTCCGGAATCTCTTCCAAGAAAGGTGAAATATTAGCCGCTTTGTTTTCTACAGAAAAAGGATTCCCAAACGATGCTTCCAAAGCTTTTAAAACAGCGAAAGCTTTACCTTCTAACGGAAAAGCCACCCTTCAATTCAATCAGGTGCCGGATGGTAAATATGCAATCGCACTTTTCCATGACACAAATGGTGATGGCAAACTGAATACCAATATTCTTGGTATTCCCAAAGAGGGTTACGGAGTAAGCAACAATGTCAGAAATCTATTCAGTGCTCCGGGCTTTGAAGAATCTTCTTTCAAACATGGGAAATCAAAGACTAGTTTATCTATTTCTGTTAAATACTAAAAGAATGAAATAAAGCTGTCTGAAGAATTTTCTTAAAGCGGATCAACATCTGCGGTTAATACCACACTTTTAAACTGATCTTGCTGATGCATATATGCTTCATTGAAACGAATTAACTCTTTACAACGCCTAACCATCGCCGCATCCCTGGGAATTTTAAACATCAGCTCCATAATAAACTGATTCCTGATACGATTGACAACAGGTTCGGCAGGTCCAACCATAAATGACGAAAACTTTTCTTTCATCTTTACAGCAAAAAAAGTTGCAGCTTCTGTGACCGTCTCTCTGTTTCTGTGTCGAAAAGTAAGGTGAATGATACGTGAGAAAGGGGGATATAAAAACTGCTTTCTTCCTTCAATTTCAAATGTATAAAATGCTGCATAGTCATGCTTCATTACAAATTGGAGAACAGGATGATGAACCTGCGCAACCTGTATGATCACCTTCCCATTTGCATCTTTTCTTCCAGCTCTTCCACTTACCTGTTCCATCAATTGAAATGCCCGCTCATTAACCCTAAAATCTGCAAAATTCAATATACTGTCCGCATCTAAAATCCCTACCAGATCTACTTTTTCAAAATCCAGTCCTTTCACCACCATCTGCGTCCCAACAAGCAGATCAACTTTATGTGTTTCAAGTTTCTGTATCAATTCATCATGCGCTGTTTTTCCACTTACCGTATCGTGATCCATCCTGGCAATACGCGCTTCTGGGAATAATTCATTTAAGTACTCCTCTACTTTTTCAGTACCAAAACTGTGTTTTACAAAATCATGACTGCCGCAAGCTTCACAGGTGAGCATCACAGAATAAATAGTTCCGCAGTAATGACATTGCAGCTTGTTCTTGAATTTATGATAAGTAAGACTCACATCGCAATGCCGGCAATGAGGAATCCAACCGCATGAACGACAAATATGCTGCGGCACATAACCTCTTCTGTTTTGAAAAAGAATGACCTGTCGGTGATTGCTGATCGCGCCTTCAATCTTTTCTTTCAATAAAGGAGAAACCATCACTTTCTCTTTCTGCTGGCGGTTAAGCATTCGTGTATCCACCAATTCAATCGATGGCAAAATACCCGACCCGTATCTTTCAGATAATGTAACAAGTGAATATTTCTCTACAACAGCATTAAAATAAGATTCAAGAGATGGAGTACCGCTACCAAGTAACGCTTTTGCACCAAACAAAGAAGCGTAAAAAATACCTGCATCCCGTGCATGATAGCGCGGTGCCGGTTGCTGCTGCTTGTAAGAAGAATCATGCTCCTCATCACAGATTATTAATCCAAGATCTGCAAACGGAAGAAACAAAGCACTTCTGGCGCCAAGCACAACCTGCAGCTCGCCGGTTCTGACTTTGTTCCAGATTTCAACACGCTCATTCTGACTAAACTTGCTGTGATAGATACCAATATAACCACCGAAGTGCTTCTGTAAACGACGAATAATCTGAGCAGTAAGTGCAATTTCAGGAAGAAGATAAAGCACCTGCTTCCCTTTTCTGATTTGTTGCTCAATCAGATGAATATACAACTGCGTCTTTCCGCTACCTGTTACTCCGTGCAACAGACAAACATTTGATTTTTCAAATGAATGGCGGATAGAAGTAAGCGCTTCTTCCTGCGCCTCTGATAGATGAAAGTCGATTGCCATTTCACGCGGCAATGTTCTTAAGCGATCCACCTGACGTTTTTCTATACGCAGGATATTTTTCTCTGATAAACCTTTCAACTGCGCATCAGAAGCTCCGCTCTTTTTCAGCAATGCCGACTTTATCACTTCGCCTTCTGTTTTTTGAAGATGAAGAAAAGCAAGCAATAAATCCAGTTGTTTTGGAGCTCGAGACCATTCATTGATCAACTGCGCCAATTTTGATTCATCTAAATAAGTAGGATCAAGCAATACATAGCTTTCTTTCTTAGGCACATATGTATCCTTGAGCGACTCCCAAACAAAACATATGCTTTTATCTATCAGACGCTTCACCACCGGATAAACCTGCGATTTATCAAGAATCTGCTGTACCTCAGACAATTTGAGTTCTTTTCTAAGCAAGAGTGCTTCCGCTACAAGAAATTCATCTGTATCCAGCAAAGAGAAATCGTCTCCCACCTCCTCGTTGAATACCAGTATTGTTTCACTGCTCAGTTTAAAATGGGCTGGTAAAGCGGCCGACATCACCTCCCCTTCCGAACACATATAATATTTCGCGATCCACTCCCACAGCCTGAATTGTTTCTCCTGCAATACAGGAGCCGTATCGATAATATTGAGTATATCTTTAGGATCAAAGGCAGCAGGCTTTTCAGGAAACACACGTTTCACCAAGCCCGCATAACGCTTATTTCTCAATTCTACTTCTACCCTGATGCCTGTCTGTATCTGAGAAGTCCAACCTGCAGGTATTCGCCAGGTATAATTTTGAGGCAATGCGAGCGGAATCACAATTTCAGCATATAATGAATTTGCTGTTTCTTTATCTTCTTCAAATAAAGAAGCTGATGAATTTTTTATATAATCTCCATTATCCATACCTGTCTGTGACAAAATTAAAATTAGGAAAGGATTACCGAGAAGTGTTATTTCTTTTTTGGGAAAATCACGTTACAATCCAGGAAGCTTTATAAGTTAACAGTTTTTCCGCCATTAACCTGTAAACTTTCTCTTTAAAAAGAGGAAGGTCTTCAATTGAATAACCTTCAGGTGATACTTCTTCGAGATAGACTGTCCTGAGTTTTCCTGGGTTAAGCGTAAAAAGACTTCCCCAATGCATCCGATCCAATGCATCCAGAAAAAGCATTGGCTTGATGGGTGTTTGCGTTTCAATTGCGAGACGGAATGCACCGTCAAAAAAGGGAATTAGCGGAGAACTACCCATATTGAAGGTCCCCTCCGGAGCAATGTAAATGGAGATGCCATGATTCAAAACTTCTCGTAGATGCTGTAAACTTTTTGCACGTGCTTCAGCACTACTGCGCAAAACAGTTACCACAACTTCATTATAAACCCACCCAAAAACCGGAATATTTCCGGCCTCCGCCTTCCCAAGTGCCCTGAATGGAACAGATATGGCTTTGAGTATCTGCGGGATATCCATATAAGAATTATGATTACTGATAAAAATATAAGACACCCCTTTTCTAAAAGGATGCTCAATGACTCTTTGATGATGAATGCCGATCAGCAACAACCATATATCCGCCCAGACCCTTGCAGAATACATGATTAAATTCCCGCCCCTTATTTTACCTAATAAAAAACTGATTAGCACAACCGGCAACATCAAGAGAAGAAAACAACAAAAAAGCAAGATTGCATAAATACAATAAATACTTTGTACCAAGCGAATAAAATATTTCATTAAGCTTCTGATTATTATCTAATTGATTTTGCCCACTCTTCAGCCATCTTTGCTATACGATCTATATCCTGCATCTCCATACATTTAAAATGTTTCTTCGGACATTTATCATAACCAATTTTTGAACATGGACGACACCCAAGTTCCTTTACTTCAAAAAGAGCTGAGGAAACCGGCTTATATCCATAGTAAGGCGTCATACCAAAAGCCGGCACGGTATTTCCCCATATACTGATAATTGGTTTTTTAAAGGCTGCAGCAATATGCATTAGTCCGGTATCATGTGTAATCACAAATTTGGATTTACGGAGAAGATCTGCACTTTCATTCAAAGAAAACTTACCGCAGGCGTTATAAATTTTTATCTTATCTGTTGATGCTATCTGCTCACCTGCTGATTGGTCTTCCGGACCACCGAGTAAAATAATTGGGTGTTCGATTTTATTACATAATTCTGCAATCCTGTCGACTGGCATACGCTTTGTTGAATGGGCAGCACCAATTACAACCGCAATATATCCTGCTACATGTGAATGGGGGATATCCTTTTGTGACACTTCTTCATTTTCAGATATATAATAATCCAACCCCTTTCCATCATTCTTCACCTTTAAATCACGCAATGTCTCCAGATATCTGTCAACAATATGCACTTCAGGCATACGATTGATCTTCAGATTAACATACATCCATTTTTCAATATTAAGCTTGGGGAATGAGTATGATTTTACTTTCAACGCTTTTTTAAGTCTTGCAGTACGAAGGTTATGATGCAAATCTATCACTACATCATACTGCTGTTCTTTAAGCTCCTCTATTAGTGATTCCCAATCATTATCCAGATAAAAAAAACGATCTATATACGGATTCGATGCTAGCACCTGACGGAAGCTATATTTGGTGAGATAATGTATTTCTGCATCGGGCACCTGATTGCGCAAACAACGTATAACCGGCGTTGTAAGTACGATGTCTCCGATTGAGCTAAAACGAATAATTAAAATCTTCATAAAATCATGATCAGGGTAGAGGTTCTTCCACTTCCACGTAATTAAGATCCTTGCCGAATGTTTCTCTGGTAAGCAGTGCTGCGATGAGAGAAATTGTCATAACAACGCCTCCCGTAATGAGGCCCGCACGAATAAACTGTTCAGCATCCGCATTTTCTCCACGCAAATATTTAAACCCGCCAATAATTAAAGGCAAAGCACCTCTTACCATATTCGGCACCGTGGTAGCAGCCGTCGCTCTCAGGTTTGTACCAAACTGCTCGGCAGCCATCGTTACAAAAATTGCCCAGAAGCCTGTCGCAAATCCAAGATAACAACAGAGCGCATAAAAACCGTTGACAGTTGATGGCGTGAAGAAAAAATAGATGATGATACCAATTAATGTCAGTACATAAAAAAGATACAATGCTTTTTTCCGACTTTGTAGCCAGTTACTTACAAACCCAATAGCCACATCACCAACAGATATACCAATATACGCATACATTGTCGCATCACCGGGAGAAATCACACCCGGGATATTCAACTTTTCCGCAAACTCTTTTGAAAAAGCAACAAGAATGCCAATTACAAACCAGGTAGGTAATCCTATCAGTATACTTGTGATGTATTTACGAAAACGTTCTCCGTTGTTGAAAAACATCAGCAGATTACCTTTAGATACTTTCGACTCTTTAATATCATGATACATAGATGACTCAAAGACTGAAACACGCAGCAGCAACAGTGATATTCCAAGTCCACCTCCAATGAAATAACACATACGCCAATCTACCATTTTGCTCATCAGATTTGCAAGTATCGCACCTGTTAATCCAATCCCTGCAACAAATGAAGTAGCGATACCTCTTTTATTTTTGGGAAGAAGTTCACTGACCAATGTAATGCCTGCGCCTAGTTCACCTGCAAGACCGATACCTGCAATAAACCGAAGCAATGCATATTGGTTTTCAGTTTGCACAAATCCGGTTGCAATATTGGCGAGAGAATACAAAATAATAGACCCAAACAAGACACTGAGCCTTCCCTTTTTATCTCCCATAACTCCCCAGATAATCCCTCCTATCAGCAATCCAATCATTTGGGCATTTATTATATACTCACCTGCGAGTTGATTGTTAATTCCTGTGAAACCAAGTGACTCCAGACTTTTTACTCTTACAATCTGAAACAAAAGCAGATCATAAATATCCACGAAATAACCCAGCGCAGCTACAATAACCGGGAGAGATAAAATATTGTATGTTTTATGCTGATTCATGAAGAAACAGATTCATTTTCATTCTTCTTTTTACTGCCAAAAAAGAATTTCCATAATACCGGCGCCGTTGTTACAGTAATGATCACAATTACTATAAGTTCAAGCTTATCTTTTAACTCAATCCCAAACTGATTCTTCACCCAGATTTGTAAAAAATGTCCAGAAAAGATCATACTCACAACCCATGCTATACTGCCAGTGATATTAAAGAATGCGAATCGTTTTTTATCCATATTAACGATTCCGGCAATAATAGGCGCAAACGTTCGTATCAAAGGAAGAAAACGAGCAAAGACAATGGCTGCACCACCATGTTTTTCATAAAATCCGTGCGCCTCGGTGAGGTATCTTTGTTTAAACAACAGGTTATCTTTCCAGTGATACATAGTAGGACCTACTTTTCTTCCTGTCCAGTAACCAAGTGTATTACCTAATATTCCGGCAAATGCAATCAACGAACACAGCACAATCAATTCCAACCATTCATTTTGCATAGAATCGAGTCCAATGAATTTAAAAAACTCCTGCGCAAGATTTGTACTATAGATACCTGCAACAAACAAGAGACTATCGCCAGGCAAGAAGAACCCTGCAAAAAGACCTGTTTCTGCAAAAATAATAAACAGCAAGAGCCACAAACCACCATACCGAATGTAAAACATAGGATTCAGCAGGTCTTTCCATGTGAATTTTTTCTTTAATGTGATAATATCACCTTCCGAAATTGCTGCACGTGCAATCGTTGCCTGTTCATAATTATCTCCTGAGAAAAAAACAGAGTCAGCTGAAACATTTTCTACTACTGCATACCCATCGGCACCTGTTTGATATTGCTTCTGATTTAGTAAGAACTTGCCGACAGGGGCTTCATACTGATTAACAACTTTAATACGAATTGAATCCTGCGCCTTTACATTTATCATAACTGTCAAAAACAAACACAGCAAGATCAAATTGATTAGTTTCATTAAGATTTAAATTTCAGAGTTGTGAATAAAATATTTTTTGATGACCCTAATTATTAAACTAAGCTGTATGTCCGTCTCCCAGCTCCCCTTCCCATTTACTTACTACTGATGTGGCAAGGGCATTCCCTACTACATTGGTCATGCTTCTGAACATATCACAGAAATGATCGATAGGCAAAATTAATGCAACACCTTCAGGTGGAATGTTAAACATAGAGCAGGTTGCAAGCACCACTACAAGCGATGCACGCGGAACGCCTGCAATACCTTTACTGGTTAACATAAGTACGAGTAACATCACCAGCTGTGTGCCCAAATCGAGATGCATACCATAAGCCTGAGCGATGGCAAGACTTGCAAATGTCATATACATCATGCTGCCATCGAGATTGAAAGAATAACCAAGAGGAAGGACAAAGGATACGATGCGGTCGCGGCAGCCAAAGCGTTCAAGCTCCTCCGTTAGTTTAGGGAATACAGCTTCACTGCTGGTGGTACTAAATGCGATGAGCAGCGGACTGCTAATGCGACGAAGCAATATTTTCATCCCGGCACCCAGCAATAAAAACCCTGCGCCAATCAACAGTGAACACAAGACAAGAATACCGATCAGAAAATACAAAAAATAAAAAGCGTAAAACTGAAAGATACCGAGACCTTTCATCGCAACTACGGCAGCAAGCGCACCGAAAACACCCAATGGCGCAACATTCATCACGTAGTTGACCATCTTTAAGATGATGTGAGAGGCTACTTCCAGCGCTTTTATCAAAGGCTTGGCATAGTCGCCGATAGCGGCGGCGGCCACTCCGAAAAAAATAGAGAAAACGACAATCTGCAAAATTTCATTCGTAGCCATCGCTTCGATCACACTCTTGGGCACTATGTGTTCGACGAAGTTCTGAAGAGAAAATGAGGTAGTTTTAGTCATCAAGTCTTTCACCCCTTCGGTATCAGCCTGAGATAATGATATATAATTTCCCGGCTGAAACCAATTAACCAGTAGAAGCCCAAGGAGCAATGAAACCAAAGATGCTGTAATAAACCACAACATAGCTTTTCCCCCTACACGACCCACCGCTTTCAAATCGCCAAGCTTAGCAATACCAACCACTAGTGTTGAAAAAACTAGCGGCGCTATGATCATTTGTACAAGCCTAATGAAGAGTGTACTTAATAGCTTAATGTTTTTGGAAAAGGATTGTATCCAGTCGGCAGAAGCGTTCACATGAACAAGATAACCAACCACGATTCCCAAAACCATAGCTAATAATATAAAAAAAGTGAGGCGATTACCTTTTTTCATTCATACAAATTGAAGGAGGCAAGTTAATACTTTCAGACTAAACCAATGAATCATAATAACAAACTCCCTTTTAATAAATTTACTGATGCAGTATTAAAGAGAATTAACTACTTTCATCCTTAAAATAATCAAAACTTAATACCAAGCCATGAGTTTATTCATTAGAAAACCACTGGATCAACTTCTTGAACAAGCTGAAGGAAAAGGATTGAAACGAACATTGGGCGCAGGTAATCTGATAGCCTTAGGCATTGGCGCAATCATTGGTGCCGGTTTATTTGTTAGAACGGCAGCCGCAGCAGGACAAGCGGCGGGCCCCGCTGTAACTCTTTCCTTTATTATAGCAGCAATAGGATGTGCTTTTGCCGGATTGTGTTATGCTGAATTTGCAGCCATGATTCCAATTGCCGGCAGTGCATATGCTTATAGTTATACTACAATGGGAGAACTTGTTGCATGGATTATCGGATGGGCATTGATTATGGAGTATGCACTAGGGGCTGCAACTGTTTCGATTGCATGGAGTGAGTATCTGAATAAACTATTAGGTGGAGCTATCCCTTATGAATGGTGCCATTCCCCCTTTGAAAGCTATACAGATGCTAATAACGTTTTACACAAAGGAATCATCAATGCACCTGCATTATTTATTTTACTTGCTTTAACTCTTTTATTAATTAAAGGAACACAGGAATCAGCAATGGTAAATGCAATCATAGTATTTATCAAAGTGGCAATTGTAATTTTATTTATTGCACTTGGATGGCAATTTATCAAACCGGAAAACCATATACCATATCTTATCCCTGAAAATACTTCACCAGTTATAGATCAAGGTGGAAAGGTGATCGCAGATTACACTGGTGTTTTCAAACATGGTTGGGGCGGCGTATTAGGTGGTGCTGCCATCGTATTTTTTGCCTTTATTGGATTCGATGCGGTAAGTACAGCAGCACAGGAAGCTAAAAATCCGAAAAGAGATATGCCTATAGGTATCCTTGGTTCATTGGTTGTTTGTACTATTCTTTATATTTTATTTGGACATGTACTAACCGGTGTTGCCAACTGGAAAGATTTTGTTGATCCGGAAAAAGGCAGAGAAGCTTCCGTGGCCTATGCTATTTCAACTTATATGACGGGATACGGATGGCTCGCAACAGGTGTTACTGTCGCAATTCTTGCAGGATTCTCATCAGTAATTCTTGTAATGTTAATGGGACAAAGTCGTATTTTTTATACTATGAGTAATGATGGCCTTATACCGAAGGCTTTCGGAGAACTACATCCGAAATTTAAAACTCCTTACAAGGCCAATTGGATTCTTTTTGTTTTTGTTGGTCTTTTTGCTGCTTTTGTCCCAGGTCACGTCGCGGGAGATCTAACTTCATTCGGAACTTTATTTGCATTTGTTCTAGTAAGCATAGGTATTTGGATTCTGCGAGTGAAAGCACCAGAAATAAAGCGCCCCTTCCGCACACCTGTCGTGCCTATCGTATCTACATTGGGAGCTCTTATATGTCTTGGCATGATCGTTGCTCTTGATTCCCAAACTTTAAAAGTTGCATTTGGGTGGATGGCGCTCGGCTTGATCATTTACTTTTTGTACAGCAAGCGGAGAAGCAAATTGCGGTATCCGGGCGAGATCTTGCCAAAGGCATCTGATTTTGAAAATAAAAATTTATAACCCGTTACATTACAGGGGGCACTTGTTCATCCCGGGGTCTGGCGTAGCCGACCCCGGGATTTTTTTTTTATCAATTGGCATTGTATCCTTATGAATAAAAGAATTATATCTCGTACCTACGGCACTTATCTTTCATCTGATATTTTTTCTACCAATATGTTGCCCCTACGGGGCTAATATGATTACCAAACAACCTTTGATTAAATTGTATGGTTAAAAAGTATTTATAGCAGCCATTCACTTTATAGTCTCTCGCTCTCTCGTCTCTTGGTCTTCCCGACTCTCGATCTTAAGGTCTTCTTGTATTACGGTCTCACTCTAATTCTTCTTACATTTGCTCCCTAATATAATAGTTAATGGGACGCATATTTGAAGTCAGAAAAAGTACCATGTTTGCCCGCTGGGACCGCATGGCGAAACAGTTTACAAGAATAGGAAAAGATATTGCCATTGCAGTAAAAGCAGGCGGGCCTGATGCCAATACCAACCCCGCCCTTCGCCGCTGTATGCAAAATGCCAAAGCAGTGAATATGCCCAAAGACCGTGTTGAAGCTGCTATCAAAAGAGCACTTGGCAAGGAAATGGAAAACTATGATGAAATTCTATATGAAGGATATGCGCCTCATGGAGTGGCAATACTGGTAGAAACAGCTACCGACAACCATGTTCGCACTGTCGCCAATGTAAAATCTCATTTTACCAAAGGAGGAGGATCTCTCGGCAACAGCGGAAGCGTAAGTTTTCAGTTTAAAAAGATGGGAGTATTTAAACTCAACCCTTCCGGATTAAATGCTGATGATCTTGAACTTGAACTGATTGATTTTGGACTCGAAGAATTAGGAGAAAGTACCGGTGAAAACGGAGAAGAGATACTTGTAGTGCGTTGTGGATTTACAGACTTTGGCAATATGCAGAAAGCACTGGAAGACAAAGGAATCACTCCAATGAGCGCTGAACTTGAATGGATACCTTCTGTTACCGTTCCCGTAAACGATGAACAAGCTGCAGATATCAGTAAATTAATTGAAAGACTGGAGCAGGATGACGATGTGCAGAAAGTATTTCACAATATGGGGTAAAAAAGACCATAAGTCCGTGAGTCCATAAGTCAGAACAAGGCGCTCGTAACTCATAACTCGTAACCAATGCAAGAAGGGCTAGTCTTATTCGATGGAGTTTGTAATTTCTGTAATTACTGGGTTCAGTTTGCTTTAAAGCATAACAAAAAAAAATCTTTAAAATTCGGATCTCTGCAGGGAAATACCGCAAAAGAAATCTTACCCGGATTCAGTATTGATCCGAACGTACTCAGCTCTGTATATCTTATTGAAAATGATAAAATTTATAAAGAATCCACAGCGGCATTACACATCTGTAAACATCTCGATGGCCCCTGGAAATTACTTTTTGCCTTTATAATAATACCCGCCTTCTTACGTAACCCCCTCTACAAACTAATTGCGAGATACAGATACAAATGGTTTGGTAAGAAAGAAGCTTGTATGATTCCAACACCTGAACAGCGTTCGAGATTCGTTGATTAGATTTGTTTCTATTGATTCATTAATACTTTAGTAATTTGTAGGAAGTTTAAACCTCATCAACTAAAAAAATATGTCACAACAAAATTTATCCAACCACAAACGCTATGATCCTTTGTATCATTTCGTATTGATGCCAGTTTCTCTGGCAGGTCTTATTTTAGGCATCATCAACCTAATCCATACTTCTGCAGATCAACATTATAATGCAGCACTGCTAACCCTTGTTTTCATCATTCTATTTTTAGTCGTTGCACTTACACGCCTCTATTCTTTAAAAGTGCAGAACCGGATAATACGTGCAGAAGAAAATTTCAGACATTTCGAACTTACTGGTAAAGGACTTGACCCCACATTAAGAATGGGACAAATTATTGCATTGAGATTTGCAAGTGACGAAGAATTTCCTTCAATGGCTACCCGCGCCGTAAGCGAGAAGATGAAACCCGAAGAAATTAAAAAATCAATCAGAAACTGGAGAGCAGACTATTACAGAGTATAATCTTCTGATAATGCTTACTCTGCCATCATGTTCCGGATCACCTGAATGATTTCTTCTGTATTTGGTTTACTGAAATAATCGCCGTCGCTACCATATGCAGGACGATGTGCTTTGCCTGTAATTGTACGTGGAGATACATCAAGGTAACGGTATCCACCTTGTTTTTCCATTACTTCATTGAACATATAAGCGGCAGCTCCGCCCGGAACATCTTCATCAATAAACACAATGCGGTTCGTCTTTTTTAATGATTCAAGTATCCGATGATCTCTGTCGAAAGGCAACAGGGTTTGCACATCTATTATCTCGCAGCTGATACCAATTCGCTCCAAGTGTTGCGCTGACTCTTCGATGATACGAAGAATAGAACCATATGAAACGATGGTGATATCGTCGCCTTGTCTGATAATTTCAGGCTGACCTAATGCTACAGTAAATTCTGATAAATTTTCAGGAAGCTGCTCCTTTAAACGATACCCATTGAGACATTCAATAACAAGTGCAGGCTCGTTCGACTGCAATAATGTATTATACATACCTGCAGCCTGTACCATATTCCTTGGCACACATACATAAAGACCACGCAGGCTATTAACAATCATTCCAAGCGGCGACCCACTATGCCAGATGCCTTCCAGCCTATGGCCTCTTGTGCGCACAATCAAAGGAGCACTCTGGCGACCCATACTTCTGTAATGAAGTGTAGCTGCATCATCTGAAAGTGGCTGTAAGCCGTAAAGCAAATAATCGAGATACTGAATTTCTGCTATGGGGCGTAACCCACGCATAGCGAGACCAATTCCCTGACCCATGATTGTCAGCTCTCGTATTCCTGTGTCAAAAATTCTGTTTACTCCATATTTGGCTTGCAAGCCGGCGAATCCCTGGTTAACATCCCCGATGTAACCAAGATCTTCTCCGAAAGCAACAACCTTTGGATTAGTTGCAAATAAATGATCGAAATATTTGTTCAGTATTTCATACCCGTTCATCACCTGAGGATGAGAGGAATATTCAGCCTTCACTTCGGTTACAGCTAATGCAGAACCATTATCGGATTCAATATGCAGATTCGAATTAAAATCTTTCGCTGCAATGTCTTTCAGCTGATGATAATATGCCTCGGTCTCTTGTTTAATGCTGTCAGCACGGGAATATGAAATCGACTGATAAAGCGCCTTCATCAAATCTCTTCTGCTAGGCTCCCTGTTACCACGCAGCTCCTGAATGAGCAACTGTACATTACTCTCTAATCCATCCATTGGGGTTAGCCTTTCAATATAACCTAACACATCACTTATGAGTGATCGAATGGGCGCCTGGAATTCCTCCCAAGCACTATTTTTCTCATTTCTGACCTCTTCTTTGGCTGCGGTTTCTATACCTACAAGCTCTTCTTCATTAGATAAATCATTTCCGATAATCCATTCTTTCATCTTTCGCAGACAGTCCCATTCACGCTCCCACTGAAGACGTTCAGGAGTTTTATAACGCTCATGACTACCCGAAGTTGAATGCCCCTGCGGCTGTGTTACCTCCTCAATGTGAAACAGCGCAGGAATATGGGTTTGGCGAATTTTCTCAATGGCCGATTCAAGGATTTCGCACATCCCTGCATAATCCCAGGCCTTCAAGCGGTAAATATCCATCCCCGTTCTGCCATCGGTTTTTTGAAAGCCATCTAGCACTTCAGAAATTGAACCTTTGGTGGTTTGATATTTTTTTGGAACTGAAATCCCGTATCCATCATCCCAAACAAAAAATGCCACCGGCAGTTGCTGTACGCAAACCGCATTCACTGTTTCCCAGAAATGCCCTTCACTGGTGGAAGCATCTCCGATTGTAGCAAAACAGACTTCGTCTCCGTTTCTTGAAAGATGTTCAAAGGATTTCAGCTCAGGTACATTCCTGAATATTTTAGATGCCAACCCAAGTCCAACTGCCCTTGGCATCTGACCTGCCGTAGGAGCCATCCCGGCAGCAATATTTTTCCGATTAACCAAATCAAGTACTTGTCCGGAGTCATCAACCATTTTAGAGGCAAAATGCGAATTCATCTGACGACCAGCACTGTGAGGATCGTGGGCAGGATCGGGATCTGCATAAAGCTGGGCAAAAAATTGCCTAACTGTCGCTTCGCCAGTTGCGAAAACGAAGGTCTGGTCTCTATAATAACCTGTGTAATGATCTCCCGGACGAAAAAATTTAGCCATCGCAAGCTGAGGCACTTCTTTCCCGTCTCCGAATATGCCAAATTTAGCCTTACCCGTAAGCACCTCTTTCCTGCCTAAAAGGCTTGTTTCCCTGCTTAAACAGGCTAAACGATAATCATTCAAAACCTCTTCTCTGAAATGCTCAAAAGAAAGTGGGGCCGACTGTAATGTTTCTTGTTCTAACTGATCCATGGAGCAAAAATAATGGTTTTTAATACCAAAATAACATCTGTTAGTTTTTGCTGATATCGGATTTCGGTTCCAAGATAGTGGCGAATTGTTAAAGTTCAAATAATTAATCAAATACAGAATCAAAATCAGCTTTGAGGAAGAAGCTCAAATGCTTAATTTTGATAAAAACCCGCACCTTTAAAATGATGCGCAAATGAAAACAAGAACACAAATAAATCTGAAACCTTTTCTTCTTTTGAGTTTGTTTAGCATATGCTTTACTTTTTCAACCTTCGCACAGAAACAGAAAAAGAACAAAAAGGAGCCTGTGATTGCATTAGCAAATCAGGAATCTGTAATTTTTTCTGAAATCCTGTACGACTTCGGAAAGATTCCGCAAGGTAAACCGGCTGAACATCTTTTCTTCATTGAAAACTATGGTCTTGATACTTTAAAAATTGAAAATGTGCAAACCTCATGCGGATGCACAACTCCAGAATACTCAAAGGATCCTGTTTTGCAAGGAAAGAAAACTCAGCTTAAAGTAGGTTATAATGCTGCTACCGAAGGGTATTTTGAAAAGTCAATCACCGTAACTTACAACGGCGGCCAAATGAAACAACTGATTATCAAGGGAACAGTTTGGAAAACACCAGAACAGTCGGCACCAGGAAATCAATCCTTAAAAGTGTTTCAATGACCAACCAATTAAAACATTTTATACATTATTAAATTTTTCAATACTTTTAAAAAAAATAAAAAATACAAATATGAAACGTATCATTTTTGCCACGCTTGCCCTCTTCTTCCTGAATGCTGCTATTGCGCAAACAAAAAAACCGAACGAAGTTGCTAAATTTTCAAGCGAAACTGTTGACCTAGGAAAAATAAAAAAAGGGAATCCTGTAACTGCTTCATTCACATTTACGAATATCAGCAAACAGGATGTGATCATTGAAAACGTTACTCCCGGATGCGGCTGCACGAAATCTGATTATACAAAAGAACCCATCAAACCAGGTAAAACAGGTACAATTACTGCAACCTACAATGCAGCCAATGCAGGCAACTTTAGTAAAAGTGTTTATGTGAAATTTATGGGTATCGAGGAACAAAAGTCCATTTCTATTATGGGTGTTGTGGAAGAATAATATTTTAACCATTAATCTTTTTTAAAAGGCCATCGGAAGATGGCCTTTTAATTTATCAGAATTTGCTTGAAAAATAAATTGTGATAAAACAACATTTAAAAGCCTATAAAAAATTAGTCCTGCTTTAACGGGTAAACCTTGCTAAACAGGTAAGACAGAATTAGTACACCTATTGCGCCTATTACATTCAACCATAAAAAAGAAATCACATCCATAAAATAAATACTTATCACCGTAATTTCTGTAATTAAGGCAGCAACAAATACGTGATTAGACTGTACCCTTTTCAGGTAAAAAGCAACTAAAAATATACCTAAGATTGTCCCGTAAAACCAACTGCCGAGGATATTCACTGCTTCAATCAAACTATTACCCAATTTAAATGCAAACTGAGCTATTAAAATACAAAACACACCCCATAGAAAAGTATATATTTTGCCAAGCTTAACTGATTCAGATTCTGTCATTGTCCTCTTGCTTAATCGCTGGTGAAAGTCGATCAGGGTACAGGATGACAAAGAATTCAATGCAGCCGCGATGCTTCCCCATGCTGCAAGAAATATAATGGCAATGATAATACCAACCCACCCTTTTGGCAATACATCTCCTACAAAATGCAGAAAAATATAGTTAGTATCATTCGTATCAGCACCGGGCAAAGCCTTTTTGATCAATTGCTTTATCTCTGCTCTTTTTTTATTTGTTTCTGATTCTAAATAAAGCAGATCAGTCCTACACTGATCAATCAATTCACCATTATCCTGTTTTAATAAAGAGGACAACCTGACTGCGGTTTCCTTTTTTTTACCCTGAATGTCTGCGAAATTATTTTTCAAATGCTCATACTCTTCGGCATAAATCGTTTGCATCACTTTTACCTCTTGGGCGTGATTAAAAAATGGAGGAGACTTAAAATAGCTGTAGTAAGCAAAAACCAAACACCCTAAAAGTAAAATAAGAAATTGTAATGGTACTTTAAGCACACCGTTCATCAGCAAGCCGGTTCTGCTTTCAGAAAGATTCTTTGCTGTAAGATATCTGCCAACCTGGCTTTGATCAGTCCCGAAATAACTCAAAGCAAGAAAGAAGCCTCCAATGATGCCACTCCAGATATTATATTTGTCCTTCCAGTCGAAGCTGCCATCCTGCACTCCTGTTGTAATCACATTTAGCTTACCGCTTTTACCGGCCACATGCAAAGCATCGCTGATGCCCAAACCTTCAGGTAATGATTGCACCGCATACCATCCGGCAGCAAACATCGCAACATATATAATCAGAAACTGCAATTGTTGTGTATAAGCCACTGCCCTTGCTCCGCCTGTTACTGTGTACACAATTAAGAGTCCTCCCATAAAAATATTCGTCCAGTAAATATCCCAGCCCAGCATACTGTGCAGCACTAGTGATGGTGCAAAAATGCTGATACCCGTACTCAAACCTCTGGAGAGCAAAAAAAGCATAGAAGTGAGCAGTCTTGTTTTGACATCAAAACGCCGCTCTAAAAATTCGTAAGCAGTAAAAACTTTTAACCTATGAAAAAGCGGGACAAATGTGATACACAAAACCACCATTGCCAATGGCAGTCCGAAATAATATTGCACAAAGCGCATTCCATCTGTATATGCCTGTCCGGGTGCAGTCAGAAAAGTAATTGCACTGGCTTGTGTTCCCATAATACTCAACATCACCAGCCACCAGGGCATATTGCGTCCACTTAAAAAATAACCTTCAAGATTAGTTTGTGTTCTGCTCTTATATATTCCGTAAATGATTACAGAAAACAATGTGACAATTAATAAAATCCAGTCAAGTAGTTCAAACTTCATGAAAAAAAGTTAGTAAGCCAGATAAAAATAAAAATTTGGATCAGCAATAAAAGAACTGCAGCAATAAATCGAAAATTCCAGTACCTCCTCTCCTTTTTATCTATTTCATTCATTATCTTTTGTATTTGATTGCCTGAAAAGTAATCCTATTAATACACTGATGACAATGCCCATAAGAAGTCCTGTAGCCAACCGTTTGCTTAGAATACCAATCAATAAACCAACAACCGCACCAATCAGTAAAGTCCGCTCTATTGTTGCCTGTTTTTTCTTTTGCATAAACTATTTACTACTGGTTTTTCCTGATTTTGTTGACGGTCTGCCTCCTGCGATAATATTAGCCAGCAACCTGTATGAACCCGGTACACCTGCAGGGAGTTGACGAAAAAGTGACAACCCTGTATAAATAAATTTTCCTTTGCCGTAATCAGTTACGAGCAAACTTCCTTTTCTGTCCGGCTCTCCTTTGTCACGCATTGAAAGCAAACTTACATAAGCCGAATCAAAGGGCTCTGCTTCATACACACTTCTTTCCTGAATCCAGCCTTTGAAATCATCTTTTGAAATTTTATTTGGGGTGTTAAGCAGCGGATGCATAGGATTTAAAAAAGAGACTTCCGCATTTTCTTCAGATACCCGATTGCGTGAAATAGTTAAAGGATAAGGTGTGAATCTCGACTTCAAAGGCCCTATCTGACTGCTTGTATTATACTGCACAACCAATACTCCACCTTCTTTAACATAATTCATTAAAACTGTATATATATTACCAAGCCATTTATGGACATTATAGGCACGTATACCCGTAATAATTGCATCCATTTCTTTTAAAATCTCCGGCACCATATCTTTCTCCTCCAGCATAACCACTTCATAACCCATTAGCTTCAGCGCATCCGGTACTTTGTCGCCGGCACCTTTTATATATCCTATTTTTTTTCCGACTGCTTTCAAATCAACTGATATCAATTTAACCAAAGGATTATCAAAATAAACGATCCGGGGTATGTGATCATAAGTAATCTCATGATAACTTTCCGAAGAATTACTAACTCCATCTCCGGCATCAATAACATACGATCCGGCAACATATTCTTTTGGGAAAAGCATAGGCACAATTACTTCCCGGTCGGCAGACATCAATGAATCAGAGGTAAACGAAGCAATAAGCTGCCTGCTCTCCGGGTAGCTCCCCTTCAACCCAATTGAAATGCCCGAGATTTTCATCTCTGAAAAAGAACGTACTGATACCAATGCTTTTTCGGAACTTGACCTGCCGGAAATCAAAACTTTAGGATCAACTTCAAGTGAGAATTTCGGTACAACAGCAAGCGGCCAGTAGATTTCTCCCTTAACCGGATCGGTAAATTTATACTGAACGGGTTTGGTAAACTGAAACTCCTTATTATTTATTACAACAGTAAAAACAGCTTCTAATGATGGAGCAGATTCCGGCTTACCTATTAATCGCTGATCTGTTACTTTAAATAATCCTGTCGGATTTTCTTCCAACCAGTAAGGCTTTGACAAAGGGAAATTATCAGGTAGCAGTAAATCCAGCTTCTCTTTAACTGGTATATCTTTTGATAAACTTTGTTGCTTTTCCAATGCGAATGGTGTCTGAATCAATCTAACTCCTTTTAAATCTACCGGGTATCCTGCTCTGTTAATCGAAGTAACTTGAAGATGCAATGAATCTCCTCTTACTGCATAAGGATTGGATGTACTGCATTCAAAATATAAACCTGCTGCCAATTCAATGACCTGTTTTATCTCATTCAACTTCTGATCTCGCCAGTAACCTGGAGGTAATCCTTCTGTTTGATTATACAGATTAATGAGCGCGGTCACACTTGCAGAGGGATTATCATACCGATAGTTTTGCTCTATGGATAACAACTGCTGATCTATCTGCTTACCGCCCTGCACCCTGTTCCACGAAACATCAATACCATCCATAATATCCGCCGACCATGCATCCCCGGCAACAGAAGAAAAATACTCCCATTGCTGGCCTCTCTGACGCGGCACGCCAAAACCCTGACTTTTATGCTGACTTCTGCTCTCACTTGCTATTTCACCATAACTTTTTCCAAGCAAAGGATTATAACCTCCTACATCTATACGAAACTGATCATTGCTCGTAGTATTACTACTCCCGAAATTGAAAGTATTCCAAATGATTCTTTTAGACTTCCATGGCTTCACACCATATTTGAACTGATCTGCGAAACGGGAGGAATCTCCAGCAGCTTCAAATGCCTCACGGGCAAGCACAGCCGAAGCTGAATGGTGACCATGACCTGCGCGATTATCAGGAGGGAATCTTGTAATAATAATATCCGGTTGAAACTGCCGTATAACCCATACAACATCAGATAAAATATTTTCATTTCCCCATATACTCAAAGCCTCATCCGTATTTTTGGAATACCCGAAATCATAAGCCCTTGTAAAAAATTGCTCAGCTCCATCAATTCTTCTTGCTGCAAGCAACTCCTGCGTTCTGATCAGTCCTAGCTCAACTCCTTGCTCTTCACCTATCAGGTTCTGTCCTCCATCACCGCGTGTGATACTCAGGTATCCGGTGCGATACATCCTGTCTTTCGCTAGATAAGCAAGTAACCTGGTATTTTCATCATCCGGATGAGCAGCGATATACAATACAGAACCTGTAACCCTTAATTTCTTTATTGCATGATAAAGCTCTGCACTCGTCATAGAAACAGGCACCTGTGCAAAGGAAAATACAAACTGCGTACACATTAAAAGAAGGAATAATATTCGCCTCATACTCATTGAAATTAATACTAATCAAAAAACAAAGCATTACAAAGCATAAGCTTCCCATTCTGCCAGAAACTGCGGAAAAGCAAATCATCTGTAAAGTATACTATCTTTCCGTTACCAACCATCTGCTCCCCGATGAGCATGCCGTCCTCAAGTTTTCCCTTAAGGTTAACACCAACAAAACCGGCACGCAGGGCATTCTTTTTGATAACCCCAACATTCCAGCCATTATCTTTTATCAATTCAAATATTCGGCCATCCTGTTTTAGCGTAAAATAATAGGAAGGATAACCAAAGGAAAGAGGATGTGTTCGATCAAGCTCTACCTGATAAATTGAACCGGGCGTCATCTCCATCAGCTCATCCCTCTCTCTGTTTTCATAAATTTTAACCGGGCTTGATGCCTTGTCGGTTTTATCTGATGCTGCTTCCTCTTTCTTTAATTTCAAACCCCAATCGAGTTTAGAGAAAGCTGCGACAGCACCATCAAGTAAAATGATTTTTCCTCCCTGCTCTACCCAGTTGCGAATCTTTTCTGATTGATCCTTTTCATTTAAAAATGAATAACGGCCGTCCGTCATTATAAGCACATCTATTTGCGACCAGTTCACCCTTTGGATATCATTGGTATTAACAAGCGTAACAGGATAGTCGAGTTCCTCATCTAAAAAATGCCACAAGGCACCTGCAGCATTGGCATTCACCCCTTCTCCTGTTAGCAATACCGCATTTTTCTGGTGCATTTCATAAATACGATCACTGCCCAGGTCATCACCTTTATCAACCAGACCTGTAACAATCGGAACTGCATATACATTGGCATCATCACATGCTTGCTGCACCAGTTCTGATAAATTATCAGCAACCGACTGATTACCGGTCTTCAGTATAATGATAGAACCTCTTTCAAATTTTCTCCCAACTGTCTCTAAAGGAAGCTCGTTGTAACGCAGCATCACTCCTTTCTGCAGTAGCAACCCTGCTGCTTTTGCGCTTGAAACACCTTCCCATGGGATGATGTAACCATACGCATCTGCACCGGTATTCCGTGGAATTGCCACGGGTATATAATTGCCTGTTCCTTTTATTTTTTGCTTCGATGCATAGGCGCTTAATCCATACGCATAGGGCAAACTCCATGCAGTAATATCATAAGTTGAAGAATCTGATAAAAAGGTCTGCGGTTCAAATAACACTTTCACCATTGCACTTCTGGGCTGTACAGAAGAAATCAATATATCATTGGAGCCAACCGAAAATGTTTCCTCCTTACCGGTAAGGTAATTATAGCCAATTGCCGAACCTGCAGCTGCTTCATAGCTAATTCCGTTCTGGTCGAGCAATTGCAAAAGCTGGCGGATGCGTTGGTCATCTTCTTTTTTATATTTAATCACATATGATTTATAATTACCGTACCCTTCCTGCACTGCCTTGTTGAAAAAAATACGGTATTCTTTCACCAGGTTTTTTGATTCACCAGCACTAAGCTCAATCGTACTCATACCGGTTGTATAATGATGATCAATTCTTTGACGCAATGTCAGCGAATCACCCGAAGCCATGAAAGCAGCAAGACCTGCTCCGATACCACCCTGCTCATAAGTCATACCGATCGCTCCGTTATACGTAGGATAGGTATCTCCGTAGGATGGATAAAGAAGATCGAAGCGAAGTTTTGTAAAGTAGAGCCAGTTGTTTTGATCAAAATATTTCGCATGATTTTTGCCGATCATTTTCTGAAACTCTCTTTGCCAGGGTGTGATCACATCATGGTATGGCTCCGCTGCAGGAGGGAAATAATAAGGCTCTTCAATACCCTGCTCATGATAATCAACATGCACCTGCGGCATCCACTCGAGATATAATTTCATGCGCGCCTTCGACTCGGCCTGTGTTTGCCACGCCCAATCACGGTTCAGATCGAAGTAATAATGATTGGTTCTTCCTCCGGGCCAGGGCTCACGGTGCTCTCTTGCATACAACAATGCATTTGGTGTTTTACCTACAACGGAATTAAACCAGTTCACATAACGATCACGACCATCAGGGTTAATACAAGGGTCTATCACAACCACCGTTTTTTTGAGCCATCCTGCTGTATGCTTGTTTAAAGGATCAACAAGCGAAAAAAGAGTTTGCATAGCTGCCTCACTTGAAGATGTTTCATTCCCATGTACATTATAACTAAGCCACACAATAGCAGGCGCATTTTCGTCTGGAGCCATCCGGTCGCGTGCAATATTTGCAAGCCGGAGATTGTTCATCCTGATACGTTCAAGATTTTCAATATTGGTTTCTGAACCAATAAAAGCAGCAATCAGTGGTCTGTTTTCTGAAGTGCGACCATATTCAACTAATTTAATCCGTTTCGGCTGCTGACTTGTCAGATACTCAAAATACTGCACAATTTTCCAGTGTGGCGTATACCTGCTACCGAGCGGATAACCGAGAAACTGCTCAGGATTCTGTAACTGCGCAAAAACTGAAACGTAAAAGAATAGAATGACGGAAAAGAAAAACAGTTTCTTCATATAATCATTTTAAAAATTATGACTTTTGAGTGCCATACCTATTACACCCGCTACTACCGATATTTATGGCATTAAAAATCGAAACGAAAACCGAAAATAAAGAATCAAAGGGAGAATAAACGACCATCCATCAAAAGCCAGACCATTAGCAATAACTACTAAACCATTCAAAAAGGAATTAATTTAGACTTTTAAATGAAAAAAATGAATGATAAATTTTTAAAGACGGCCGTTTTCTCTCTGAAACTTATTTTCCTGTTACTACAAAACCTCAAAGCACAGATAACCCCTTTTCAATATCAGATAAACAAAAAAGCCGAAGGACTCAATGGAGCTGTTGTTTCAGCACACCCACTTGCAAGTCAGGCGGGCATTGAAATGCTTAAGGCCGGGGGCAATGCGTTTGACGCTGCAATTGCCTGTCAACTTGCACTTGCGGTTGTTTACCCGGGCGCCGGCAATCTGGGAGGCGGCGGTTTTTTACTCGCTTACACAAGTGATAAAAAAATGATTGCTCTCGACTTCAGGGAGAAAGCTCCTTCAAGAGCACAAAGGAATATGTACCTTGATTCAGCGGGTAATGCACAGACTAATCTTAGTCAGAACGGCCACCTGGCTTCCGGAGTACCGGGTACTGTATCCGGCTTGTTTGAATCCCATCAATATGCAACATTGCCATTTGAAAAACTCATACAGCCTGCAATAGAACTGGCAGAAAAAGGATTTGTCATCACAGAAGCAGAAGCAAGAAATCTTAATAATGCCAAAAGAGACTTTATCAGGTATAGTTCAACGACCCCTGATTTTGTAAAAGATACTGAATGGAAAGCAGGTGATACACTCATTCAGAAAGACCTTGCAGCCACATTAAGAAGGATCAGTAAAAAAGGGCTTAATGGATTTTATCGTGGTAAAACTGCCTGCCTGATTGTTAAGGAAATGAAACGCGGCAAAGGAATTATCACCAGAAAAGACCTTCGCAGTTATCGTACAATAAAAAGACAAGCGATGGTTTCCGAATACCGTGTATACAAAATAATCGGAATGCCATTGCCCAGCAGCGGTGGATTGCTGATTCAGCAAATGCTTGGTATGATTTCAGATTACAATATTTCTGCATTAAGCTATCAGTCGCCTGAAATAACACAACTGATGACTGAAATTGAGAGACGCGCCTATGCCGACCGGGCTCATTTTTTGGGGGATGCAGACTTTATAAATGTGCCGGTAAAAAAACTCACATCACCACAGTATCTCAAAGCGAGAATGAATGATTTCATACCCGGAAAAGCAGGAAGCAGTACAACAACCACACATGGTGTAATTGATATTGAAAGTGAAGAAACCACGCATCTCAGCATTTATGATAAATGGGGAAATGCTGTATCTGTAACCACCACATTAAACGGTAATTACGGAAGCAAAACGGTTGTTGGAGGTGCCGGATTTTTGATGAACAATGAAATGGATGATTTCAGTATTAAACCCGGAGTACCTAATCTATATGGAGCTCTCGGTACAGAAGCAAATGCCATTCAACCAGGAAAGAGAATGCTGAGCTCAATGACACCAACTATTGTTTTGCAAAATGAAGTACCTCTTCTCGTTATTGGCACACCTGGTGGGACAACCATCCCCACACAGATCTTTCAGAGTCTGATTAATCTGATAGATTTCAAGCTTCCCCTTGATCAGGTTATCAACAATCCGAAATTCCATCATCAGTGGTACCCGGATTTGATTTTTTATGAAAAAGACTTTCCTTCAACAACGATTGAATCATTGATAAAAATGGGTTATGAATGTAAACAGCGGGGGCCAATTGGAAGAACAGAAGGCATTCTGATTAAAAATGGTGTCATTCAAGCAGTAGGTGACAAAAGAGGCGACGACCACGCAGAAGCATTTTAAATGTCAGTTCAGCTGTTGTATATAGCATAGAATTGATTCTGTTCAATTACCTTTTTTAGAAAGAAACAAATATATTTGAGAGTTCACAATATGAACCAACCAAAATGATTCAAAATACATTTTTCACAAAATTGTTCATGAAAAGATTTAAAGCAACAATTACCTTTTGTTTTCTTTTAAATTTTTTACATGCACAGGACCTTGGTAAAATTGAAAAAGGCATCACTTTTGCTTTGCAGACAGACGGTTCAATCTATCAAAAAGACAGCTCTTATCCTACTCGATTCCAATTTGGAGGGCATGCAGGTTTTATGATGAAAATCCCTTTCGACTACCATGTCTTCTTTGTCCCTCAGGCTGATTTAAATTTCAGAAAGTTTCAGCAAAAGAAGCCCATCACCGGTGAATACTATTCTATCCAAGAATGGCAAATACGTGTTGCCCCTATGCTGGAAATAGACTTCAACAAGCCAGGAAGCAATACCCTGTTTTTCCAGTTTGGACCGTCTATAGGCTATGGTTTAAAAGGCAAACAAACAAGGTACAATAACACCCAGGAAGAAAAACGTTCACTCAAATATGGCTTCCAGTCATACGGTCGATATGATGCAAGTGCCCATGCCATAATCGGTTATGAAAAAGCTTCCGGACTCCGCATTGCCGCTGAATATGTTCACGGTCTTGGAAACATGATAAACACCGAAATGGGAGCTCGAATGAAATACCGGACCATTGCAATAGAAGTAGGCTATGTTTTAGGTCGAAAATAATTATCAGCCCGTAAAAAAGGATTTATTCAAGAGAGTATAGCCTATCTGTATTAAATAACAGAATTCCCCATTAACGTTCATTTAACTGAATCGTTTGCCAGTAACCATACGATTGGCTAACTTTACGCACATTTATTTTGCTAAAGAAGACAGTCAAAATATCATCTTTTATTGTATTGACCCTGTTGCTACTCTTGCTATCAATATGGGTAGCAATTCATTTTTCTCCGGTTCAGACCTGGCTTGTAAAACAATACTCCTCAAGATTATCCAAAGAACTGAATGCCGAGGTGAATATTGGCCGTGTAGACATCTCAATATTTAATCGTATTACATTGTCTGATTTCATTATTAGTGACAGACACAAAGACACACTTGTTTATGCAGGAGAACTGAGTACAAAAACAAATAACTGGTTTTTTCTTAAAAATGAAATCATCATTTATGAGTTTTCTTTAAGCGATACTAAAATAAACCTGAACAGATCAGACAGCATCTGGAATTATCAGTTTATTATTGACCACTTTAACAAGCCTTCTTCTTCAAAAACAAAACAACCCATAAAACTTGAACTAAAAGAGATTACATTAAAAAACTTCAGGCTTGTTCAAAAAGACAAATGGGCAGGCACTGATATGGCAGGAAATGTAAAGAAACTCTACATTAAGGCCGACCAATTCAAACCACTGGATTCATTTGCAAAAATAAAAGAACTTACTGCGGAGAACCCTACATTCTCAATCTTCGATTACGAAGGAAATAAACCTCCAAAAAAACAATTATCTGATGATGAATACCACCGTCTCTATGATGAATTAAAACACATCCCTTCAAAATGGCTGATAGATATTGAAACAGTTAATATTATTGATGGTGAATTTAAAAACGATTTTGCTGTTGAACGTAAAACATATGATTATTTTGATGAGGCACATATCCGCTTTCATCAAATTAACGGCATGCTGAAGGCAGTTAGAATAAAAGGCGATACACTGAAAGGACATGCTGAACTTTCTACGATAGAAAGATCCGGATTTGTAATAAAGAAATTAACTGCAGACATTAACTGGCACAGCAACGCAATGGAATTTGATAAGCTGCTTATTGAAACACCATACAGCAAACTGGGTTCCTTTTTCGCCATGCGTTATAAACACTTTAACCACGACATGAGTCGTTTTCTGAATCATGTTGACCTGGAAGGGAATTTTTATAACAGCATTGTTCACACTAAAGATATCTCATATTTTGCCCCAGCTCTGAAAGACTGGAATCTATCATTCGGACTAACCGGAGAAGCAAACGGAACAATAGAGCATCTTAAAGCCAAAAACTTAAATATCAAGGCCGGCGACCAAACATTCTTGGAAGCAAATATGACGCTTGACAGTATGTACGACCTAGATCAATTGAGGATTAACCTTGATGTAAAAAAACTTAAAACAAGTTATGCTGATGCAGTCCGTTTCTACCCTCAGATTAAACAAATTACTCAACCCTCAATTAAAGAACTTCAAACTGTTACCTGGACCGGTAAACTAAACGGTAAAATCAGAGATTTTGCAGCCAATGGAACAATCGAAACTACTATTGGAAAGATTACCACGAATTTCAAATTGAAAACCCCTGAAAACAAACCCGAAATTTATGAAGGGACACTGCAAACAGACAACTTCCAAGCCGGCTTATTCTTCGGCAATAATTCTGTTGGCAGAATTAATATGAACGCTGCTCTGAGAGGCTCTTCATTCAGCCCTTCAAAAATTTATTCTGAGATAGAAGCAAAAATTGATCTTGTTGAATTAAATAATTATCCATTCAAAAAAATAACACTTAAAGGAGCAATACAGAATCAAGGTTATAGAGGAGATATCCGGATTGATGACCCCAATTTAAATCTCAATGCAAATGGAAATTTAAGCATAATAAAGGAAAATCTATCATGCAGTATTTCAGGCAATATTGAAAAAATAAACCTGAAAGAACTCAATTTACTAGAACACAAAATCGGAGCTAATGGAAAATTTAAGTTAAATATTCACACAGAAAAACCCGACGACATCTTTGGTGAAATACTTCTGGAAAACGCAAATATTTCCGGTAACGGTAAAACAGTCTCTTTTTCAAGTCTGCTTATTTCACAAACTAAAACAGATATCAATACACGAATACTTGATATACAAACAGATGAACTAAATGGGCAGATAATAGGAGAATATAACTTGACGCGTCTTCCTGCGCTTATGCAACAGCTACTTCATAATTATTTTCCAGCATATATCACATCGCCAAAAACGAAACCTGGTCAACAACGCTTCACCTTCAATCTGTTATCAAAGAACATCAGTCCGTATTTTGCACTTTTTGAAATTCCTGTAAAAGGATTTAATCATTCTTCTATTAATGGAGACATTGATGTGCTTCAAAACAGGTTTGAAACAAATATTAAAATACCTAGCTTTTCTTTTAATAATATTGATTTCAACGAAATCGATATAGAAGGGAAAAGTGATATTAAAAGGCTGGTGCTGAACGGGAAAATTAAAAATATCCTTATCAGCGACAATCTGTCAATGCCAAATACAGAGTTTGAAGCCTTTGCAGCAAACGACACAGGTTATATCTCCATTAAAACAAGGGCTTCACAAACGCTAAACGATGCAAGTCTGCAAACAAAGTTCAGGGCAATTTCATCAGGGTTTATTTTTAACTTTCTTCCATCAACACTTGTGCTGAATGAAAAAACCTGGCAACTGGAAAAAGAAGGAGACCTACAGATTGGCAAAAACAATCTTTTCTCTGACGGGATCAGAATAACAAGCGGGAATGAAGAAATTTTCACGTACACACATCCTTCCGAAACAGGCACTTACAACGATTTAGCTTTTGAAATTAAAAAAGTTGAAGCAGGAGACCTCTTACCTCTTTTATTCACTGATCCCCGTATTGAAGGTTCTTTTACTGGAAAAATAGATGTTGTAAATCCGCTTGGCAAATACATGATAGAAGCCAGTCTGGAAGCGGAATATTTTCGTTTCAATAATGACTCTATCGGAAAAATTCCTATCAAGGGAAATTACAGCTCCTCTACAGGAGATATTAATTACATCATCGAATCTAATAACCTCGGACATATTTTTAGAATAAAAGGGAAGACAAATATTGCTGATGAAGAAAATATGTTCACCGACAATATTCTTGAAATAAACCAAGCCCCGCTTAGTTTACTGGAACCTTATCTCACCGGAATATTATCAGAGATAAAAGGGATTGGCACAGGTATGTTAAAAATTAAAGGCAAAGCTCAGTCACCTGATTTAATCGGAGAAATCAGGTTGCAACAATCTTCCTTCTTAATTGATTATACCAGATGCCGCTATCTCATCAAAGATGGCTCATCCGTGAAAATGGAAGAAGGAAAAATAATTTTCGATAACATAAGTCTAAAAGACACTACAGGAAAAAAGGCATTATTTAACGGCGAACTGAAACACCGTTTTTTTGATGATATGTATTTCAATCTTTCTTTCAATACAGAAGATAACAATAAAGGCCTTTTGGTACTTAATACAACGAAAAAAGACAATTCTTTATTTTATGGAAAAGTAATCGCAAGGGCTGCAGGCTCTATTACCGGCCCGATGAATAACATGCTGATAAAATTAAAAGGCGAACCAACTGATAGTTCTAAAATTTATTTGCCAACATCAGACTCAAGAGTAACAGGAACCGCCAGCTTCATTGTTTTCAAAAAATATGGAACAGATCAAAAGAAAAAAGATCCAATAAAAGCAGGAAGTTCACTGACAGTAGACCTTGATCTCAACGTAAACCCTTTTGCCAAAGCGTATATTATTCTTGATGAAACAACCAATGATGTTATTGAAGGACAAGGAAGAGGCGCAATCAACCTGCGAGTTGGCACATATGAGAAGACAACAATGACGGGAAGTTTTGAAATTACCGGCGGACGATATAACTTCAACTGGCAATCTTTATTTAAAAGACCATTTCTGATCAGCAAGGGAACAATCAACTGGAATGGAGATCCATATGACGCACGCATAAATATAGACGCCAACTACCGTGTTGAAAACGTGGCACTACCTGCTGAACTCACAAGTGACTGCAGTAAAGAAAGAAACGCAATCATTGTGGTGGCTAACCTGAGTAACACTTTAAAAAACCCGGAAATAAATTTCCGTTTCCTATTACCCAATGACCACCCGTGCCGTACTAGTCCGATTACCAACAACGGTCTGAACCAACTCTATAATAACCCCGACGAACTTAACAGACAGGTTATCTCTTTGCTGCTGATGGGATCATTCATCTCCGGTTCATCCTCCGGCGGATTTGGAAATGTCGGCCTCGGTTCAACATTTTTCAGCAACGCCGCCGGGACACTATCTGAATTTATTGCTCAGCAGGTCTCTTCAAGATTGGATGCCGCATTAAGAAATATCCCGGGAATTAAAAGTCTTAACCTCGATCCTTATGTAACTTTTACTCCTGGACTCATCTCCGGAGTACAGGCACAAGGACTTGGTTTTCAAGGTACCGGTAATTTTGGTTTTACAAGTAGGCTATTAAACGGCCGCCTGCTATTAAAAGCAGGAGGTTCTGTTCTTGTTGCAGCAGGTCAAAATGCTACAGTTCAAAATAACAACCAGCTAACTCCGGACTTATCTATTGAGTGGCTTGTTACACCAGATGGGAAATTGCGACTGATTGGGTTTTACAGAACAGTGTTTGATATACAGAGAAGAAATGACAGAACAGGTATCAGCTTTTCTTATGTAAAAGAGTTTAATAAACTTTGGTAAATTAATATTTAAACTAAATTTATAGATGGAGATCGA
>JAULVS010000221.1:0-2370 GCA_032110905.1 Chitinophagaceae bacterium | reverse complement strand
GACGTTTGTCGTATGTGCCATAATGCCCATTGGGCAACATCCAAATAAGACGATTAAAATAACGGAGTGTTATTGACGAATCGGTTTCAGAACTTTCCTTTACTGCCATACTACCACATAACACAATTCTCTTTTCTGCAGCAAGCTCTTTCATCCATTGAAATGTTGGTCCGTCAATTTCTTCTGCTACCAATTCAGGTCGCATTGAAAACCCGGAAGTAAACATTTCGGGCAGTAGTACTACATGACCCGGCTGACTCAGATTGCGAATCTTTTGCTCCAGCATTTTCCTGTTTGCATCCGGATTTTCCCAATGCAGATCAGTTTGAATGAGCGTTATGCGAAGTGGTTGCATGGCTACTGACTTACTTTTTCTTCCAAGTATTGTTTTCCCTATCGATATCAGGCAGACGGCCGTCAGCATCAGCCTCCACTTCAGCTATAGGTGCATCAAGCGATACCGGAAATTTCCAGTTTCCTCCTCGTTGCCATACTTCTACCGGCAAAACCACTTCATAGTTTTTCCCTTTTACATCCTTGATAGAAACATTAACCGGCAAAGGCATTTTTTCATTTAATTGTAAGGTAATGAGATAAGCATTCCCTTTCTCGCCTTCAATTTTACTGACATCATTTACCGCAACATCAAATTTATATGTGTTGAATACCCAACTTCTCCAGAACCATCCGAGATCTTCACCCGCAACGTTCTCAATGGTATGAAAAAAATCCCAGGGTGTAGGATGCTTAAATGCCCAGCGACGGACATATTCTTTTAAAGCCGCATCAAATCTTTCCGCACCAAGCACTTCCTCTCTTAATACCTTCATCATCATACCAGGCTTATAATAAGCCGTTACACCAAGATTGGATTGCTGAACCACATCCGGACTGTTTAACAAACCATCCGATTTGTCACTGAATATCCAACTTGCCATAAATCCGCCCATTTCAATCGGCTCACGGTATTCACCTTTGTTGAATGCTTCTGAAGACAATGAATTGATGAATGTATTAAAGCCTTCATCCATCCAGGCATATTTGCGCTCGTTGCTTCCTACAATCATCGGAAACCAGGTATGGCCAAATTCATGATCAGTAACACCCCAGAGACTTGATCCTATAGAGGCCGCACTGCAGAATACAATCCCGGGATATTCCATGCCTCCAACAACACCCGCCACATTCACTGCTGCAGGATAAGGATATTCAAAAAGGTGTTTACTGTAAAACTCAACACTTGCTTTCGTATACTCAGTAGACCTACGCCAGTCATTCCCGTCTGCCTCGGAAGCACTTTCTTCTGAATACGCACTCACAGCCAAAGATTGTTTCCCGGAGGGCAGATTTATTTTAGCAGCATCCAAAATGAATGCAGTGCTTGCGGCCCATGCAACATCGCGGGTGTTTGCACACTTGAATTTCCAAGTAATGGTTGATGTTTTAGGCCGAGAGGAGACCATACTAACTTCCTGTGAAGAACGAATCATTACAGTTCGGTCGCTCTGGCTTGCCTGCTGCCATCTTTTCAATTGTTCTGCAGTATAACATTCCTGCGGATTAAGTAACTCGCCACTACCGACAACAATCATATTTGCAGGAGTTGTAATCTGATAATTTACGTCGCCGTATTCAAGATAAAACTCCCCAGCTCCCAAATAAGGATTCGTATTCCACCCAAGCACATCATCATACACACACATACGCGGGTACCACTGTGCCACTTCATAAACCCATCCTTTTTTCTGCTTCAGCCTGCCCATACGATCCGTTCCGTACTGAGGTATTTTAAACTGATAAGTCATAGATAACTGTAACTGCCCTCCCGGTTTCAAAGGTTCATTCAGCCAAACCTGCATACGTGTATCCGTAATATTCACTGATTTAGGATCCTGTTTTTTACTCGACATCGTCAATGCCACCCCGTTGATAGTATATCCATCTGTATAAGCTGCATTCGCCCATCTGCCTCCCTGTGTGGTAGTGGTGGCTGAAGCACGGGAATTATTTTTATAAATGTTCTGATCGAGTTGTAACCACAAAAAGCTTAGGGCGTCCGGACTGTTATTGGTATAGGTGATAGTCATATCTCCTGTTACCTGATGGTTGACAAGATCCATCGTGGCCTGAATCGAATAATCAGCTTTGTTCTGCCAGTATTCGGGTCCCGGCTCTCCGCTTGCACTACGCACTTTATTTCCATGCTGCGGATAAAAGAACGGATGAAACACTTCGCGATGATCATATTTGCTCTGTGCAAAGGAAAAATAAGAAAGAGATATAAAAAGAATCAGAAATGTTTTCGTTTTATGCATTGGAAAAAGTTGTTAGTTGTTGGTTGTTAGTTAAAGGTTATAAATGCTATTTAAC
>JAULVS010000220.1:0-22536 GCA_032110905.1 Chitinophagaceae bacterium | reverse complement strand
AGTGGATGTGCGCGAAGCAGGAGTAACTGCTACCCCATTCTTCGAATATGCTAAGGTGTAAGTCGTGCTTGCTGCAAGACCGTTCAACGTAATACTTCCTGTAGATGATCCGCAGGTGGTTGGATTGGATGATGTTGACGTAATCGATGGACGTGGTAAAACAGTGACAGTCCCCTGCGCAGTATTCTGACAACCCGTTGCCGTAATCGTTCCCGTCACTGTATAAACAGTCGTGCTGCCCGGCGATGCTTTGACAATCTTACCTGTTGTTGAACTCAACCCATTTGATGGCGACCAAACATAAGTATCTGCTCCGTTGGCTGTAAGTGTAACTGAATCTCCGGAACAAACAGAAGCGCTGTTGACTGTTACTGTTGGCTTATTGTTAATCGTTACTGAAACAGGATCTGAAAAATCTGATGCGCATAAAGATGCATTGGTTGTTTTCAGCGTATAACTCCCAGATGCTGATACAACCAGTGTTGACGCGCTTGATCCGTTTAAAATCACTCCATCTTTATACCATTGATTCCCTGTTGGAGCAGAAGATTGAAGCGTCACTGTTTCGCCGATACAAACGGAGGTTAAACCAAGAGGTGTGATGACAGGTTTTTGCGGAGAAGGATTTACTGTTATAACTTGTGTTGTGCTGTCTTTACATCCGGATGTATTGGTAACAACCAGTTTTACATTGTATGTACCGGGATTTGTATACGAATAATTCGCAGCTGTTCCATTGACTGAATTGCCATCGCCAAAATTCCATTGATAAGTTAATGTACCGGTGCAGGAAGAAGAAACAACATTAAAAGCGAATTGATTTCCATTGAGACATTGAGTGGGATTATTGACAGTGAAAGTAGTTTGAGCAGCAGGCGCTACCATATCTCTTTCCCACAAGCCTCTTCCATAAGTAGCTAATCTTAATTTGCGTGTATTGGTGATCACAATATCACTTACCAACACACCATCTCCCAGTCCTTCATTATAAGAAACCCAGTCGAGTGTAAATGAGGAACCTAAGGTTCCTGTCGTCGGCACTCCCTGCGCATAATACACCCCCTGGTCGTTTCCAACATATATGATATCTCTGTTATCCGGATCAAAAATGACAGCATTATGCGGTATATCCGGGAGTCCACCACCAATATCTGTCCAGCTGGTTCCTCCATTTAAACTTAAAAAAATATGTGAAGAGCCAAAACCCGAAAGCGTCACAGCAATGCGCTGATCATTGGTTGGATCAATAGCGATATCAGAATAATACCTGTCGGGTAAAGTTCCTGTGATATCTGTTTTTTCAGTGAAGGCAGAAGATGTAGTAACAGTCCGCCACAATTTACTTCTGATGAATGTTCCGGTTGTACTGGGCGTAGTCGAACAATACATCCTGTTTGCATTTTGAAATGAAACAGCCATGGTCAGAATGGGCGAATACAATCCACTAACATAAGCAGATGTACCGCCAATGACTGTAACAGTCCCAAGTGCATCGGTTGATTTTCTTAATAAAGCTGTGCCGCCGTAAACGGTGGATGGACTAGATGGCGCCAATACAAAGGGCGAATTGAAACAAGCTGTAATCGGACCGTTGTAATCTCCAAATCCTCCCAATGGTGTATTTGAAAATGTACCTGCACGATTTGTTGATTTTTTTACATCCAGATTGTAAGAGGCGATATAACAGGTATTGTCATTAATTGGATTAATGGCAGCATGAAATCCATCACCCAGATTAGGGACTCTTCTACAACCTGGACTACCCAGATATACCAATCCTTCATTATCCTGCATCCCCATCAACATGAAATTTGGATCAGTTCTCGATACCGCAGCAGAGGCATAAATCTGTGCAGTTTGTAAACCACCATTTAATGTCTGAAAAGTCTGGCATCTGTCTGTACTTCTGAACACTCCCCCATCTGTCAGAACAAATACAGTATTTGTATTATGAGGAGATGGCAGAATGCGATGTACATCCGCATGCACATAACCGCTAGTGACACCTTCCTGCAGGGTTCCGACAGTGGTATTGTTCACATTCCAAGACGACCAGGAAGAACGTAAACCAAACGTAGTGGAAGCAGCAGTTCCTGTAGTAGCTCTATATACATCCAATTCTCCCCAATAAATTGTATCAGCATTTGTACGGGAAACAGCTACATCATGCGCATACCATCCCTGTTGACCGATGATGTTTGAAGCTGCAGGACCACTCCAGGATGACCCTTCATTGGTACTTCGGTAAAATCCTTCCGCATCTTTTGTAGCAGTCGGGCTATGTCCGATACTGGCATAAACATTATTAGGAGCTGCAGGAGTGACAGCAATCGTTATTTTTCCTGAAATGGATGCCGGTAGTCCGCTTGTAAGTTTCGTAAATACAGGTGCAGTTGCTGATGCATTACTTGTTTTATAGATACCGGATCCAATAGTAGAGAAGTTGCCAAATGAGGCATATAACACATCTGAACTACCAGGCTTGTATTCAAGATCCATTGCCAGGCGAGGACTACCTGTGATGCTAATGAGTGACCAACTTCCTCCGGAATTATCAGTTTTGTATATTCCTTGTGTTGTTGCAGCAAAAAGCACAGAAGGATTATTAGGGTCCATCACCATATCCATAACAGCAATCGCATTCGAATAAGAAAAATCTAGTGAACGAGTCCAGGTATTCCCTCCATCCGTACTTTTCAAAATACCAATGCCATAGGTGCCTCTGAAAGAACGATCGTGACCCGAACCTGTAACACCGCTTCCAAGAGTAGGTGTCTGCGGATCCTGATACAACTCCCCGGTTCCAATAAAAAGTGTATTTCCGTCGGGGCCAACAATAATAGAACTTACGCCCAATACAGAAAAACCGGTTTGTACATATTGCCAGTTAATTCCATTTGTTGCTCCTGTACCTCCATTTGTAGTTTTCCAGAGACCACCAGCAGCAGATCCCACCCACATAATATTGGGATCTGTTGGATGAAAGCCCATTGACAAAACCCGTCCTGCGAAATTCTTAGGAGCCAGATCCGTCCAGGGAGCGGTGTTAGAAGCTGTGATTGCACTACCTCTTGCCATCCGTGAGGCAAAAGACATACGCTGGCTTATTTGTAAAGCCTTTGAATAATTTGCTGCTTTCAGTTCTTTGAATGGATACAAACGCATATCGCCCCATAAATCCATTGCGCGCAAGGCCCCCGGCAAATCCCCTTCTTCTTCTCTTTCTTTGTATTGAGTTTTAAAATTGAAAAATAAATAACAAGATGATGACACAAACAGGAAAATAACCAAGTACAACCAAAAAGATTTGATTGGCAAACGTGTTGTACCGGCAAAAGAAAAACCTTTTATAGACATTGCTCGTTTCGGTTAATTGAAAAAAGGAGTTTATCACCGGTTGGTTAACAAAAATATAGCTATTAATAGATTATAAAAAAATTAATATGTGAGCCTCTGAGACAGGCAGAATTAATTTTGTTGACTATACTTTTAGCTAAGAAACATCCAAGCATAACAGATTAAGTATGAACAAGTGAATTTTAACAAACTCATAAATTTAAAATCTGATTTATTCAGGGATGATAATCTTATTTGATTTAATTTAGATTTTCCAGTCCTGTTTCACATCTAAAACAATTTTATGCATTCTTCTTTTAAGACGACACTGAGTTTCGCAGTCTTTCTTTTGTTCGCTGCATCCACGGTTTATGCCCAAACCGATGGGATTGTATTTGAAAATGGCTCCTTCAGTGAAATAAAAGCAAAAGCAAAAAAAGAGAAGAAGATGATTTTCATGGACTGCTATACCACTTGGTGTGGTCCATGCACCGCAATGAGTGAAAACACTTTTCCTGATGCCAAAGCCGGTGAGTATTTTAATAAATATTTTATCAATGCCAAAATTGATATGGAAAAGGGAGAAGGTGTTGATATCGCCCAACAATATGAAATTGGCTGCTATCCCAATTTATTAATTATGGATGCAGACGGCAATCTGCTGCACCGAACTGCCGGATACAAAGAAGTAGATGAATTAATTTCTTTTGCGAAAACTGCTCAGGATCCTTTAAAAAGATTTTCGGGATTAAAAGAAGGCTATGAAAAGAATAAAAACAATATCACATTCGTCCGCAATTACCTCTTATATCTAGGCAATACTTGTCTTCCATCAGAAGAAGTAGCGAAACAATTCCTTTCTCTTGCCAAAGAATCTGATTTAAACAATCCGGAAAACTGGTCGGTTATTTTTGAACATGCTGCTGATATTAACAACAATGCTTACCGGCATGTTTTAAAAAATATTGATGCATTTATTTCAAAACATACCAGAGATTCAGTAAGACAATTCAGTTTAACAGCTGTATATAATGAAGCTGAAAAAAATATAAAAGAGAATAAAACAAATGAAGAATTCAAAGCATTTCTGAACAGTATAAGAAAACTGAATAATCCTACCATTGAAGAAGCGGATTTATTTAGTTTATCACTTGCTTTTTATGCAAAAAAACAGGATTGGAAAGAATATATTTCAATTGCGGTTGCAGAAGGCGACCAGTATATTAAAGATGAAAACGTAAACGACGCATGTTGGATTTTTTATACGCATTCAGAAGATCGTTCTGCACTATTGAAAGCTGCAGGTTGGATGAAAAAATACATTGCAAATCATCAGCAAGACTATGAATGGATTATGGGGATTTCTGGCACATTGCCTACATGGCTTTCTCAGCTAAACATCAGCGAAGATGACCATGATCAGGCAAAAGCTTATATCGCAAATAAGATGATCTATTCATATTATGATACGTATGCTGCATTGCATTATAAGCTGAAAAATAAGAAAGATGCTCAGAGTTATGCAGACATGGCAATCAACGTTGCCAAGAAATATGAATTGAGCTACGAAAGCACAGAAGAATTGCTTGAAGGAATTAAGACATTAAAATAGCACCGTTAACAGATTACAGATAACTGGTAACTGCCAACTGACACCCTAATTCAATCCTCTAAAATCAACAGGCACAAGCTTACTCACTCCTGCTTCCTGCATGGTTACGCCGTAAATAACATCTACCGCACTCATGGTCATTTTATTATGCGTAACAATGATAAACTGTGAGTTTTCACTGAACTGACGAATCATCTTGGTAAACTTACCCACGTTGGCATCATCCAGCGGTGCATCCACCTCATCGAGGATACAGAACGGAGCAGGTTTAATGAGATAAATGGCGAAAAGCATAGCTGTTGCTGTAAGTGTCTTCTCTCCTCCACTAAGCTGTGTGATGCTGCTTGGGCGTTTACCTTTCGGCTTAGCCACAATATCGATACCTGTTTCAGCAAGATTGTCAGGGTTTTCAAGCACCATATCGGCAGTATCTTCCTCCGTAAACAAAGCTTTGAATACCTTCTGGAAATTCTCCCTCACTGCATTAAAGGTTTCAAGGAAACGTTGATTAGCCGTCAACTCTACTTCCTGAATGGTTTGCAACAATGACTCCTTCGCAGAAACAAGGTCATTTTTTTGTTCCACGATGAATTCATAGCGCTTGCGCATTTCTTCAAATGCTTCAATCGCTGTAGGATTCACCTCACCAAGATTCTCCAGTCGCTTCTTCATCCTGTCAACTTTCGCCTGTAGTTCTTCTGTGGGCTCATCTCCCGTTCGGGGTTCATCTATGATCTCTTCAAGGTTGACTTTAAACTCCACATGTAAACGCTCTTTGGTGCCCGACAATTGGAGCTTAAGGTCGTTTAGCTTGTCTTTGATTTCATTTAGCAACTGATCAGCCATCTCCTTGTCTTTCTGTAAATGCCTGAGCTCACTTTCCTTTTCAGACAACTGATTTCGCTTATTGTAATATGCCTGATCGGCTTCATTCAGTACTTTCTCCTCGCCTTCTTTTTTCTGCAATAGTTCAACCAGCAATTGTTCCACTTCCTTGAGATTTACTTCCCCTTCTGTTATTTGCTGAATGGTTTCGGTTAACTGTACAGTATTTGTTTGAAGCTGATCAGATAAATCTTTCAGCTGATTTCTTTTAAATTCAAGCTCCTGACGTAATCCCGACAACTTACTTTGCTGTCTTGTAAAATTCAGGTTATGTTCATTAAACTGTGACGAAGCAGTATTAAAGGCAGATTCCGCTTCGCGATATGCATTCTCCGTATCGGCCGTTTTCACGCTATGCGCCTCTAGTTCCTGACTTATCCGTTCTGCTTCTTTGCGTAATTCTTCAACACGCACAACACTTTCTGAAATCTGCTGCTCAAAACCTGTAATCCTTTGAGAAGATGTGGTGTCCTGCGATTTCAGACTTTCAAGCCTGTTTTCAATACCGGTTAGCTGATTGATTAATGTATTGATGGCCGATTCAGTTTCTCTGATCGCATGCTCTTTCAATTGCTCATTATATCCAATCACTTCGTTGTGGCGCATCTGAATCGTATGCTTCAGATCAAGTACCACCTTTTCCTGCTGAAGAATCTGCTCATGAAGCTTCTCCAGGTTTTTTGTTCTACCTAATTTTTTGCCTTCAAACAATCCAACACTTCCTCCGCTTAACGTATATTTTCCTTTGTGAAACCTTCCTGCCTTATCCACTACCGTTCCGTTAAATCCGGATGGTAACTCATACTCCTGTTCTGCAACCACTACTTGTCCAAGTAAATAATTTGCGAGAGCCGAATACCTTGCGTCAACTTCTACCACATCCAGTGCACGGATACAGCCTTCAGGTGCTTTATCAATAACAGTATGCCCGTTGAATTGATCTAACAGGAAAAAGTTCGCCTTCCCTTTTTTATTATTATCAAGCAAACGCACAGCAGTTAAAGCCTCATTTACATTGTCGGCGATATAATAGTTTAAATATGGCTCCAGCAAGTTTTCAATAGCGGTTCTGTATTCTTCCTTACACACCATTACATCACTAAGCAGCGGCACATCCTTGCGCCACTGATCATTGTTGTGCAGAAACTTTACACTTTCAGGATAACCTTCCATCGAATCAATCAGACTCTTCAAAAGAGCATGTTCATTTTTCCAAGCATCCAGCTTTCTGTTTTCATCTGCTAGTCCGCCTCTCAATGTTTCAAGTTCACCCTGCGCCTGTAATATCTGATCTTTGGTATACTGATGTTGCTCTTTCAGTTGAGTAAGCTCTTCCTTCCTGTTATTGAGCTCATACTGCTTTTGACCATGATCATGCTCCAGCTGCTCTATCTGTGAGTGACGCTGGGTTTGTTCTTCTTTCAATTGACTTAAAGAACGCTGAATATTTTGCAAACCTGTATCAGCAACTGCTGCATTTTTCTCTGCATCAAACTGACTTCTTTGAATTGCCTGATAATCCCTGCGGATGGCATCTAGGTCCTGTCTTTTCACATCCAGTATACCACGCTTATCATCTACAGCTGTTTTGAGTTCGGTTAAACGCGCCTCTAACTGAAGCAGGTTTTCACTTTCTTCATTGATTTGTTTTTCGGTGAACTGAATGCTTTCTTCAATTCCTTTCATCTGACCACCTGCCTTTTCCAGAAATTCATTCAATCCCTTTTTCTTATCACCTAAATAAACAAGTCTTTGTTGTGCAAGTGTCTTCTCTCCTTCTTTGGTACGCAGTTGTTGCAGCAACTCATTAAATGCCTGCTGCATTTGTTGTAGTTGCTTTTCCTCTTCAATAAAAGTAGTTTTCTCCTGCTCTAAACCTGCTTCTTGTTGTGCAATAGAAGCTTCCAGTTCAATTTTTTTATTTGTCTCTGCCTCTTGCTGGTCGTTGAGATTTTTCCAGGTAAGATTAAAGCCTTCGAGTGCAGCCTTGGCAAGCTCAATGCTTACTTCTCTGTATTCTTTTTTAATCTCAAAATATTTCTCCGCTTTCTTCGCCTGGTTCTCCAGTGTTTTCAACTGGTTGTTGATCTCAAACAACAAGTCTTCAATCCTGGCGAGATCCTGCTCAGTAGCATCCAGCTTGTTCTTCGCTTCTTTCTTTCTCGTTTTGTAAATGGTGATACCTGCTGCCTGTTCTAGCATCCGGCGACGGCTATTCTCCTTGTCTTTGATGATGTCATCCACCATGCCGAGCTCGATAATCGCATAGCTGTCGGTACTTACTCCCGTATCCAGAAAAAGATTCTGAATGTCTTTCAGACGACATTGGATATCGTTGAGACGATACTCACTTTCGCCACTTTTATAAAATTTACGGGTAACGGTGACTGTATTGAATTCTGTTGGCAGGAGGTTCCTTGTATTTTCAAAAGTAAGGCTCACTTCAGCAAGGCCGGAAGCACTGCGTGTTTTGGAGCCATTAAACACAAGGCTGTCGAGGTTTTCACTACGCAGATGGCTTATTTTCTGTTCACCGATTACCCAGCGGATACTGTCGATGATATTACTTTTACCGCAACCGTTGGGGCCGATAATACCGGTAACGCCTTCATCAAAGCTGACAATCGTTTTATCGGCAAAACTTTTAAAACCCTTTATTTCTAAGCTCTTTAATCTCACAATTATATTATTTACAGGGGGACAAATTTAGCATTTTGAAAGGTAAAACCGGAGATGGATTTCTGAAGATTATTAACAGGAACTTGCCTTTTTTCAACAACTATTTTGTTCATTTGGAAAACAATACTGATTTAAACCGCTCGAATGACTGCTTTCCTCACACTAGTACGCTATAAAAAACGACATATTTACTTTGCTTTGTGTGCCATGGCCTTGCACCGGATTCCTTTGTGGATAAATCCGCTGATAAGATTCCACAAAACCCTGGGATGCGGGCAAGGCGATACTTTTAGCAAGAAAGCCGACTGGCAGCAATACGGCTTGCTTGCTGTTACAGATGAGGATTTTTCAAATGGGGATTTAGACGAGATTTCAGCAAAAGAGATCCAAAAAAGAGTTTACGGAAGTTTCGTAACTAAATGGTGGCGATTTTTCGGCTGTGAAACCTACACCATTATGCTTCAACCCATTGAAGGCCACGGACTTTGGGATGGAAAGACAGCCTTCGGAGAGCTACCTCCAAAAACAGAATACTCCGGCCCCCTCGGGGTCTTAACCCGCGCTACGATCAGGCAAAACAAAAGCAATCGTTTTTGGGAGCATGTGGAAGCGGTTTCCAACCAAATGCGTCTGTCGCCCGGCTATCTTTTTTCAGTCGGCGTAGGTGAAACACCCTGGCTCAGGCAGGCCACTTTCTCCGTATGGAACAGCAAAGAAGAAATGAAATCCTTCGCCTATCGCTCCGTTCATCATGCCGACGTTGTCGTAAAAACCCGAAAAGAAAAATGGTATAAGGAAGATATGTTTGTACGATTTCGGATCATCGCTCGCTGGGGAACACTGAGAGGTCGAGATCCCCTCGCCTTGCTCTTTGCAAGCCCGGCTTAAAAACCTATCTTGCAAATATGTCTGCATTTAAAAAGAATCATTTCCTTCTGATTCTCCCCTATTACCTAAACCTGATTGCTTCAGGCGAAGGAAGCCTTCCGGATTACTGATACGGAAACTATTCACATTCACCATCTGATTGTCTTAAAATACGATTGCAATTACAAAAAGCTGAATAGCCATGAGTAAAAACTATTATGTAGAAAACGAATTAGGTCGCCTTAGAAAAATATTAATTCATAGTCCGGACGGCGGAATCGGTAAAATCATTCCCGGCACTTTTGCCGATAATCTTTATGATGATATCGTGCACCTGAAAAGCATGCAAAAAGAGTACAACCACTATGTAAAACTGTTGTTGTATTTCCTCGACCGGGAAAAAATTAATTACATCAAAAACTACCAGAACGATGCTGTTTCCGAAAGAAAAAGCTGGTGCTTTATACCCGGGAAACAGGAATATTTTAACAGCGACAAAGTACTTGACACCCAGCAACTGCTTGCTGAAATCATCAGTGATGAAAAAGTGAAACTCAGATTGATTTCAGCTATCTGTTCTTATGAAGAATCCAGTTATGCTACACAGCAACTCCTGGAACAAATTCAGGATCCGGCCCTGCTTGCAAAAATTTTCATTACAGGTATTCTTCCGGCTGCGGCAAACAATTCCGGAGAAGACCAGTATATCTTTCCTCCAATTCCAAATTTTATTTTCACGCGCGATATAGGTATTATGGTGAAAGACCATATTCTTCTCAGCAGAATGGCTACAGGTGCAAGAAGAAGAGAATCACTTCTCACAAAATATTTATCGCTCTATTATTTCTTCAGAGACAATCCGTCACGAATTATGGAAATCATTGAAGAGAGTGATTTCTTTTTGTACGAAGAAGAAGAAAGAAAACACAGGGTGATTACCATCGAAGGAGGTGATGTAATGATGATTCATCCAAAACATTTTGTCATAGGCTGCAGCATCAGAACCTCTTCAAGCGCCATTAATGAAATCGTTCATACGATATTCAGCAAGCCTGAACTGGGTATTGAGAAAATTTCAGTGGTGAAAATCCCACGTAACAGGGCTCAGATGCATATTGACACGATCTTCACACAGGTGAAAAAAAATTGCTGGGTTTTATACGGACGCTTTTCAGAACGTATTCTCAATGCAGAATACATCAGCAGACACTCTTACATCAACAAACTGGCCCATCAGCCCCGACCATTGGATATGGAACAAGTTGAGATTATTCAATTTAAAAAACCTGTGAATGAACCTTATATCAAAACGAAAGACTATAGTTCTGAAAATAAATTACCCGGTATAGAATCACTGTTGAGACAAATAAGTGTAGAAGATTTTGGTGTTGCTCCTGAAGATGTAAAAATCATATACAGTGGCGGGAATGTATTTCCGCATGATGAGAGAGAACAGTGGACAGACAGCTGTAATGTCGTTGCGCTGAAAGAAGGTGTTGTTATCGGATATGACCGTAATGATAAAACGGCTCAGGCGTTTACAGAAGCAGGATTCAGTGTATTAACAACCGAAGAAGCATTTCAATTATTTGAAGCCGGTACCAATCCGGAAGAATTAGAAAATACATTGATACTGCTACCATCTGCAGAACTTTCACGCGCAAGAGGAGGAAGTCACTGTATGAGTATGCCGTTATTGAGAGATTCGATCAGTTAGCGGTTAGCGGTTGGCAGTTGGCAGTTAGCAGTTAGCGGTTGGCAGTTGTCCGTTGGCAGTTAGCAGTTTACTCACAGATAACAGACAACAGATAACAGACAACAGATAACAGACACAGACACAGACAACAGATAACAGACAACAGATAACAGACAACAGATAACAGACAACAGATAACTGTTAACATTACTCCGGAAACACATGCCGTCTGTTTGGAAGAAGGTTGTCTTTATTCCATTCAAGCTGCTTGCGAAAAGGATGCTTGCGAACAGTGCAATCCTGAATCAGGCAATGTGCACAGCTTTCAGGAATACACGGGTCTGTATGAATAAAGAATTCCATACTACCCTTCTCAAAATGTTTATTCAACAAACGATCCAGCTCCGTTAATTCATAATGTACACGTTCCAGTGAATAGTAAAAAGGAAGAGTAAGATGACAATCTAGATGGTAAAAGTTTCCGTATCGCTGCACACGTAAATTATGCAGATCGATCCAGTTATCTTTTCTTTTTTCCTGTAACAGAACGATAATTTCATTGACGATCTCAGGATCTGCTTCATCCATTAGTCCGCTCACTGATTTTTTAATCAACCTGTAACCGGTATATATGATGATGGCGCCCGCAATAGTTGAAGCAACAGGATCAATCCATTTTATTCCGGTAAACAGGATGAGAATTAAGGCGATCACTACACCGACACTGGTAAAACTATCGCTCATAATATGACGACCGTTTCCCTGCAAAGTGAGGCTATCTTTTTGCTTTCCTTTACGAAGCAGAAAGTAACCAAGAATAAAATTAGACAAACCAGTTCCAAGTACTAGCCATAAACCGATACCCACTTCATGAACCTGTACAGGATTAATAAAATGTTTGATGGATTCATAGAGAATACCCAACCCTGCAATGAAAATCAAAGCACCTTCAAAACCGATAGAGAAAAATTCAATTTTACCATGACCGTAAGGATGCTCCTCATCTCTTGGTTTAGCTGAGAGATAAATACTGTACCATGCAAATGCAGAACCGGCTACATTAATGATTGACTCGAGCGCATCTGATAAAATAACAAGCGAGTGGGTAAAATACCAAGCAATGAATTTCACGATGCACAACACCGTGCTAACCAGAAAAGAGATCCGAATAAATTTTAATTCTTCTTTTTGCATGGTGTTTAAAGCAGTTAGTAATTTGTTTATCCGAAAAACAGATAAGCCAGCAATACAGAAGTGATGATACCAACAAGGTCGGCGAGCAGCATCGCTCCTATCGCATAACGGGTATGTCTAACCGCAACTGAACCAAAGTAGACGGCCACCACATAAAAGGTGGTATCGCTGGAACCCTGTAAAATACAAGCAAGCCTGCCTGCAAAAGAATCTGCTCCCATTGTAGTCATTGTATCAATCATCATCCCTCTTGCGCCGCTTCCACTTAATGGTTTGATGAGTGCCGTAGGTAATGCATCCACAAAACGCGTATCGGTACCAAACCAGGAGAAACAGGTTTTCATCCCTTGAATAATCAGATCAAAGGAGCCGCTGGTGCGCAACAGACTAATGGCTACAAGCATTCCAACGAGATATGGGATGATGCGCACTGCGGTTTCAAATCCGCCTTTCGCTCCCTCCACAAAAGCATCAAATACATTTATTTTTTTCCAAAGACCACCTGCTACTATGGTGGTAAAAATAAGCAGGATCAGCCCATTGCTGATAAGTTTTGACATAGACTGCAGCCCTTCTGTATTAAGAGAAGTAAGAAACATAACAAGTGCTCCAATCACAGCAGATATACCAAGTATCCAAAGAAGAATCACGGGCTGAAGCAGCGATATTCGTTGTTTGTAAGCGACAATAAGCAATGCGGCAAGTGTAGCTGCAAAAGTTGCAACCATACAGGGCACGAAGATATCTGTAGCGTTGGCCGCTTTCAGTGAGGCACGTGCAGCAATGATGCTGACAGGTATCAGGGTTAGTCCGGAGGCATGCAGGCAGAGAAACATCAGTTGTGCATTGCTTGCTTTCTCCTTATGAGGATTGAGTTCCTGTAAACTCTCCATCGCCTTTAAGCCAAACGGTGTTGCTGCGTTATCGAGGTTCAGCAGGTTAGCGCTGAAATTCATCATCATATGTCCGAAGGCTGGATGACCTTTCGGCACTTCCGGAAAGATGCGTGAAAAGAAAGGCGCAATGATTCTTGAAAGAAAGCGAATGGCACCTGCCTGCTCAGCAATGCGCATAAATCCCATAAATAGCGCGAGTATGCCAATTAGCTGAATGCAAATATTGACAGCTGTTTTACAGGTTTCAATAATACCGTCTACTTTGGTGAGGTTGGCGGCATCATCCGACTTACCAACGACCATCCAGTAAAAAATATCCTGATATCCTGGCACAAATAAATAATGAACCAGTCCTGCAATTACTGCAACAAGAATAAACGCGCTCCAGATTCTGCTTAATGCCATATGAAATAAAAAACGTTTATGGGTTAATAAGCTCAAGATTGATGTTTTTTATCTAATTGCCAAAATCTTCTTTTCACAGTTTTGCTTTTTCAGTGAAGAGAATTATAGTTTTGGGTTACGGGTTTTATTATGTAGATCGTTTTTAGTAATTGGTTTACGTTTTTAAGCTAATAACAAATATCCAACAACTTCCTCCCGCCACTCCGACTCTTTCGGCGCAGAGAAATGCCCAAAAAGATTGGTCGATATCATAGGAGATAGGTATAAAAAGGGCATAACATATGACAATTAAAACTATAACTATTCATATATGAAATGCCCATAACGGTTGGTCGATATCCGCCCGCTTCGCAGTCGGACTACGCCAGTAAATCGATACTTGTAGGGATTTTAAGGGCATAACATATGACCATTAAAATTTTAACTATTCACATATGAAATGCCCATAACGGTTGGCTGATATCCGCCCGCTTCGCAGTCGGACTACGCCAGTAAATCGATACTTGTAGGGATTTTAAGGGCATAACATATGACCATTAAAAAACAATAACTATTCACATATGAAAGGAGAAATGGAGGTAATCGCAGAGTTTTTTCTATAAAGACAAAATACTTAACATCTATTGGACTCCCGGTCTTTCGCACTTTCTTTCTCTTTTTGATTCCCCGATGCGAAAAACTATCTTTGCGCCCCGTCATCTAAAACATATACAATGGGTTTAAAAGCTGGAATCGTTGGTTTACCGAATGTGGGCAAGTCGACCCTCTTTAACGCTGTGAGCAACAATGCAAAAGCACAGGCAAGTAATTATCGTTTTTGTACCATCGAGCCCAACGTAGGACTGGTGGATGTTCCCGATGAGCGTTTGTCTAAACTTTCAGAACTCGTGCAACCGGAAAGAATTGTCCCCACGCAGATTGAAATTGTTGACATTGCAGGTTTGGTGAAAGGTGCCAGTAAAGGAGAAGGATTGGGTAATAAATTTCTGGCCAATATCCGCGAAGTAGATGCGATCATTCATGTGATCCGTTGTTTTGAAGATGAGAATGTACTTAGAGAAGAAGGTGCTATTAACCCGGTAGGCGATAAGGATATTATTGATACGGAGCTTCAGTTGAAAGACCTTGAAACAGTAGAAAAGAAAATACAGCGAATAGAAAAGCAAGCTAAAGCAGGTGACGCTAAAGCCAAAACGGAACTCGACGTGCTGCTGCTTTGTAAAACACATCTCGAAGCCGGTAAAAGCATCCGAAGTCTTGATTTGAGTAGTGCAGAGAAGGAATTGATCAGGGACTCGTTTTTTCTTACGGAGAAGAAAGTACTTTATGTCGCCAATGTAGATGAAGCAAGTATGCAAACTGGCAATCGTTTTTCTCAAGCTTTGTCGGCTGCTGTAGCGGCAGAAAATGCAGAGGTAATCATCATGAATAACCACATAGAAGCGCAGATCAGTGAGATGGAAGACCCCGATGACAAGCAATTGTTTATGGATGAATACAAAATGACTGAGCCGGCACTCAACCGCTTAATCCATTCCACCTACCAATTACTCGGACTTCAAACATACTTTACCGCCGGTGTACAGGAAGTACGCGCCTGGACATTCCACAAAGGATGGAAAGCGCCACAATGTGCAGGTGTTATCCATACCGATTTCGAAAAGGGATTCATCAAAGCGGAAGTGATTTCCTACGACGACTATTTGAATTATAAAAGTGAAGCGGCCTGCCGGGATGCAGGTAAATTAAGAATTGAGGGGAAAGAGTATCTCGTTAAAGACGGAGATGTGATGCATTTTAGGTTTAATGTATAAAAGAGGTTATTCGTTATTCGTTATTCGTTTTATTTTTCGATAATAAAACGCAATAATCCATTTTACAAACTCGATTTTTTCTTAGAAAGAGAACTTAGCAGTCAATATATTTCCCTAGTGTGCTAAAATAAAAAAGGTCAAAAACCGATATTGGCATTTGACCTTTGAAATTAATTTGAATAAACTTATTTCTTCGCGTATTTCTTTTTGAATTTATCGATACGACCTGCTGTATCAACAAGAATATTTTGTCCTGTAAAGAAAGGATGGCTCGTATTTGATATCTCCAATTTAATGAGTGGGTATTCATTTCCATCTTCCCACTTTATAGTTTCTTTGGAAGCTGCAGTTGAGCGGGTAAGGAAAGTAAACCCATTACTCATGTCTTTGAAAACAACAAAGCGATAATTTGAAGGATGTAAATCTTTTTTCATTTTTTATTGATTTGTGCACGATTACTGACCGTGCGATTTTTTGGGACTGCAAATGTAGGTAAAAGGTAGAAACTGGTCAAATCTTATTAGAAAGTCCGTCAGGAGCGCATATTTTCGAATTGAAGCGGCACACCAAGATCCCAACCCTTGGATGCTTGTATTACTTCCTGAAGATCATCAATTTTTTTACCGGTTACCCGTACCAGGTCGTCGTTGATGGATGCCTGCACCTTGAGACCGCTTTCTTTAATCAGTTTAACGATCTTCTTGGCATCCTCCTGTTTCAGTCCGTTGCGAACCGAAATCTCCTGTTTAACTAGTTTTCCGCTTTGATAAGGCTCTTTGCTCAGGTCAAAAGCTTCAGGAGCTATTCCTTGTTTATGGGCGCGACTGATTAACACATCTGCAAGCTGACGCAACTTCATTTCATCTTCTACTTCCAAATTAAGCTTGAATTCTTTCTTATTGAGGTCGATCACAACATGACTTCCTTTAAAATCAAAACGATTAGTGATTTCTTTGGTGGTAACATTCACAGCATTATCAAGTGCCTGTGCGTCTACTTTCGAAACGATATCAAATGAAGGCATAGATTGAAAATTTATTAGATTAAGTTATGCAAGTTAATTAGCCTGCCGATTTTTTTGACTTATATGCAGACCATAGTATAGTTACTCCCAGGATCATTAATCCAAGCGAAATCAATTCTGCTTGTGTTGGCTGAAATGGCAAATCTTCGTATTTGGTATTGACACGTATTTTCTCTACAAAAAATCGCTCAAGCCCATTAAAAAATAAATAAATACCGAATAGTGCTCCGGCAGGCTTTATTTTCCTACGAATTAAAACAAGGATCAGAAAGATAAATAACCCTGCGATGGTTTCATAAAATGGGGTTGGGAAAACAGGCAAAGGCAGGTAGCTGCAATGCTCCTCCCCTTCGCATCCGGCAATTTTTACACCTACACTGTTTACATTATGAGGATATGTATATGCCACCATCCATTCTGGCAAAAAGCCGAGAGCTTTAATAGAAGCATTAGGCACTTTAGCAGGATCATTTGTTCCGAATTCTCCAAATAGATAATCCGATGATGCTTTCACTGATTGCGAAAAGTCGCCAGGCTGAGCCAGACGAACTGTGCCGGTGCTGTCGGAAACATACGCGCTGTTTGGGATTCCCCAATCTCCGTCTCCGGAAACCTGACAACCGATACGCCCGATGGCATAAGCAAGAATAAGTGCGGGACCAAAAGCATCTGCGAGGTGTCTGATTGAAATTTTCTTCTTACGGGCATATAAAATAATTGCAATAGCCGCACAGATGAGACCACCGTAGAAAGTTAGCCCGCTAAAAGCAAGTAAAGATCCAATTGGGTCGGCTTTAAATTCACTCCAGTTTTCAAAATTGTGAAAAAGCTTTGCGCCAAGAAATCCAAAAATTGCAGCAAGCATTGTAATGTCACCCACCCGTTCATGCGGCCAAATGCGTATGATGCGCTCTTCGGGCCTGGTCATTTTGGATTTGTTTTTTTCATACCATTTCAACCAGCCAAATAGTAATGCAAGCAATAAACCGGCACCAATATTGCCATCTGAAGAAAAGATAAACTCCTGCGGATTGATGCTGTCATCTGCTTTCAGGAAAGCACCAATAATTTTATACCCGAATAAAAAACCCAATAAAGCATTGAGCCCAATTTCCCAGGGCTTCGCCGGTTGTCCGAAGATTTGTTTCTCTTCTAAGGGCTTTAGGAATCCTTTCTTCTCTTTTCTCTTTAAATCACTTGTGAGAACATAGGCGGAAACTATAAAAGCAATTGCAACAAAAAAACCGAAAGAATTCATGAAGCGAGCCCATTCCCACTCAACGCCAAAAACATCCTTAAAAAAATAATATAGGTTGGGATACATATTTAAACTTTAGAAGTACAATGTTACTTGAAAAAATGCTAATAGCAGAAAACCCGATCGTCATCGGGTTTTCCTGAAAGACATTCATACAAAACCTTTAATTGCAATGCGAATCAAAAGCTCCTATCAACTCCTGAGCAATCATTTGCGCAGATCTCCCCTCGATGTTATGACGTTCAATAAAATGCACCAACTGTCCGTCTTTGAACAATGCGATAGCAGGTGAGCTGGGCGGATAAGGCAATAGATGCTCTCTGATTTTTTGAACAGCTTCTTTATCAAAACCCGCAAAGCTAGTGAGACAGCGATCAGGTTGTTTTACACTGTTTTTTACAGCCATTAAAACGCCCGGACGAGCACTTCCGGCGGCACAGCCACAAACTGAATTGATAAATACAAGTGATGTTCCTTTTTGCCCAATTGCGACATCTACTTCTGAAGCAGAAAGCAATTCATCAAAACCACCTTCTGTCATTTCTCCTTTCATTGGGAGCACAATTTCTGCTGGATACATAGTGATCTGTTTTTATAAAGTTTAATAGATAATAAACCAACTGAATAATAAATAGTTTAAAAAAAATTATTGATCTCTTCCTCTTAATGCGTCAGACTTCAAAGGTGAGCCCGTTTTCGCAAGTTTCTCCTCCCTGATCATATCATTCATTACCTCAATTGTTTCCCCTAAATAAATATCATTTTTTCTAACATTCATAAATAATTTGTTCCTTTCTATTTTCAGAGAATCTGAACTGATGGTTTTTAAGTCGACCTCAACATTCGTAATTGATAAAGGAGTAGCAAGTTTTGTAAGCGTATCAATTTTTTTAATTGCTCCGGACATTTGCATTTTTTCATTTCTGAACTGGGTAATTTCAAGGCTATATACTTTTTTGTTCCGGATGGTTAAAACTTTTGTTTGCTCAGCGATACCATTGAAAGCGGGATTCTGACGCACTCTTTGATTACTTCTTTCTATAATATCATTTAAGCTGTAAGTAGATTGCCATTTTTTAAAAGAAGCACCCGGAATTTCATCCCATTGCAAAGCTGTAGTCTGTGATTTTTCCCTATAATCAAGGTACTCATACTGGTCAGGCAGAACGATATCTGATAAAACACCTTTCATTTGTGTACTTCCTCCATTTACCCTGTAAAATTTCTGTATAGTCAGTTTGATATTTCCAAGATCCTGATCATTGTCTGTTATCCAGCTGTTGCGGTCGAGACCAATACTTCTTTGAACCGTACCTTTCCCATAAGTGGATGTACTGCCAATTACAATACCTCTGCCGTAATCCTGAATGGCAGCTGCAAATATTTCGGAAGCGGAGGCACTGAATTCATTCACCATTACAGTGAGAGGTCCCTTCCAAAGGACGGTATTGTTATCGCGATCATTTAACAAAGATGGAGCTTCATCTCTGCTTTTCACTTGTACTACCGGACCTCCTTCAATAAAGAAGCCAACCATCTGAACCACATCCATTAGAGAACCGCCACCGTTGGTACGCAGATCAAGTATGATTCCTTCAACTTTTTCAAGTTTTAGTTTTTCTATCTCCTTTGCTACATCCGCCGCACACCTTGCCCCTTCTGCATCATTGAAGTTGGCATAAAACTCCGGTAAATAGATATATCCAATTTTGCGGTTATCTGCACCTGTGATAACAGCACTTTTTGCATAAGTTTCATCTAGGTTAATTTTTTCCCTGATCATAGTTACCACCTTCTTTGAACCATCCGGTTTCTTAATGGTCAGTCGCACTTCCGTTCCTTTTTTACCGCGAATCAGTTTAACGGCATCTTCAACAGCAAATCCAGAAAGATCCTGAGGCTCATCGGGACCCTGCCCAACCTTAATGATATAATCACCAACCTGTATTTGACCGGATTTATGAGCCGGGCTTCCTGTAACAACTGTAGCAATTTTAATATTTCCTTCCTCCTCTGTAAGAGAAGCTCCGATTCCGTAAAATTCGCCGCTCATATTTTCATCGAAGGTTCTTTTCTCAATCGGAGGATAATAATTCGTGTGAGGATCCATTGTTTCAGCTATCTCATTCACAAGCTGGTGAAAGCGATCGTCATCTTTAAACCTATTGCGATAGCGTTCAAATATTCGGTCATACAACTTTACTACTTTATCTCTTGCTTCTGCTTCCAGCTGAGCATCGGTTTTATTAATGAAAGCAGAATCGCCCTTACTTTTATCACGTTGTTCCAACAGGTCTACATAGCGATCCAGAACAATGTATTTTAATTCTTTTCTCCAGTTCTCTTTTCTTTCCGCCTCTGTCTTACCAAATTTTAATGAATCAGGATGATCAATATAAGTTTCTTTTATTTTGAAACTGAAGGGAGTCGCAAGAATTTGTTTGTAAATAGCAGAAGATTCATTTACCCTTTTGACATAAATAGCATTGATCGCATAAAAGGATTCAAGTTTAGCGCCTAACAGTTCATCATCAATCTTAGTCTCATATTTCTTTAACTGAGCCAGATCGGAGGCAAGAAAATAATGACGATCCGGATCCAGCGTTTTCAGATATGCATGAAAAACATCCTTTGAAAATTTATCATCAATTTTTCTCGGACTGTAATGCCAGGACTCCAGCATTTCTCCAACGCGATGAAATATTTGTTCGTATCTGACACCAGGGTCACTGTGATTACCGGAGCGAACTGCATAAAACAATCCCCCGCCAATGATAAGCAGAAACAGAAGTGACAGACTCTTTTTATTAAACATATAATTCCAGATTTTTGACATATTAGGGTGTCAGTAAAATTAAAGATTATAATATACGAAATTAACTTTTGTGATCAGACTTCCTTTATTTTAACATCAAGTTGAGAATTACATTCGAAGTTTTCAAGGCCAACCCCCATTTTACCGGATTATCGACCTTAAATTGAAAACAGCAATTGCAATACAAGAAGTAAATAGCGGCTAATATCCCAGAATCTTCAGCATACTTTGTGCTGTCTGCTCTTTTGCATATAACCAATCAACCAGTTTGCCGTTTTTATCATGGCCTACAATTACATGTTTAGGAGATGGTATCATACAATGTTTAATGCCGCCGTAACCACTGATCTGGTCCTGATAAGCTCCGGTATGAAAGAAACCTACAAAGAGTGGTTCTGTTGATGAATTCCCGTTGAGCTTTGGCAAAAATACCTCATTGATGTGTTCTTCCGAGTCATAATAATCGTGGCTGTCGCAGGTTATCCCTCCAAGTACGACCCGTTGGTAGTCATTGTCCCATTTATTTATAGGCAGCATCAGGAACTTCTCTCCTATTCCCCATGTATCAGGAAGTGTTGTAATGAAAGATGAGTCGATCATGTACCAGTTTTCCCGATCGTTCTGGGTTTTTTGCCCTAACACTGAATAAATATGCGCCATGCTTTCTCCTACTGTAAAGCTTCCGAATTCTGTATACACATTTGGCATTGGCACCCCGGCTTTCTTACAGGTTTTTTTAATGGTACCAACAATTTCATTGATCATGAACTGGTAATCGTAATCAAAGCCAAGCGAATGCTTAATGGGGAATCCGCCACCTATGTTGATTGAATCGAGTTCAGGACAAATCTTCCTTAACTGGCAGTAAAGATTTACCACTTTGTTGAGTTCACTCCAGTAATAGATATCATCTTTAATGCCTTTGTTGAGGAAAATATGGAGCATTTTCAACTGAAAACGATCTTCGTTGCCTTCTATTTTATCAACATAAAATTCGAGAATGTCGCGCGGTCGTATACCGAGACGTGAAGTATAAAAGGGGAATGTCGGTTCTTCTTCTGCAGCTATACGAATGCCTAGTTTAAATGGCACTTTCACGGTTTTTTTGTATTGCTGAAGTTCTTCTTTGTTATCAAGAATCGGTGTTACATTTTTAAACCCGGTATTCAGTAATTTGGCAATACGCGTGATATAATTCTTTTGCTTGTAGCCATTACAGATTATCTGTATGTCTTTATTGATTTTTTTCTTCTGATACAGTTTATTGATGATTTCTATATCGTAAGCATAAGAAGTCTCAAGATGGATTTCATTTTTAAGCGCTTCCTCCACAACAAAAGAAAAGTGACTGCTTTTTGTACAGTAACAGTAAAAATATTTCCCCTCGTATTTATGTTTACGAAATGCAGTTTCAAACATACTTTTAGCTTTCCTGATCTGCATGCCAATTTTAGGCAGATAAGAAAGTTTCATCGGTGTGCCGTATTTGTCTATCAACGCTTTCAAATCCAGTCCGTTGAACTGCAAATACCCGTTTTTTACTTCAAAACCTTCCTGAGGGAAATTGAACGTCTGGTGCACCAGATCATGGTAAGTTGTATTGGTCATTTAGATTGCCTGTACTAAGATGAAAATAAATGCAAACTTATCAGAAAAAAAGATTCTGAATCCAAGAATTTTGACAATAAAAAAAGGGCGGTGTTCCGCCCTTTCGTAATCTGAAGATTATTTTACTGAAGCAACCAGTTTCTTAAATGATTCCGGCTCGTTCATAGCGAGATCCGCAAGCACTTTACGATCCAGGTCGATCTGGCTAACTTTTAATTTATTGATGAACTCTGAGTAAGTAAGACCTTCTTCGCGTACTGCAGCGTTGATACGTGCAATCCAGAGACGGCGGTATTCACGTTTTTTGAGTTTACGACCAACATAGCTGTAGGTCATCCCTTTTTCTACAACGTTTTTCGCAACGGTGTAAACATTTTTACGTTTTCCGTAGAAACCTTTGGCTTGCTTCAGAATTCTTTTGCGGCGTGCCTTTGAAGCGACGGCATT
>JAULVS010000219.1:0-27337 GCA_032110905.1 Chitinophagaceae bacterium | reverse complement strand
AACTTCTTTTGAGTTGATGATGTTAAAAGCAAATTGCTTTAGAGAATCTTCTTTTGCTTGAAAAGCTTTCAGTTCTGCATCAGTAAATGTTTGTCCAAACACTGTTACGCCTGGACAAGAAATTGCTAAAAGCAGAAGTAGAATTTTAATACGATCCATATTCCTAAAGTTAAGCGCCATTTCGCATTTTGTGAAGGTCTTCTGCAAATGCTAACAAATTTTTATATCTGGCATCAACGGTATGATCTTCCGGGTATTCGTCTTCCCTGGTTGGTATATAAACAGTAAAGGCGCCAATATTTCGGCCAAACCACATATCTCCGGGCATATTCCCAACCATAATGCATTGATTGAAATTTATATCAGGGAAATCATTTTTTGCCTGAAGCGCCATGCCTTTGTTTGGTTTTCGGTTAGGATCTTGGTTATCAAGCGATGTACAGTAATAAGCTTTGTCAATTCTTCCGCCGGTTTCTTCAACTTTAAGCAACATGTTTTCTGTAATGAGATCTAGCGTCTCTTTGCTCATTACCCCTTTTCCAACACCTCGCTGGTTGCTGATAATTATGATGCGGTTAAATAAGGGATTCAGAATTTTGAGTGCATTAAGAGTGCCTTCGCTAAACTTAAATTCTCCCCAGCTTTTTACATAATCATTCACTACATCAGTATTGATCACACCATCTCTGTCGAGCATTAAAGTCCAGGTGTTGTCTGTATCAGGCAGCAGGTTTATGGGTTCAGTATGATGGTGCATGAAAAAATATTTTACAATTCTTTTTGTGCGCGTCGATAATCCTCAGGTATTCCGATGTCAATAAAATATCCTTCCTGTTTAGATCCGTAGAAACGTCGCTTTCCTGCATACTTCTCGAGGTAATCTTTTTCGAATGAAAATTTCTCAGGGAAAGATTCTCTTGTAAACGACTCTTTGTTTAGCAAATAAATTCCTCCATTTATCAAGCCTTCCTGGTAAAATTGCTTCTCTTTAAACTTTTTAACTTCTCCTTTCTCGTCGATATCAACTACGCCATACCTTTCAAATTCTTTCATCGGCTTTAATGTGAGCGTACAGTCGGATTGATTTATTATGTGAAAATTATATACATCTTGTAGATTGGCCCGGTATAAAGTGTCGCCATTTAAAATGGCTATTGTCGTATCATTTGCATACTCACATGCTTTCATAATTGCGCCTCCGGTTCCGAGTGGTTCCTTTTCTATACAGCAACTATAAGAGAGGTCTTTTTGCTCTTCTTGTAAATAGGCAACAATCATTTCAAACTTATAACCAATCGAGAAAACAAACCTTTCAATACCTTCTGCTTTGCAATATTCAATCACATAATGAAGAAAGGGTTTCCCATTCACAGGTGCCATACATTTCGGCAAATCTACTACTTCAGATCTGAGCCTTGTGCCAAGCCCCCCGGCAAGAATAATTGCTTCTTTAATCATCTGACTTATGCTGTGAAATATTGTTCTTCAACAAGCTGACAAAGTATATGTCCGAGCAGAATATGACTCTCCTGAATCCGTGGCGTGTCTGAAGAGGGGACTGCAAAAAGATAATCGCTGCATTCTTTCATTTTTCCTCCAGTAATTCCTGTTAAACCAACTGTAGTGATTCCTTTATTCTTTGCAGTGAGAAAAGCTTCCACGATATTTTTAGAATTTCCAGACGTTGACAAGCCAACTAATACATCACCTTCATTACCTATGCCTTTAACCAGTCGTGAATAAACTACATCATAACTGTAATCATTGGCTACTGCCGTTAGATAAGATGTATTTGTATGCAGGGCCTCTGCAGGCAATGCATCACGGTCGGTATAAAAACGTCCGCTAAATTCTGCTGCAAGGTGCTGGGCATCTGCAGCGCTGCCACCATTGCCACAGAATAGTACTTTTTTACCGTCCTGAAAAGCACGGGTAATAATATTTGCAACCTCTTCAAGCTGTGCAATCATACTTTCAGATTGAAGAATTTCATTTTTTACACGGATGCTTTCTGCAATGATATGTTTGATTTTTTCAGCTTGCATCTTCAGAATGTTTTGATTAATTAATTTTTTAGAGAGTTGTCCAGGTTGTTAGTCCTTCATTGGTAAACTGATAGTTTCTAAATTGTCCGCCAAATGGTTTCATTGCTTCCAGTACATTGTATCTTGAAATGCCAGGACAATAAAAGATCATAAAACCGCCACCGCCGGCTCCTGATATCTTTCCTCCGGTAGCGCCTGCTTTTATAGCGGCTTCATATCTTTCTTCCATGAGGGGATTGGAAATATTGGCAGCCATCTTTCTTTTTTGCTGAAATCCAAAATCAAGAATTGTTCCGATTTCGTGTAGCCTTCCCTGCAGTAATGCTTCTTTCATTCTTTTAGCCTGTTCTTTGAGCTGATGCATTGCTTCAATGCTTTCTTCTTTTTTTGCAGTTACATTTTTTTGTTGCTCTTTGATGATGGCAGCAGATTCGCGGCTGGTGTCTGTGAAATAAAGCAGAATATTATTCTCAAGTTCGTTTAAATATTCTTTTTTTACACGAAGCGGGTTCACAATTACATTGTCTTCATTAAACTCCATAAAATTTACTCCTCCGAATGTAGCAGCATACTGATCTTGTTTGCCGCCGGCAAGTTGTAAATCGTTTCTTTCTATCTCATAAGCATAGCGGGCAATGTCGTATTCCCCAAGCGGAAGTTTCAGCATTTCTACAAAAGCGCCAATGATAGCAACGGTAAGTGTAGATGAAGTACCTAAACCACTGCCGGCAGGGGCATCCACAAAGGTTGAGAGGCGAAAGCCTTTTACATTGATTCCGTAATCCTTTTGAATTCGGTTATAAACTCCTTTCAATAGGTCAAGCTTTCCGTTAATTGGCAGTTCTTTTTGAAAAGAAAATATTTCGTTTTCGCCTCTGTCAAGGGAAAATAATTCGATCAGTTCTTCGTCTAATAATTCAATATGCGCATAAGCATACAATGATATCGTGGCATTTAGGATGGCGCCGCCGTATAAGTCGCTGTATGGGCTTACATCGGTTCCGCCGCCGGCGAGACCAATTCTTAATGGTGCCTTGCTTCTATACATCATGAAACAAAGGTAGAAAATTAAGCGTCGATAATGCTTTTTAAAGTGCTGCCAGCTCCCGTATGGTTTTGGTAAGGACAGACCAGCTATACTTCTGCTTTTCTTCTTTTAAGCCGTTGATGAAAGCATCTTTGCCTTTTTGTTTCATTTCTTCCATTGCCTGGGCGATGGAAGAGGCTTCCGGTTTACAGATCAAACCGGCTTTCTGATGAGGAACAAGCGAAGGCAGTCCGCCTACATTCGTTACGATCATCGGAATTTCAAAATGATAGGCGAGGGGAGTGACACCGCTTTGTGTGGCATTCTTATAAGGCTGTACTACACAGTCGGCTGAACAGAGATAATTACGGACTTCACTGTCGGGTATGAAATCGGTTTTTAACAGTAAACGATCTTCTATATTCAGCTCTTTGATGAGTTGTTCGTATTGGGTTCTGTCTTCGTAGTATTCTCCTGCAATCAATACTTTCCAGTTTTTTTGCTGATCTTTTTCTTTGAGAAATTTTACGGCATTGAGCAGCAGGTCGAGCCCCTTGTATGCCCTGATAAAACCAAAAAACAAAAAGATATAATCTTCGTTATTGATATTTAAATTTTGGCGTGCTTCTTCCTTGCTTATTTTTTCTCCGAAGTTATCATATAGCGGATGCAGCACAATACGCGCAGGTTTTGTTGTTGTGAATTGCCTTAAGTCGCTCATCACTTTCTCACTCATAGTAACAAATCCATCAACAGGTTTTAGAAAGTATTTTGTGAAGAATTTGTCGCCGGGTCTTTTTTCATGAGGGATCACATTGTCGGCAATACAAATCACTTTTGTGTGTTTGTTCTTTTTAGTCCTTCTAAGAATTGTACCCAGAGCCGGACCCATAAACGGCAGCCAGTATCTTACAACAATCAGATCCGGTTTTATTTTTTTTAATGCATTTCCTGTTTTAATCCAGTTGAACGGATTAACAGAGTTGATGCATACGTTTATGTTTAAATCGTTAGGCTTTGGTTCTGAACTAAATTGGGTAGTGCCCGGAAAAAGAAAGTTAGGGTACTGCAGGCTGAAAGTATAAATGCTCACCTCATTTCCTTCCTGCATAAAAGCCCTTGCAAGTCTTTCATTGAAAGAGGCCAGTCCTCCGCGAAGAGGGTGAGCAGGTCCGATGATGATGATGTTCATTTAACGGTTGTCGGTTGTCGGTTATTGGCGAAGTCCGCCTGATTCGCAGAAGCGTGCGGATTGTCTGTTGTCGCTAGCGCTAACTGCTAACGGTTAACTGTTAACTGTTAACCGTTTTTTCTTCTATGAGGTAGGCATTTCTTTCTGGGGCGTTTCGGGTGATTAATTCTCCGATAAACCCGGCAAGGAAAAGCTGTGAACCTATAATCATACAAACAAGTGCAATGTAGAAAGAGGGTCTGTTAGTAAGGCTGTATTCTGTATTGAGCAGTTTCAGTGAAACCAAATAGATGCTTAAAGCAAGACCTAAAAGAAAACTCATCGTTCCCCAGAGTCCAAAAAAGTGCATAGGTCTTTTACCGAATCTTCCTACAAACTGGATGGTAGCAAGGTCGAGAAAACCATTTATAAAACGATCCCATCCGAATTTGGTAACACCGTATTTTCTTTTGCGGTGTTCCACTATTTTTTCACCGATATTCCGAAAGCCGGCCCATTTTGCTAATACAGGAATATAACGATGCATTTCTCCATATACTTCTATGCTCTTTATTACTTGTTTTTTATATGCTTTTAACCCGCAGTTGAAATCGTGGAGTTTTATTCCACTCATACTTCTTGTAGCAGCGTTGAATAATTTGGAGGGGATATTTTTTGTTAGTGTATTGTCGTATCTCTTTTTCTTCCATCCACTAACCAGATCATATCCTTCTTCTTTGATCATTTTATAAAGAGAAGGGATTTCATCCGGACTATCCTGCAGATCTGCATCCATAGTGATTACGACTTCTCCACTTGCAGCTTTGAAACCTTCATACAAAGCCGCACTCTTGCCATAGTTTCGTTGGAATTTAATGCCTTTAACATTGGGGTTTGGAACTCTTAAAGACTGTATAACCTCCCAAGAAGGATCCGAGCTCCCGTCATCTATCAATATGATTTCGTAGGAGTATCCCTCAGCTTCTGTCACACGCTGAATCCAGCTGCAGAGTTCCGGCAATGATTCCGCTTCGTCTTTTAGTGGTATGACAATACTTAAATTCATTTATAGAGATTGAGGCATATTTTGATTAGGGTTTTTCTTCGCAACTGCAGCGCCAATAAGTGATGCGATTGCACCTGTTAGCGCAAAACCAAATAAAGATCCAATGATGCCGAATACAAGATAAAATTTATCTGTCCAGCTTATTGCCTGGTCGATCATTTCCTGCGTTAATCTTTCATCTTTGGCCATTTCTTGTCTTGCCATTTCCATTGCTTTCTCTTTAATTTCAGGGAAAAGAAAATAGGTAATCACAAAGGACGCAATGCTGATGAGTGTTACGATAGCAACTGTTTTAAATCCGTGTGAAAAAACCTGACCAAAACTCACGTCTGCATTCATTTGCTTGCTAAAGAAAATGCACGACCAGATCAATGCCGCAAAATAAATGCCCATTGTTAACCATTGCACCCATTTGTCATAAATGTCCAACATCTGAAAAGTAAAGCCAAGTGTAACCATAACAGCACCGATAACAATACCTTTTGTAAAGTGTGTCGTGATTTTATTTTCCATTTAATTTTTATTTAGATGAAGATGATAAATAGTTGCAATCACTTTTCCTTTTAAATCTTTGTTGAAAAAGGGGGAGTTTTTTGATTTAGATTTAGAGTTCTCTTTGGTAAGACTAAAATTCTCGGAAGGATCGAATAGTGTGAGATTAACAGCGGCGCCTTCTTTTATTTCCGGCTGTTTTATTCCGAAAATCTTTCTTGGGTTAGTGCTTACAAGTTCAACCCATCTTTCGGGCGTTAATTTGCCTTCAAGTGCGGAATTGGTAACACTATAAGTTGTTTCAAGCGAAATCATACCCGGTTGTGCAGATTCAAATTCGCATTCTTTGCTGTCCGCTTCGTGGGGCATATGGTGAGAGGCGATGCAGTCAATACCTCCGTTTAACAACGCTTGTCGCAGAAAGTCTCTTGTTTCTATATTTCTTAAAGGTGGATAAAGTTTTAAATTAGTATCATAACCGGTAAGGTCTTCATCACTAAAATATAAATGTGCGGGTGTTACGGAGCATGATGCAGCAATTCCTTTTTTCTTTGATTCCAGAATTGCTTCAACGCTATTGGGCGATGTTATGCCTGTAAAATGTATAGAGGATTCAGTGTAAGCAGTTAATTGGAGGTCTCTTGCAACCTGAATTTCTTCTGCAATCATAGGCTTCCCGGGGAGACCAAGTGAAGTGCTGATAATACCTTCATTCATTAACCCGCCGGGACTGATAGTGTGGTTGTCGGGTATTTGAATAATGGTTCCGTTAAAGGCTTTCACATATTGCAACGCTTTTAAGAGGAGTCCGGCCGACTGAATCGGCTTTAAACCATCGGTAAAAGCGACTGCGCCTGCAGCACGCATATCGTACATTTCAGCTAATTCTTTCCCTTCTGTCTGTTTACTTACTGAACCCATCGGATGCACTTTCGCTATGGCATTTTGTGAACGTTGAATAATGTATTCAACCTGTGATTTGCCTGATACCGCCGGTATTGTATTTGGAAGCAGCATTACTTCCGTATAGCCACCCGCTGCAGCAGCTGCTATCCCTGTTTCGATGGTTTCTTTGTACTCCAGACCCGGATCATTGAAATGCGAAAAAATATCAATCCAGCCAGGTGAAAGATGAAGATTGGAGGAACTGATTATTTCTTCCGTTCCGGATGGTTCTATTTGGCCAATCTTTAAGATGACGCCATTTTCGATTAATACATCGTTTATAGAGCCGTTATAAGGAGAATTGGGGTCAATGATTTTAGCCTTCCTGATTAGAATGGTCATACGCGATCTAACTATTCGGTGTAAAGATCGTTTTTTTAACTGATTTTGTATCAAATAGAGATAAATCTTAGCTTTGCAGCCGCCTTACAGGGAACGGTTAATAATATTGCAGCAACATGTTTGCTGTATGTGTTCGGGACGTGGCGCAGCCCGGTAGCGTACTTGCATGGGGTGCAAGGGGTCGCAAGTTCGAATCTTGTCGTCCCGACAGAACAATCAAGCCTCTGCATTTTGCAGGGGCTTTTTTAATGCGAGCGATTGAAGCTCGCTTCAAAAAGCGATGCATAAAAAAGTCAAAAGCGAGTGAAACGAACGTGGCTTGATTGTATTTGGCCTCCCACATCCAAGATCAGCGAAGCTAATCTTGTCGTCCCGACGAACACAAAGCCTTCGGTTAATACCGAAGGCTTATTTTTTATAAGTTATTTAAGATTGCTCAATCCATTATTTTTGCATAACCACAATGTTCCGATGCTACGTATTAAAACACAGCTGAGATTATTTTTATTGCTATTCGCTATCCCTGTTTTTTCAATTGCACAACCTGCAGAAGAGATCAATTTTTCTGTCAATACTAAAATTACTACGGCTATTCCAAGAAAAACCATCGACACTGTTCAAAAAGAACTGGTTAAAAAGGGTTTTGATTGGCCCGTCCGTTTTATTTTTTTACGTGCATTCAAGCTCGAAAAACGACTTGAAGTATGGGTAAAAAATGATCCGGTAGAACCTTTCCAGCTTTTTAAATCTTATAAAGTATGTGCTACTTCAGGAACTTTCGGGCCTAAGAGGCGGGAAGGGGACAAACAAATTCCTGAAGGATTTTATTATATCAATGAATTTAAACCTAATAGCAATTATCATCTTGCATTGGGGTTGAATTATCCAAATTCGTCTGATCAGAAAAAGTCTGATCCTATAAAGCCGGGAGGAGACATTTATATCCATGGCAACTGCGTCACAATTGGTTGTCTGCCTATGACCGATGAGATAATTGATGAATTATATTATCTCGCTTCTGTTGCCAAAAATGAAGGCCAGGATTTCATCCCTGTTCATATTTTTCCTTATCGGTTCGATTACCAAAAGTCGGAAATAAATTACAAGCAAAAAACCACAGATAAAAAAGATCTGGAATTGTTCAATAAACCTTTGCAGGAAGCTTATGATTTTTTTGAAGATACCCACCAGCTCCCTGCAATTCTTATAAATAGCAAGGGGGATTATCTGGTTGCAAAGAATCCGGATGCTCCCAAAGTAGAACGAATAAAAATTGCTGAACCGGATGAAAAAAAGGATCCTTATGCTGAATGGGCGCCGGAAGAAAAAGTAGACCAGGTGCCATCATTTAAAACAGGCAATGCAGCTTTGCAAAAATGGTTGTTCCGCTTAACTAATGAATTAAGTGCCAGTTTACCTGAGAATACATCCATATCTGTACAGATTCAATTTGTTGTTGACAAAGAAGGCAATACGCGTTTGCCCAAGGTGATCAAAGGCGGCACATTCGAATTAAATAAAATAATTGAAGAACGGTTTGAAAAGGAGTTGTTTTGGATGCCCGCAACAAAAGGAGGACTGCCTGTTGCAACCAAAATGATTCAGAATCTCAATTTGGTTGCGCCGGAGGATCTGGATTAAAATTTATCCAATCTATTAGTTTATGCAGAATGCATAAGTATCTGAACAGTATCTGGACTCTCTTGCTTCAATTCAATTTTCTTGTTTGCAGTCATTTCATTCACCAGTTCGTTTGTGTAATGAAGAATACTAAGCAAAGACAATCCTTTTTCAACCTGCACATCGAAAACTTCTGAGGCGGCAATGGCGAGTTGTTCAACTTTATCGGAACGGTCGTCCATACAAAGTTGCAGACTGACTGCATGTGTTTGTATCAGATTTGGTTTCACTTTTAATTTAGCCATCATCTCATATAAATCACTCATTGGTTGTTCACCAATGAATGAGAAGTCTTTTGTGTGAAGGTGAAGCAACACCTGGTTTTCTTTTACGACAATAATAGGCGGTAGGTTTTTAACCGGTCTGTTATGAATAACCGTCCCTGGAAGTCGAACATCATCAAAACATTTCACATACATAGGTATATTTTTGTTTTGCAGAGGTTTGATGGTTTTGGGATGAATGACTTGCGCTCCATAATATGCCATTTCAATTACTTCATCATAATTCAGTTCCTCAATGTATTTAGCATCAGGAAATTTTTTCGGATCAGCATTCATCACACCTTTCACATCTTTCCAGATACTGAGACTGTCTACTTCCAGCAGGTTGGCAAATACAGCTGCACTGTAATCACTTCCCTCTCTGCCAAGTGTGGTGCTTTCATTTTCATCAGTTGCGCCAACGAATCCCTGTGTAATAATAATGTCGTGAGTTTGAAACAAAGGCTTTACAATGCTGTCGCATTGCTTTTGAGAATAATTGAAATCGATTCCGGCATCTCTGAAATTGTTATCAGTTCTGATAATATCACGTACATCGAGCCATTTATTAGTTAATCCGATTTCATTCAAATAAGCACTGACAAGAGAGGTGCTTAACATTTCTCCGATACAAACAATCTGGTCGTAATAGTAGTCAAACTGCCTGACAGGCTTCTCATGCAACAACCACTCAGCTTCTGTAAAGAAAGCATTGTATTGTTCAAGCAGTGCATTGAAATGGGTAACAAGCAGGAATTTGGCTTCATCGAGATGTTGTAGTTTGACGGCGCGGAACAATTCAAGTGCTTCTTCTTTTTTCCCTTCAAAAAAAGCGTTTGCTACTTTCTCGAGGGCATTGGTGGTTTTCCCCATAGCGGAGATGATGACCATTATTTTTTCATCTTTAAATTGCCCAAGGATAGCGGCAACATTTTTAATTTTTTCATGGTTGGCAACACTTGCCCCGCCAAATTTAAACACCTGCATGCAATCAGATTTAATTTTTGCGCAAAGATAAGCGGATGGCTATGTTTGCCGTTCAATTTAAACCGTGCTCCGTTTGAAAAGTCTATAGCGTAACTTAGATTACCATGAAGAAACTTTTCGGCTTATTTTTTTGCTGTTTTTACATTTGCAAAGCACATGCTCAAACGCTTTATTTTCCGCCTATAACCGGCAATACCTGGACAACAACTTCTACGGAGTCGTTAGGCTGGTGCCAGAGTAGGATAGATGCTTTATATAACTACCTCGAAGCCAATAATACAAAGTCTTTCATCCTCCTGAAAGACGGAAAGATTGTACTGGAAAAATATTTCGGTACACATACCGCAACATCTCCATGGCAATGGGCTTCTGCCGGAAAAACCATCACTGCTTTTATGGTGGGGATGGCGCAGGAAGAAAATAAATTATCCATTACCGATAAAACATCAAAGTATCTGGGAACAGGGTGGACAATTTGTACTCCGCAACAGGAAGACAAAATTACGATCTGGCATCAGCTTACAATGACTTCCGGATTGGATGATGGTGTTCCTGATCATTTTTGCACCTTGGACACTTGTTTGGTTTACAAAGCAGATGCAGGAACCAGATGGGCATATCACAATGGACCATACACACTTCTTGACACTGTTATAGAAAGCGCAACCGGTACTACTCTTAATAATTTTACGACGCAGAAATTGAAAACCCCAACCGGGATGACTGGTCAATTTGTGCCAATCGGGTACAACAATGTTTTTTTCAGCACTTCACGAAGTATGGCGAGATTTGGATTACTCATTTTAAATAAAGGCAACTGGAATGGGAATCAAATTATGAAGGACCCCGTTTATTTTAACCAGATGGTGAATACATCCCAGCAAATCAATAAATCGTATGGGTATTTATGGTGGTTGAATGGGAAGACGAGTCATATGTTGCCCAGCTCTCAAATTGTTTTTAATGGCTCTATGAACCCCAACGCACCGAATGATATGATTGCTGCGATGGGAAAAGACGGTCAGTTTTTAAACGTAGTTCCGAGCCAAAACCTGGTCTGGATCAGAATGGGAGAAGCGCCCGACGGATTGCCCGTTCCATATCTTTTAAATGATGCCATTTGGACCTATCTCAATCAGCTTTCCTGCACAACTACAAATACGAATGATATTCCACGCAATGAAATGCAGGTTGAATTGTACCCCAATCCAGCACATAAAGAGCTTTATATCAGGTCGGGAGAGGTAATTGAAAAACTCACTATTTACAATGCCGAGGGCAAGCTTATTCAAACCAACAATCAGAGAAGTAAAAACCATGTTCTTTCAATCGGACAATTGCCCCCGGGCGTGTATCTTTTAAAAGCCGATTTCAACAATAAGCATCAACGGGTTATTCGGTTTGTGAAAGAGTAGTAGACCGTTAGTCCAAGAGTCCGGGAGACCGAAAGTCGGTTAGTCCGGGAGACCGGTAGTCCAAGAGTCCGGGAGTCCGAAAGTCGGTTAGTCCGGGAGACCGAAAGTCGGTTAGTCCGGGAGACCGTTAGTCCAAGAGTCCGGGAGACCGAAAGTCGGTTAGTCCGGGAGTCCAAGAAAAAGTTGTTTGTTATTGGCCGAAAGTCCCGACCGCAGCGTCGGGATTATTTGCGAAGTCCGACTGCATCACCAGATGCGGGCGGATTGTTGGTTCTCGAAATTCTTTGCGCCTTTGTGTGAAAAAAAATGCCCGGGAGACCAAAAGACCAGAAGTCCATGAGACCATATGAAAGTAAGAGAGTCCATGAGTCTGGAAGTCCATAAGACCGGGAGACGGGAAGACCATAAGAAAGTAATGAGTCCATTAATGTGTTATTGAATTTTAGTATCACATTGATTTCTGGTCTTATGGTCTTTTGGACTAACGGTCTTTGTGTCTTATAAATTCTCTGCGCCAATGAATTAAAATAATTTATCCCCCTCAACCCCTAACAAATGAATCTTTGTCAGAATAATAACCTTCCATCTGTCAATTTGATCAAATGATAAATTATACCATATCACCTGCGTTTATAGGCAATAGTTATCATTTTCATCCATTTTTAAGATTTAGTCCGACAATTTGTCTGCCAAAATTTCACTATTATAGAATGTGGCACTTTGATTGAGATAGTATTTACAAATACTAAATTTTAATACATGGGAAAGATCATCGGAATCGATTTAGGTACCACAAACAGCTGCGTAGCAGTGATGGAAGGTGCCGAGCCTGTAGTTATAGCCAATGATGAAGGTCGTCGCACGACACCCAGCGTGGTGGCATTTTTGAAAAACGGAGAGCGCAAAGTGGGTGATCCGGCCAAACGTCAGGCAATTACCAATCCTATCAACACCATCAACTCCGTGAAACGTTTCATGGGTCGTCGCTTCGACGAAGTAGGAGAAGAAGTAAAACATTGGAGCTATAAGGCAACTCAGGGTGATAATAATACAATACGCATAGATATTGATGGTCGTTTGTATACACCACAGGAAATTTCAGCGATGGTGCTTCAGAAAATGAAGAAAACAGCGGAAGATTATCTGGGGCATGAGGTAACAGAGGCGGTTATTACTGTGCCTGCTTACTTCAATGATGCACAGCGTCAGGCTACCAAAGAGGCTGGTGAAATTGCAGGATTAACTGTAAAGCGTATCGTAAACGAGCCCACTGCGGCGGCATTGGCATACGGACTAGATAAAAAGAACATTGACCAGAAAATTGCTGTTTTTGATCTCGGGGGCGGAACATTTGACGTTTCTGTACTTGAGCTGGGCGATGGGGTATTTGAAGTGAAGTCGACCAATGGTGATACCCACCTCGGAGGTGATGATTTCGACAAAGTAATCATCGACTGGCTTGCAGATGAGTTTAAGTCTCAGGAGAATATTGATCTCCGTAAAGACCCGATGGCTCTTCAGCGTTTGAAAGAAGCCGCTGAAAAAGCAAAAATCGAATTGAGCTCATCTTCAGAAACAGAAATCAATCTTCCTTATATCACCGCAGTGGATGGCGTTCCCAAACACCTGGTATTGAAATTATCACGCGCGAAATTTGAGCAATTAGCAGATAATTTGTTTACCCGTTGTATCAGACCTTGCGAGCAAGCGTTGAAAGATGCCGGTATGAACCCTTCTGAAATTGATGAAGTGATTTTAGTAGGAGGAAGTTCTCGTATTCCTAAAGTACAGGAGATTGTTGAGAAGTTTTTTGGCAAGAAGCCCAATAAAGGGGTGAATCCTGATGAAGTGGTTGCTGTTGGTGCAGCGATTCAAGGAGCAGTGCTTACCGGTGAAGTGAAGGATGTATTGTTGCTGGATGTTACTCCGCTTTCACTTGGTATTGAAACAATGGGAGGAGTAATGACTACGCTGATTTCGAGCAATACCACCATTCCTTCGAAAAAATCGGAGGTGTTTTCTACTGCAGCTGATAACCAGCCTGGTGTTCAGATTCATGTTTTGCAGGGAGAGCGTCCGATGGCTAAAGACAATAAGAGTTTGGGTGTATTCAATCTGGACGGTATTCCTCCTGCACCTCGCGGTGTTCCTCAGATCGAAGTCACTTTCGACATTGATGCCAATGGACTCTTACACGTAAGTGCGAAAGACAAAGGCACAGGCAAGGAACAAAAAATCCGCATCGAAGCAGGTAGTGGTTTGAGTAAAGAGGAGATTGAAAAGATGAAGGCTGAAGCGAAAGCCAATGAAGCAACTGATAAAGCAGAAAAAGAAAAAGTAGAAAAGATCAATACAGCGGATAGCCTGATCTTCCAAACTGAGAAGCAGTTAAAAGAATACGGCGATAAAATCAGTGCCGATAAAAAAGCACCGATTGAAGCTGCTCTGTCTAAATTAAAAGATGCGCACAAAGCTCAGGATCTTGCGGCCATCGATGCAGCAATGAATGAAATGAATACTGCCTGGACAGCAGCCAGTGAGGAGATTTATAAAGCAACACAGGGTGCTGCACAGCCGGGAGCTGAAGGTGCAGATGCAGGAGCAGCGTCAGGCGGGTCTGCAAATGCCGACAATGTAGAAGATGCGCAGTTTGAAGAAGTGAAGTAGGGAGGCTGTTATCAGTTATCCGTTATCAGTTATTTGTTAGCGGTTTTATAGTTCAGTAATTGTTCTGATAATAAACATAAAAGTGGTTCGTCTTAATGGCGGCCACTTTTTTTGTTTAGTAATACTGTTTGTCCTAAAGCGGGAATGTAACAAAGTATACGTCATACTGAGCGGAAGCGAAGTATCTCTAAGCTTACTATCTGTACTCAGAAGCGAATGATAAAGATGTAATTTTTTCTAAAAAAGCAGCTTACGCATTTTCCCCATACTTGAGATGTTCCCGATGCTCGGGACATATTCGCTTCCGCTCTACGACGATACTTCTTATATCGGTGCAGGCAACATGGCGGACTTGGAGTTTTGTGCTGTAGCTAATCGTAAATGCAGAACGGAATAAATGAAGTATTAGTTGTTCATTAGTTGTTTAGAGAAATAACCAACAATCCGCCCGCATCTGTTTATGCAGTCGGACTTCACAAATAACCCAAAACTAACAACCAACAACTAACAACTTTTCACACCTTTCAACCCTAAAGAATTGATCAAGCGGTAACCGCCAAAGAATACGGCAGAGAATACGATGGTTGCGTAGATACTTCCCTGATAAAAAGGAATACCGTCAATGTAAGTAAGGATTAAGCCATTAAATGTTTTGGGATGTCCGTATCCACCGCCGCCAAACCATACAAGCAGATTGCTGAGTATAAAATAGGTAGTTGGAGCAGCGAAAGAAGCGGCGATGATACCTGTTGTTTTTTGGTTACGAAGAAAGAAACCAAAGATGGTTAAAGAAGTTAGCAGCACGTAATTCAAAATCTGACCATCATAGAATCCATTGTAAGAAGAAATTCCTGCTGCAAATAATACTTCAAAAAGTAAGTCGCTGACGAACATACTTAACAGAGGTACTGCAAATGCGAATGCACGTGAGCGTATCAAAGATCCTGCAAAAAGAGCCATTGCAATTTGTGGTGCAAAGCCAAGCGGACGATTGGGTACCAAACGATAAAGTGCAGCAGCAGCGATAAGAGCAAGAGAAGTAAGTAAAATGGATTTATTCAGTTTCATTGATGAAAGCATTTGAGGTGGCAAAAATAGTTAAAAAGCCTTCCTCTTAATACTATTTTATTTCCATCTTTTTCCATTGAATGTGGATAACCCTCTACATTATTTTTACCTGCTATGAACACCAACAAAGAAACTGGCAGATTTGGGGAAGATCTTGCTGTTGATTGGCTGATTGCCAGGGGCGACAGGATATTGCATAGAAACTGGCGACATTCATATTATGAAATCGACATAGTTACTATGCGAAATGGTATTCTTTGTTTCATTGAAGTAAAAACAAGAAAATCATTATTTTATGGTATGCCGGAGGAGGCTGTAACAACCACCAAAATCAAACGTTTGATGTGCGCCGGGTCTGCTTATCTCCTAAAATACCCTGAAATCATCCGCATTCAATACGATATTCTGAGTATTATTCTATGCGAAAAAGGAAACGCTGAATTCTTTTTAATTGAAGATGTTTCACTATGACAAGGTGTAAAAAGAAAAAACTTCCAAAGATTGGAAGTTTTTCTAAGGACTTGAATCGGTTTGTCCTGTTTGGTTTTATTGGATATTGGTAATGCGAAGATGTGGATAAAAATTGATAAATCCACAAGTTTTCCACAAATATTTTTTAAAAAATTTATAACTAGTTGATAATCAATCAAAGAATTTTTGAATTTATCCCCAAATAATTGTCCGGGCGTAGTGATTTTAGTTCTGATTTCACTTTTTTGCTCACTTTAAGGCTATCTATAAATGCGGTTAAAGTATCTCTGTTGATGCTGGCGTTGCCCCTGGTAAGGGATTTTAGTGCTTCATAGGGATGAGGGTAATTCTCCCTTCTTAGAATGGTTTGTATCGCTTCTGCAAGTACAGCCCAGTTTTGGTCAAGGTCTTTCCGGATTTTTTCTTCATTCAGCACTAATTTTCCAAGTCCTTTTTGGATAGATAAAAAGGAAAGAATTGTATGTGCAAAAGGAATACCGAGGTTTCTGAGTACTGTTGAATCTGTCAGGTCTCTTTGCAATCTTGATACAGGCAGTTTTAATGAAAGGTGCTCAAACATTGCATTTGCAATACCGAGATTTCCTTCTGCATTCTCAAAATCAATCGGGTTTACTTTGTGCGGCATGGCAGATGAACCTACTTCACCTTTTTTAATTTTTTGTTTGAAATAATCAAGTGACACATACGACCAAATATCTCTGCATAGGTCTGTCAGGATTGTATTGATTCGCTTCATCGCATCCATTTGCGCTGCAAGGTGATCATAGTGTTCAATTTGAGTGGTGAATTGCTGACGGCGTAATCCCAGCTTTTTTTCCAAAAACTCATTGCCGAATTTAATCCAGTCGGTTTTTGGAAATGCAACTGCGTGTGCATTGAAGTTACCCGTGGCTCCACCGAATTTTCCGGTGAATGGTATTTCAGCAAGCAGCTGAATCTGTTGTTGCAGCCTTTCCGCAAAAACCATGATTTCCTTACCAAGACGGGTAGGAGAAGCGGGCTGTCCGTGTGTACGAGCAAGCATTGGAATATCTTTCCATTCTTTCGCTAATTTCTGCAATTGCAATTGCAGGTTTGTAAGCGCTGGCAGGTATTCCTCTTCAATGGCTTTTTTCCAAAGCAGAGGAACAGCGGTATTGTTGATGTCCTGAGATGTGAGCCCGAAATGAATCCATTCTTTGAGTGCTGAAAGCCCGATCCGATCCAGCTCTTCGCGTAAGAAATATTCCACTGCTTTTACATCGTGGTTGGTAACGGCCTCAAGTTTTTTGATATGACCTGCTTTTTCAGTATTGAACTCATCAGTAACCTGATTGACGGCATTTCGTTCTTTAGCAGAGAGGCGAAAAAACTTTTTCTCACTCAAGAACAGGAAATAGGCGATTTCTACTTCTGTGCGGTAGCGTATCAGCGCATATTCTGAAAAATATTGATCGAGGTGTTGCAATTGATGGCGATAACGTCCGTCGATCGGGGAAATTGCTGTCAGGGCTTGAAGCTCCATAAATTTTTTCTTAAAGTTGAAAAGGAAAGAGATATTCTGAGTTTCGTAATTCTCTACCTTCTTTTAATGTCGTTTCTTTGCGTTGCAAATTTAATTCAATTGAAGAAGATAAAGATTGGTGCGGTTAGTTATCTGAACACGAAGCCATTTATTTATGGTATGCAGGGGGAAGATTTTTTAAATGACTATGACCTTCTTCTTGCTTATCCGTCAAAGCTTTCAAAGATGCTTGCATCCGGTGAACTTGATGTTGCTCTTGTGCCTGTTGCTTTGTTGCCTGAGTTAAGCACTTATACCATCGTAACTGACTATTGTATTGGATCAAATAAAGAAGTAGCCTCTGTCTGCATTTTCTCAGATTCACCAATCGATCAGGTTAAACGAATTTACCTTGATTATCAAAGCAAGTCGTCAGTTGCTCTCTTAAAAGTATTGCTTAAGCATTTCTGGAAAAAAGAAATCCCGCTTATTGCCTCCCGTGATGATACTTACATCAATGAAATCGGCAATGAAAACGCAGGCCTCGTTATTGGAGACAGAGCATTACATATCGGAGATCGCTTTGCGTATAGGTACGATCTGGCTCAAGTATGGAATGAAATGACAGGTTTGCCTTTTGTATTTGCAGTATGGGTAAGCTTAAAGCCAATGGATGAAAAACAAATCAGTACTTTCAGCGGCTTTATTCAAAAAGGACTGGAAAAAATTGATGAAATCGCGACTGCCTATGAAAATGAATTTCCGGGAATCAGAAAATACTACAAGGATAATATCAGCTATAGGCTTTCAGATAAGCACAGAGAAGGACTAAATCTTTTCGGTAAGCTTTTAAGCGAGCTCCCTGCGACAGAAAATATTTAATTGAACATCATAATTCCATTCTCCGTTTTTTTCTGGAACGAAAGGGCGGTCATAAACAGAAGCAGCTTCTTTTATGTAAAGGCTGAATCCGTTTTTATGCAAGATGTCGAGTATCTCGAGCAACTCATTGTTTTGTTTGTATGTGCCGTGGTATTCTACAAATAAATTACGAACATAGTGTAGTGAATCAGAGATATCTTTCATCACTTCATATTCTGCACCTTCGATATCAATCTTTAAAAAGTCAACTTTCTTAGAAAGGAAATCTTTCAGGCGAAGTCCTTTGACTTTGATTGTATTTTCTTTCTTATTCAAGGTGATGGCGCTGCCCATTGAACCGGTTACCTCGAATGACAGTTCGGTGTTTGCGGTCCATACCGCTGCTTGATGAAGCGTGATGTTTTCTAATCTGTTTTCCTGAATATTTTTCTTAAGCAGGGCATAATTAGCCTCATCGGGCTCAAAACCAATGATATTTGCTTCCGGCGCAATCGATTTCAGGTAGAGAATGCTCAGGCCAATATTTGAGCCACAGTCGATGATATATGCATCTTCAGGAAGCGACTGATCATAGCATTTGTCTGCAAAAATTTCTTTCAGGGCATGTAGAAATTCCTGTGGGTTGCTAAAGCTTATGTGGTAATTCCCGATTTTTCTTTGATATATTTTACCCGGGGTCAAATGTTTTAGAATCTTCACATCAATTATGCCGAGTCCGGCTTTGCTGTAAGGATTGCTGAATAGCTTTAAAAATGCATTTTTTATTCCCCTCAGGATATTGCCGGTAAATGATTTGCCCTGCATTTGTGATTCTTAGTTATAAAAACACGAATTTAGCGGTTTCGGTGAATAATTAAACCGACATGCTTACAATAATCATTTGTTCCATTAATCAGGATTATTTGAATCGTTTGAAAATAAACATTGACCAAACGATCGGTATTCCTTATGAAATTCTGTCAAGGGATAACAGAATAGATTCTCTTCCTATTTGTCGTGTTTATAATTTACTTGCGCAACAAGCTTCATTTGCCAATCTTCTGTTTTTACATGAAGATGTTTCTTTCCTGACGAATTATTGGGGGGATATACTGGTTAAGTTGTTGAATGAAGATCGAAAGAATGGTGTGGTAGGATTAGCAGGAAGTGCTTACAAGTCTGCAAATTACAGTGGTTGGTATACCGGAATAAAACAAATGGACGCCTTCAACATTATACACGACAATAAAGGAGTACATAAAACAATCAAGGATGAATTTTATGGAGATCGGATGAATGTTCCGGTGAAAGTGCTTGATGGTGTGTTTCTTGCTTGCAGGAAAGAAGTGTGGCAGGATATTCAGTTTAATGAAAGTTTATTGAAGGGGTTTCATTTTTATGATATTGATTTTTCATTTCGGGCTTCAACTCAATATAACAACCTTGTAATTCGTAATATCGATCTGGTTCATTTCACTACAGGTGGAGATTTTGGAGAGCCATGGATCAAAACTGCTTTTTTGTTTCATAAACATTTTCAATCTTCCTTGCAAGCAAGTAATCCGGAACAATCTGCACTTTCAAACCGCATCGTATTTAAGTCGTGGCTGAACCTTCTGAAGAATGAAAATATCAATTTCAGAAACAGGGTTAAATGGCTTGTTGACCAGATCGTCTACATTCATCTATCCAATATATATTCAGTGGTACGTTTTATGCTCTATCGCCCGCTCGGTTTGAATTATATTCACAGTTTGATAAAAAGAAAGTAAATGAGTGAAGGCCAGCCATATTTTTCCATTTGCATGCCTGCCTACAAACAGCCGGAGATGATCAGGCGTTTGCTCGACTCGATACAGCAACAATCTTTTCGCGACTTTGAAGTGATCATAACAGATGATTCGCCGGGCAATGAAGTTGAAGAGATTGCGGAGAGTTTCAAGTCATTTTTTAAGCTCAGATATTATAAAAATGTAAAACCGCTGGGCACACCAGAAAACTGGAACCAGGCCATACGTTTTGCAAAAGGGAAATGGATCAAATTAATGCACCAAGATGATTGGTTTGCATCAGATCAATCATTGGAAACATTTTATCGATTTACAAAAGATGATTCCGACGGTTCATTCTTTTTTTCAGCATTTGCAAATATTGATGCTGTGAATGGCAAAATAGATTTAGTGAATTGTAACTTATGGCAGCTCTTTTTATTGCGTATTTCACCGCTGCATTTATTTAAAAAAGTATTTGTTGGAAATCCGAGCTGTACGCTCGTTAAAAACGATCAAAAATTGTTTTACGATCTGAGGTTGAAGTTTGTCGTCGATTTTGAATATTATATCCGATGTTTTCAGTCGGGTATGAAATGGAAATACATTCCTACGCAATTAATCAATGTTGGTTTTCATCCCGATCAGGTAACTAAGTTCACTTTCCTGGTGCCGGAAGTTCAGATACCTGAAAATAATTTGCTGATTGACATATTCGGAGAAAGGATACTTAATAATCTTTTAGTTTTTGACTACTACTGGCGTATGTATCGCAACCTCGGGATCAGGACTATAAAGCAGGCAAAATCTTATGATCAGAATCAGATGCCGGTAGTGCTTGAAAAAATATTTCGTTTTCAGCAACTCATTCCTCTTTCATTGCTAAGGATAGGGGTTCTCTCTAAAATATTTATGTTGCTGGCTTATCTCTTTTTTCGCATCAGATCGATTTGATCATATATTTTCCATCCGAAGAACTGTTTTCATCCGATAGAGTACTTTACCTATAGGAGAATGAAGAAGTAAATGAAGTGTTCTTAATCTGAAGGACCATAAACGTTGTTTGATGCTGTTGCCGAACTGCTTTCTGTAAATATTTCCGGTTTGTTTCAAGGATTCAAGATAGTTTACGCTACTTAATCCGGTTGTATCATATCTGATGATTGGTTCAGGTAAAAAGTAAAAAGGCTCGTCTTTTATTCTTAAAAGAAAATCATAATCCATCCCAAATTTCAGTGATGTATCGTACAGTCCGTGTTGCTCGTAAAGAGATCTGTTTACAAGCATTGTCTGGTGGCAAATACTGCGCATTCCTCGGTAAACTTTTGCCTGATCATGAGGTTTGCCGATCACAACATCAATCCCCCCACGCGTAAGCTGGTATTTTGCATGAAGCCAATTGATATTTTCCTTGGATGTGATAACATTTTGCAATGACTTTAAAGAATTGTTGACAAAAAATCTGTCGCCTGCATTCAGCATCAAAATCCAGTCGCCTTTTGATTGAACTATCCCTTTATTAAAGGCATCCGAGATGCCATTGTCTTTTTCGTGTACCGATCTACGCCATGTTTTTTTGTATATATCTTCCTGAAGTAATTTGCAAATAGCATCATTGCTTGAACCGTCAATAATCAGGTGTTCAAATGGCGGAACCGACTGACTGTTCAATGAATCCAACGTGTTTCTTAGTTCCTCCGGATTGTTGAAACAGATGGTAATGACTGATATGTTATCGGTTGTATTCAAAGAACAGGAAGTATGCGTTTAATAATATTACCCCAGTAATATTCATTGTAAAAAGAATCCGGAGTGTTTTTGTGATGATCACTTTCGCTCATTTTAATTGCATGCGCAAAACCGGTCCAATCTCCGTCTGTTACGATTTTAAGTTTTTCGCCGGCAATGTTCCTGCTAACTCCCAATGCCCCTGTTACAGTCGATACAACCGTTGTATTCGAAGCAATGGCTTCTATCAATTTTGTTTTAACACCACCTCCGGAAAGGATTGGGTTAATGAGTATATCTGCAGCCTTTGTATAGAGAAATATATCTTCAACAAAGCCGGTGTAAAGTATGCGATTGTTTAAAGTTTCAATTTTTTCGCATATGTCTGATTGTAAATTTTTACCGGTTATGATAATATAGTATGAAAAGGACTGTTTATCCAGTTCGGGAATGATTTTAGAAAGAATAATTTCTACAGCTTCAATATTAGGTTTGTAATCGAGAACGCCATTAAAAAAAAGCAGTTTTGCTTCCGGATTAATTTTATGTTTCTCGCATACCTGCTGTTTGCAATTTAACTTATCATCAGGAATTGACTTTTCGACAATTCCATAGGGAACATGTATGCATTTGAGTGTAGGAAGTTTCATCGATTTTGTAAAAAATGCTTTGTCTTCCTCCGTAATACAAAATACAAGGTCGCATTTTTTCAATATCAGCTTTTCATATACTCTGAGTATTCTCCACCAGGGTTTTCCGATACTTCTAAATCTTTCAGATTCCACATTATGAGTGTGGCAAATGATTTTACATCCGGTAAATAAACGAATGAATGGAATATACCAGCCAAGATAGGGGTGCTCCATCAGTATCGTTTCAATTTTTTTGGAACGAATCAGTGAGATGATTTTTATGAGCACGATTGGATTAATGTAGCGTAACCTTCCTTTATTTAGATAGGGAAGGAGTTGATAGTTTTCGGCTTCATTTTTGTTGTTATCGCTCGTGCCGGCTACGTACAGTTCTGTCTGTTTGCCCAGGTATTCGTTAAAAAAGGCAATGAGTTTTTGTCCGCCGGATGAATAGGGTAGAAAAGAGTATGGTACAATATTTAGTACTTTCATAACTTTTGTCTGTTGTCAGTTGTCAGTTATCTGTTGTTAGTTAACCGCCAACAGTTAACTGTTAACCGATAACCGATAACCGCTAACCGTCAATCCTCCTGCGATCACCAAATACAACAGTATAGTTGTGATCAGTGAAACCAGATTTCCTGTTTTGTAAGATGCGGGTTCAAAACGGAATTCGATTTGGTGGTTTCCTGCCGGAACAGGGATGCCTCTTAATGCATAATTCGTTTTGACAAATTCTGTTTTCTTACCATCGAGATATGCATGCCATCCTGCTGAATACCAAACTTCACTCAAAACGGCAAACTGGTTGCTTGCTGCTTTTGTTTCGTATTTGATGATGTCATTGCGATTTTCTTTGAGCGTAATCACGGCAGTTGAATCGAAGACGGGTTGAGATGAGATGATATTTTTATATTTGGTTTGCACAACAGCAGTATCTCTTAGGTTGGTTTGATCCAATGCAGACATTTCAGCTTTTCCGTCATTTACATATTTAATTCCTTTTACTAGCCAGCACGGGCCATAGGCATCTGGGTTTAACCTTGCAATGGGTTGACCCGATTGCTGATCTTGTTGTATAACATATTTTGTATTGAGCATGTTGATCACCTGCATATTGAATTTAGAAATCTGGAATTCTACCAGGTCTTGATAAATCTGCAATTTAGCCGGATGGTAGCCGCCTATTGAGCGATGAAAGTAGGAGGTGGTTGATTCGTTGAACGGATCTGTAGCCTGATTCAATACACGGAAGTATCCGGTATCCTGTTTAATTTGTTGATCGGCGGACGACATAGTAAAATCGCTTTCAAAGGTTGACTGGTCAACAAATGAATTTTCATTCAGGTATTTTTTCCCAATTGATAGCAGGTCGTATGCTGAAAGTGCCAGCAGAATGATTGCTGCATATTGTGCTTTAAGCTTTTGTTTTGTTGCCATATAAAGCACACCAATTCCTAACGAGAGTAAAACTAATGCGCGGAATAAGTCGCTTCCAAATATAGAACGCCGGTCTTCTCTTAATGCTGAAACAAATTGTTTTCCGAATTCATTTGCCTGCGTTTTAAGTTCGGCCTGGTTGGAATTATTTGCTCCTTGCTGCATCATAGCATTAGCCATATTTTCCTGTATGCCTTTGTCATTGGGTGAAACAAAGTCAAAACTCAGATACATTGCAGCAAGTGCGATGATGACAACTCCGGTAGCAATTGCCCCTTTCTTTAAATATTTTTTAAGTTCATCTGAACTATGTTCCCCAAATATTAAATTATGCGAGCCTGTTGCAGCCAATAAAACAAAAGAGAGTTGTGGCATAAATAACCCCATAGATGGCGCCCTGAATTTTTTATAGAAAGGAAGGTAGTCGAACAGGAAATAATTCAATGCTTCGAAATTGTTACCCCAAGAAAGAAGGATTCCGAATATGCCTGATGCAAGTAAGCTCCAGGTAAGCCAGTTTTGTTTTTGAAACAAAGAATACAAAAACAGAAGTATGATGATTGCTCCAAAATATACCGGTCCTGAAGTTGGCTGCTGATTGCCCCAGTACGACATGCCATTGGCATATTCCAGTGCCTGGTCTTCCGGATAACCCAGTTCAGTCAGTTTATCTGCAAACTTTGAAGATTTATATTCATTGCCGCCATTGCTTCCTCCGTACAAACCAGGCAGGATTATGGTGAATGTTTCTGCAATGCCTACACTGTATTTAAAAGCATAGTCTTTGTCGAGACCACCGGCAGTTTTGTTTTTGTCTTTTGAGTCTTTTAGCTCACTGATACCACCTCTCATCGATTCTTTTGAATATTCGTAGGTGGTAAGCATTGTCGTTGCATTGGTGCCCACGCCGATGAGTGCAAGCACGATAGCTATGCCTGCTGCAGCTAAGAAAGGCTTGAGTTCTTTTTGTCGGATAGATGCAATGAGGTAGCCGATTGTACAAAATCCGGCAATCAGTGCAGTGTAGTAAACGATCTGAAGGTGGCCTGTACTTACCTGCAAGGAAAATCCTGAAGCGAAGAGTACAGCACCAAGCGCCCATCTCTTTTTAAAAAGTAATAATAGTCCGGCTATTACAAGCGGAGCATACCCGATGGCAAGCATCTTGGTATCATGCCCCACACTCACGATGATCGGGTTATAAGTCGCGAATCCGTAGGAAAGGCCGCTCATCATTGCTATCCAAGGGTTGATACCCAGCACTAAGGCAAGGAGGTAAAAAGAAAGGCAGGCGAGAAAGAAAAAATTCACCGGCTTTGGGAGGCCGAGCGTGTAAATCCAGCTCAACCACTGATTAGTGATGGTATAATCCTGATCGATGGCAATTTGATAGGCAGGCATCCCACTGAACATACTGTTTGTCCAAAGAGGAAATCGGCCATATTTTTCTTTGTATTCAAAACTTTGTTGAGCCATCCCTTTCCATCCACGGTTGTCATGTGCGTTTAGTACCATCCCTTCCAGTGCGGGCTTGCAGTAGATGAGTGATACAATCAGAAAAACAGCCACGGCGATCAGGTGAGGCAGGAGTTTTTTAAAATCCACATTCATTCGAGACATTTTTAATTGAACCTGTTTAAATTGCTAAGATCGGAACTGATCCGAATTAATTTTATTTAAGCGGCAATTTAATGCTATTTTAAACGATAAGCATCATCTGGGTTTTCCCATTATGTAGCCTGCCTCGAAATAAGAGGTTCCTTCGTAAGCAAGTTCGTTATGTTGCCTGCTCCGATATACGAAGTATCATCGGAGAGCGGTAGCGGATATTTCGCGAGCATTGGGAACATCTACAGGTTGTTGTTAGTTGTTTGTTATTAGATATTAGAAAAATCGTCTTTGAAGAGTCTTGACTTCGAACTATCTTACTGCAGAATATGTTGGTATTTATTTTTCAAATCATTTACTTCTTTTTCTGATGCATCCATCTCTCCGTGATAAATCTGTTCGTCTTTTTCTCGTGCTTGGCGGTTTTTTTATTGCCAATGCATTAATTGCTGAAATTATTGGGGTTAAAATTTTCTCTTTTGAGAAAACCTTTGGTATAAATCCGCTTCAAATAAAGCTTTTTGGTCAGGATGCCTTGTCTCTGAATTTGACCGCAGGGGTGCTTCTCTGGCCGGTTGTTTTTGTTATGACGGACATTATCAATGAGTATTTCGGGATGAAAGGGGTGAGGTTTTTGTCATATCTAACGGCCGGACTGATCATTTTTGCCTTTCTGGTTTTTCAGGCAGCTATGTTGCTGACACCGGCCGACTTTTTTGTAACGAGTAAACAAGGGAGCGGCATATCAGATATGAATATTGCTTATAAAAGTGTTCTTGGGCAAGGAGGGTTTATCATCATAGGATCTATCGTAGCTTTTATTTTAGGTCAGCTCATCGATGTCTTTGTATTTCATAGAATTAAGAAAGTTACAGGCGAGAAAAAAATATGGCTTAGGGCCACAGGATCAACCCTGGTTTCTCAGTTTATAGATAGTTTTGTTGTGTTATTTATTGCCTTTTATATAGGCACGAGGGTGAATCAAAACGGCAATGATTTTGTATGGCCATTCGGTCTTTTTGTAGCCGTAGGCATCGTTAACTATCTCTATAAATTTTTAGTGGCACTCCTGATGACACCGGTTATTTATCTTGTTCACGGAATGATAGAGAAATACCTTGGTATAGAAAAAGCTGCGGCTATGAAAAAAGCAGCATTGGCGGATGAGTAGCAAATTATTTTAGTGGTCAGAATCAAGATTCTCAGAATTTTATGATTAACAGGATGAAGGTCCTAAACAGTGATTAAGCTGATTAAATGATTTTAATTGTTTAGTCGTTTAGGCGTTTAGGCGTTGAGGAGTTGAGAGGTTTAGATTAGAGCTAACCACTTATCTCTCATCTCTCAAATCTTTTTTTTCTCCCCGTCTTTCGGACTCCCGGTCTTATGGACTTCTTCTGTCTGAATCAGGATTCTCAGGATTGTAGGATTGGCAGGATAGAAAAAGTTGTTGGTTGTTAGTTGGTATATGTTGCTTGTTTTTACTTTTAAGTTTTGAGTTTATTAACTCATCTCTGTTTCTTTCTCCCAGACTTATTGACTTCCGGTCTTTTAAATTGTTTAGATGTTTAGGGGTTTAGGTGTTGAGAAATTTCTGCGATTCCCTCTTTTTCTCTTTTCTCTGCGCCAAAGAAACTAATAAGAAATAACCAACAACTTCTTTTTGGACTTCCGGACTTTCGGTCTCATGGACTTCCTGACTTTTGTCTTGAACTGTGATAAGAGTCGGCAAGACCAAAAGTCCGCTAGTCCGTAAGTCAATTTTCCGTCTCACGGACTTTCCGACGCAGAGAATGAAGAACGCAGAGTGTTTCGCAGAGAAGATCTCCGCGTTTACCTTGTTTTCTTCTTTCTCCGCGCCATTTTTTTTGAAGAACTTTCCGGACTCCCGGACTGATGGACTTATGGACTCTTTGTCTTGAACTGTGATGAGAGTCGGCAAGTCAAAAAAGTCCGTAAGTCCTCAAGTCAATAACTATGACTCACCATCTTATGGTCTCGTGTTCTAATGGTCTCACAGACTGACACGTTTTCCAACTGATTTTCTTTCATTTCCTATCAAATTTGAGGTTTTTACCTGATAAAGTCGAACATCAAATTCATTAAATTTGTTTAAAATGCTTAACGATATGAACACCGCTCAATTAGAAAAAGAA
>JAULVS010000218.1:0-4031 GCA_032110905.1 Chitinophagaceae bacterium | reverse complement strand
GCATAAAGGTAAATCGAGTCACATCTCTAAGGCGAGCTCCCGGGAAATAACGGTCGAGTCCAACACCATAATCAAATCCTAGAAGGCCAAACATCGGCAGGAAGAAACGCATACCCAGGCCCGTACTTCTTCTGAGTTTAAATGGATTGTAATCTTTGAAGTCGTACCATCCGTTTGCCGCTTCAAAGAAAGCAAGTCCGAATATCGTACTGCTCGGATTGGTGCTAAGTGGATAACGCATTTCTAGGCTGTACTTATTGAAAATGGTAAAGAACTGATTGGCAGAAGTCTGATTCGGGTTGTTGATACGCGGGTTGCTGTTGTCGTAAACAGGATAACCTCGATGGGCAATAACATCAAACCCGATAATCCCGAAATTGTTTTGCAGACCTGCATCACCCACTTGAAAACGCTCAAATGGTGAGATGGTCAAGTCTTTGTTATAACGACCCAGGAAACCAAACTTAGCTGCTGCACGTAAAACAAACTGACGGTTTTTTTCAGCCCCCATCGGCTTACCGATTGGCACAAACCATTCATAATTCAAACGCCATTTGTGGTATTCCACCAGTCTGTAGCGCTCAGCAGGGTCATTGTATTTCGCTTGATCTCGGAATAATGACCAAGGTGGTGTAAACGTAGCTGTGAGAGAGAAATTGGAACCAGAACGAGGAAACATCGGTTGGTCAATACTGGATCTAAGCACTTGAAACCTAATATTGAAGTTATTCGATAATCCACTGTCGAGCTCAGGAAAGATCGGATAATCTTTTAGTTTGTATTGCGTGTAGTTGATGGACGTCACAAGGTTAAAAAAGTCGTCGGGCCATTTTAACTGTTTACCAAGGGAAACAGAAACACCACTTGTACGCAAGAATTGGTTATCGGCTCTTCCTCTTGTTGGGAAACCGGTAAGCGGATCAAATGCATTTGCAAGTCTTGTCCGAAACAAACTGACTGTGAATGAATTTCTTTTTTTACCTCCTAGCCAGGGCTCTGTGAATGAAAAATTCTGAGAAGTAAAAGAAGGACCGTTCGATTGTACGCGCAGCGACAAACGTTGACCATCGCCTGATGGCAAAGGAGTCCAGGAAGATTTTTTGAAGAAGTTTTTGGTGGAGAAATTATTAAATGTAATCCCAAGGGTTCCTGTTAACCCAATTAATCCACCCCATCCCGCACTTAGCTCAAGCTGGTCACTTGATTTTTCTTCCAGGGTATAGTTAATATCAACGGTGCCGTCATCCGGATTTGGAATCGGGTTGATGTCGATTTTTTCCTGGTTAAAATAGTTGAGTGCCGCAAGTTCTCTATTGGAACGTATAAGATCACTTCGGCTAAATTTTTCACCCGGCACCGTTCTGATTTCCCTACGGATTACATGCTCTTTGGTTTTGTCGTTGCCGGAAATATTCACTGCGCGAATAGTTGCCTGCGGACCTTCAGCAATACGGATTTCATAATCAATGGTATCGTTGTAAACACTTGTTTCGATGGGCTCTATGCGGAAAAATAAGTAACCGTCATCCATATAATACCCGCTTATGTCTCCACCTTCCTGAGAAAGCTCTTTCCCTAATTTCTTATTTAGCGTTTGAATATTATAAACATCTCCTTTTTTAATGCCGAGAAGTGTATTCAATACAGAGTCGGAGTATTTCGTATTCCCTCTCCAAACGATATCTCCGAAATAATAACGTCTGCCTTCTTTGACTTTCAATTCTACAATCAGATTTCCTTTTTCATTATAGTAAAGGGAATCTTTTTCTATCACGGCGTCCCGATAACCAAGTGTGTTGTAATAACTAAGCACTTTCTCTTTATCCTCTTCATACTTTTTCTGGTCAAATTTTGCAGAGGAGAAAAATTTAAAACGCGCCCAAGGATCGAGAAAATCGCGCACTTTGCTTGGATGGAGATACCCTTTCTCTGCAATAAAAGTTTTCCAGCTGATGGAATCTTTTTCACCGAAGGCAGGCTTGTTAGATCCGGGTTGCAAAGAGATGCGCGCCTGTTCTTTGGTTCCTTTCAGTTGTTTTTTGACTTTTAAATCACTCACAGATTGATTACCTGAAATAAACACTTCTTCTATCTTTATTTTCTTACCTCTTTCTACCAGGAAGGTGAGGTCGGAGAAATTCGGATTAACTTTATTAACCGCATCGGATATTGAGACTTTCACAGCACGATATCCTTTTTCAGTATAATACTTCTGAATACGTTCTATGCTCGTAAGCCGAAGATTTTCTGTGATCACTTTATTCGGCGTGAGTCCGAGTTTTTCTTTAAGATCATCTTCTTCACTCTTACGTACACCACTGAAAAAAAATGAACCGAGGCGTGCTCTCTCCTTCACATATATTTCGATCCAGATATCCCTTTCCTGAATACGTGTCAGATAAATGGATACATCATCAAAGTACTGCTGCTTCCATATTGCCTGTATAGACCTGCTAAAAGCATCTCCTCCGGGCAGATAAATATTATCGCCAACAGAGAGGCCGCTTATTGAAATCAGCAAAGCAGAGTCGAACGAAGTAGACCCGCTTGTAGTGATACCTGCAATGGTATATTCTTTAGGGCTCTTGGCATTAAAAACCGCTTCCATTGCCGGGTCAACGGAAACAGAGGGGATGGTGTCTGCAACCTGTGCTTTTATGCTTGTTGCATAAAGCAAAGCTGTCAATACACAAATGGTGAAAATGGTCTTACTCATCCGAAAACGGCTTTCTTTAATAGTCGTAATAATGGTTCTTTTTATTTGAATGAGCAAAATAATGGCTTTTGGGTGAACTATCAGGTAAAATGAAGGGGAAATCATCAAATGGTTGACGGCGCGTTTTTATGTGGTACGGTTTTTAACTGTTCTCCTGTTTTCCCAAATCTTCTTTCTCTTTGCTGAAAATCGATCAGCGCTTCATAGAGATTTTCTTTTCTAAAATCGGGCCATCTAACTTGAGTGAAATAAAGCTCGGCATAAGCAAGCTGATAAAGTAAAAAGTTGCTGATTCTGTATTCGCCGCTGGTTCGGATCATCAGCTCAGGATCCGGAAATTCCCTTGTGGCAAGATAATCTTTGATAGTATCCTGGTCAATTTCGTAAGGCTCCAATTTGCCGTTTTTAACATCAGCTGCGATGTTTTTTATAGCATTGACGATTTCCCATCTGCTGCTGTAACTGAGTGCCATAATTAGGTTTAAACCTGTATTGTTTTGAAGTTCCTTTACAGATTCATACAATTCATTTTTAGCATATTCTGGAAGCATATTAATGTCCCCAATTACATGCAGTCGGATATTATTTTTATTTAGTGTAGCCGTTTCTTTTCTGATTGTTTCTACGAGTAATTCCATCAGTCCGGTTACTTCTTCCACCGGACGGTCCCAGTTTTCTGTACTGAAAGCATAAAGGGTAAGATATCCGATTCCCAGCTCAGCGCAACCTTCAACGATATTGCGCACACTTTCAACACCGTGAAAATGACCATACAGCCGATCTTGGCCTTGTTCTTTGGCCCATCTGCCGTTTCCATCCATAATGATTGCAATATGACCGGGAAGCCTGTCGCGATCTATACTGTTAGATAAATCTATTAATGACATACTGCAAATTTACGAACAATTCATACCGTTGTGGAAGATCAGAAACATCCTTTCATAAAAAAAGCCGGCAAAAGCCGGCTTTTACTAATAAGCGATCGATTACTGTGTAAGCTTGTAGGTTCCTTTGTAGAAGTCAACTGAAAACTTATAACTTCCACTATTGGCAGGAGCCGGAATATCAGACCCTTCAGGTTTGATTTTCCCGCCGAGACCGGCACCGGCTGCGAGCGGATCATCTGCACCAAACTTGCGACCCCAGTCACCATTGGTAGGAAGAAGCAAATAAGCCTGGCCTGTACTAAAATTGAGTGTTACATCCCACTGAACTGCATTTCTGCGAGTAAGCTGTTGGGAAGGAGTCGGAACAGGATTGTTCCAGCCTCCAGGTGTTGCACCACCAACAATGAATAGATTATCAGGAAGACCAT
>JAULVS010000217.1:0-7158 GCA_032110905.1 Chitinophagaceae bacterium | reverse complement strand
AAAAAAATGGCAGGTTACTTACATCGCACCGCTACAACCGCCTACCCTTGCTGCGTTCCCGCCCTGGGGGAGTTCAGCAGGAGCTGGTCGTGCAAGACCTGCCGTTGCAAATATACAATGATTACTTTTTAATTTATTAAACGATTAAATATTAGATTTCAACAATAACCTAATTTAGATGTTGAAATAATAAATCATTGCTTTTATTAAGTTGTGCTTGTTTGCTATCAGACCATCAACGAACAACGAATAACGAATAACGAATAACGAATAACGAATAACCATCCAATGCAACTACGTTCACTCTTTACAATTGTTTTTTGCTCCGCACTTTTAATCCATCAGTGGGTGCTTCCTTTTTATAATAAAAATGTTTCTGTAGAAGGATATACCGCAAGTGGTTCTGAACTGGAAAATGAAGAGGAGGAGGATGGTATCAGGGAAGCATTGGAAATGGAGTGGGAGATGACCCGAGATCTGAAATTGGGATTTGTGCCAAGAACCAGACTTGTCAGTGCTTACAACCAATTACTGGAAGCGAGGCGAAAAGGAACATTGGCGCGCACTACATCCGGCATTACCTGGCAGGAGAGAGGTCCAAATGTAACTACAGTTGGTTCAAGTAATGGTAATTTTAGAGGTCCGCAAAATAATGCATCAACCGGAGGAAGAATGCGGGCAATATGGCTCGATCTGAATGATCCAAGTGGTAAAACAGTATGGACAGGTAGTGTAAGTGGTGGTTTATGGAAAACAAACGATATCTCGGCCAATCCGGCAAACTGGATAAATGTGAATGATTTTCTGGGAAACCTTGCAGTTACAAGTATTACTCAGAATCCTGCACAAAAAAATATTTTATACTTCGGTACAGGTGAACGAAATGGCAATTTTGATGCGGTACGTGGAGGTGGAGTGTGGAAAAGCATTGATAATGGTGCAACCTGGAATTTGCTTCCAAATACAGTAGGCTTCATTAATATTTCTAAAATTGTTTGTGATGCGGCCGGTAATCTTTACGTTGGCACCAATGGCAACGGTACAGGCTTGCAGCGATCCAAAAATGGAGGATTGACATGGGAGAATATTACACCTGCTACAACAGGCAACGGATCACGCATATCTGAATTGAGGGTAAGCAGTTCCGGCCGTATGCATGTAACGCTGAGCGGAGGAAACACCTCTAATTCAGGATATTTTTACACTGATGATCCTGCCAATGTTGTACGAAACAGCTGGGTGCCGCCACTCACTGCATTTCCCAATGTTGAAACCAATTGTGAACTCTCTGTTACAGGAGATGTGCTCTATGTGCTGCCTTCCAATTCAAGTTTTCAAACCCCACAGATTTATAAATCAATCGATGGAGGAAATGTATGGTTTCCAACACCTACTTCTCCACCTACTGCAGGAACATCCGGTATCAGTAACGGGCAAGGATGGTTTAACCTGGCCATTGGTGCTGATCCCCGTAATCCCGACAACGTAATTGCAGGTGGATTGAATTTTTATCGTTCATCTGACGGAGGTGCAACCTGGGTGCAGTTGTCTCAATGGGTGGGTACAACTTTCAATTATGTGCATGCCGACCATCATGCTGTTGTCTGGAACAATGACCAGGTATTGACGGCAACAGACGGAGGTATATTTTATTCGGCAAATAATGCTGTTAGTTTTGTTGACAGGAATGTTGGGCTTCGCACAAAACAATTTTATGCTTGTGCAATCCATCCGACACTTACTAATTATTTTCTAGGAGGTACACAGGACAATGGAACTCATCAGTTTAGCCAAGCTGGACTAGGATCAACTGTAGAAGTGCAGGGAGGTGATGGGGGCTATTGCCACATTGATGAAGACGAACCACAGTTTCAGTTTGGCGCAACAATCAGGGCACAGTACAGGAGAAGCACTAATGGCGGCGCATCCTGGTCGCAGGTGAACTATTCAACTTCGGTTGGTATATTCATAAATCCTACTGAATATGATGATGTAGAAAATGTGATGTATACCAGTGCCGATGCCGGTGGTTATGTGCGATGGGAAAATCCTCAGACGGGTAGCACCTTTACACCTGTATCTTTAACATCAGCAAATGCTGGTGCTGCAAGAAGTTTTTGTGTATCAAGGTATACGCGTAACCGTCTTTTTGTAGGATTTGAAAACGGTCGTATATTTCGCGTTGATAATGCAAAATCATCAAGTCCGACTGCAATTAATATCAGTGGTACTACATTGCCTGGTGGTGTTGTTTCGTGCGTAAATATCGGCAGCAGTGATCAGCAACTGATTGCTGCTTTTTCAAATTACGGCAGCCCCCATGTATGGATTAGCAAAACTGGTGGCGGAAACGGTGGATGGATCAATGTAAACGGCAACCTACCCGATATACCTGTGCGATGGGCTATGTTTTTCCCTGAAGATGATAACAAAGCACTTATTGCAACGGAAATGGGTGTATATGAAACGGCACAGTTAGATGGATCTTCAACCGTGTGGGTGCCAAGTACAGGGTTTCCTACCGTAAAAACCAATATGCTTCAATATCGTTCCTCTGACCGTACGATACTTGCTGCAACACATGGCAGAGGTTTCTGGACGGCACAGATGCCATCCTCAAATCCCATAGTTCGTTTTCCTTCATCCGTCCTTTATGGTGCTAAAATGAATGAAACGAATGCAGCAGGTGATAATTGCAGACGCTATCGAGATTATCAGATACCTGTTGCAATTGACGCAGCACCAAACGGGAACGCTGTTGTTACAATTGATGTCGATGCGGGTAGTATTGCAAAAAGAGGTGCAGACTTCGACTTTTCCAGTACAGGAGATTTTGTGAACCCTTCTTCAGATATACTATTTCCCTCCGGTTCAACCGCATCCAGAACATTTACACTCAGGATCTATGATGATGCTTCACTAGAAGACGAAGAAACATTTACATTGAAGTTGTCGGTTAGTGGTTCAACCGATGCACGTGCATCACTGACATATGGTCGGTATGTATATACGATTGTTGATAACGATGTTGCGCCGGTGCCTTCATCTTTTTCTGGCTTATTTGCTGTCGGGTTTTATGATGCGAATATCTCAGCTTCCTCTCCCTTCAGAGCGAATGTGTCTCGTAACAGGGCGCAATATTTATATACTGCATCTGAGCTTAATGCAGCAGGAATCAGTGGAGCTTGTTTCATTTCATCACTCACAATTAATGTTGCACAAAAAAACAGTACTAGACCTTTCAATGGTTTTACGGTGTCAATGGGCAGCACAACTGCTACAAATCTAAATGATGGGTATCAGTCAGTTCCTTTAACGCAAGTATATAGTGCAAATTACAACACATCACTTGGTGCCAATCTTATAACCTTTGCCAATCCTTTCTTCTGGAACGGTACATCCAATCTTTTGCTAAATATATGTTTTGAAAATCCTGCAGGAAGTCCTGATGCTTTGTCTGATGTGGTTGGAGGAACACAGGCTCCTTTAGGTACTAGTAATCGTTCAACAGCAATACCTTCCTCATTTTCTGTTGTAGGCTGCAACATCAACAGCCATAATGCAACGGCAGCTGATTTCAGACTGCTTGCAACTTTTAATGCTGCAAGTGGAAACGATATTGCAACCTCATTAGGCGAAACAAGTACACTCTATGTGCCGGCCGGGGATGGTCAGCAGTTCTTAACCAATTTGCGGATCATCGGAAGCATATCAAATGCAACAACTCCTCCTGGCTGCACTACAATGTCTATCGAAAATGCAGGTACAAACTGGAGTACTTTCTTTGCCGGACAACGTTCTGAAAAAGTATGGCGGGTGGTTGCAGAAGAAGCTGCATCAACATATCAACTAAGTTTATATGTCACAGCTGCAGAGCTAGAGGGAAGAAATCCTTCCGGAATCAATATAGCCGGAACAAGTGCCGCTTCAGCAGGCCAGTCTTCTTCATTCAACACAACGGTTTATGCCACCACCTTCCAGCCCTTCGGAACAGGGTATGTGTTCACTGCCACTGTTTCTGGAGCCGGTCTCTTTTTCCTGAGTAATGCCTTTGTGACAGGTTTGCCCAATATAGGAGAAGCAATGCCTGTTTTTGTTAAGCTGATGGAAAATCCGGTTCAGCAAACGCTCAAACTATCCTTTACTAATTACAGTATTGGTGCTTCAGAAGTATTTGTCAGATCGTTGAGTAGCTCCGGACAAATCATCGAATCATGGAAGTTAAATCTCCCTTACGGGCAGATATCATTGCCGCTCAGATCAAATATTTATGGGGCAGGTATTTATTTCCTGGAATTAATTAGGGGTAGGGAAAGACATGTTATCCGGTTTATGAAACAACAATAAGACAGATTGAATTCAGGTTGTTTCTGCTTTTATGCTGACAAAACAGGCAAAATATAAAGACACTACTGAAAAAATGTCTTTTAAACTGACATCCTTTACGAAAAATCTGTTGTAAAATAGGATTTTCATATGAATGATCAGTTTGGCACTGAATTCGCTGTTAATTTGCGTGTCCGAGCGTAAATTTTTGCCCGGCACATTTTATCATTTTAAACCAAAAAATCAATAGCTATGGCTAAGAAGTTGAGTGTAACTCCTTTGCACGACAGGGTGCTTGTGAAACCCGCACCGGCGGAAGAAAAGACAGCCGGAGGAATTATCATCCCGGATACAGCAAAAGAAAAACCCCAGCGTGGAACCATCGTAGCTGCAGGTCCAGGTAAAAAAGACGAACCCGTAACGGTAAAAGTGGGGAATACTGTACTTTATGGCAAATATGCCGGTACTGAAATTACCATTGAAGGAGAAGACCTTCTGATCATGAGAGAAAGCGATATACTCGCAATCCTTTAAGTTTTCATTTCTCTTATTGAAAATTATCACAATCAATCATTCATTAACAAATTAAACTATTATGGCTAAGCAAATCTTCTTCGATTTAGAAGCAAGAAATAAGATGAAAAAGGGCGTAGATACGCTTGCAAACGCAGTGAAAGTAACCCTCGGCCCAAAAGGTCGTAACGTGGTTATTGAAAAGAAATTCGGTGCACCACAGGTTACGAAAGATGGGGTGACTGTTGCAAAAGAAATTGAACTGGAAGACGCGATTGAAAACATGGGCGCACAGATGGTGAAAGAAGTAGCATCAAAAACTGCTGATGTGGCAGGTGATGGTACAACTACAGCAACTGTACTTGCTCAGTCAATCATTACTGAAGGTCTCAAAAATGTGGCTGCCGGTTCAAATCCGATGGATTTGAAACGCGGTATTGACAAAGCAGTTGAGAAAGTGGTAGAGAATCTGAAATCACAATCGCAGGCAGTAGGAAACGACAACAAGAAAATTGAAGCAGTTGCTACTATCTCTGCTAATAATGATCCATATATCGGCAAGCTGATTGCTGAAGCAATGCAAAAAGTAGGTAAAGATGGTGTGATCACCGTAGAAGAAGCAAAAGGTACTGATACTACTGTAGAAGTAGTTGAAGGTATGCAATTCGATCGCGGTTACGTTTCTCCCTATTTTGTAACCAACAGTGAGAAAATGGAAGCCGAGTTGCAGAATCCTATGATTCTCATCTACGACAAGAAGATTTCTGCAATGAAAGATATTCTTCATATCCTGGAGAAAGTAGCTCAAAGCGGACGTCCATTGTTAATCATTGCTGAAGACCTGGAAGGAGAAGCGCTCGCTACACTTGTGGTGAACAAACTTCGCGGTACACTGAAAGTGGCTGCAGTAAAAGCACCCGGTTTCGGAGATCGTCGTAAAGAAATGCTCCAGGATATCGCGATCCTTACAAAAGGAACTGTGATCAGCGAAGAACAAGGTTACAAACTTGAGAATGCAGACCTGAGTTATTTGGGTCAGGCTTCTTCTGTAACTATCGATAAAGACAATACAACAATCGTAGGTGGTAAAGGAAAGAAAGATGACATCATTGCCCGCGTAAACCAAATCAAAGCTCAGATTGAAGCGACTTCTTCTGATTATGATAAGGAAAAACTTCAGGAGCGTCTGGCTAAGTTGAGTGGTGGTGTGGCAGTACTGAACATCGGTGCAGCTACAGAGGTAGAAATGAAAGAAAAGAAAGACCGTGTGGATGATGCGCTTCATGCAACACGCGCTGCTGTTGAAGAAGGAATTGTACCCGGTGGTGGAACTGCCTTCATCCGTGCAGTAGCTGCGCTTGATGGCTTCCGTAGCAGCAACGATGATGAAAAACTCGGTGCAGCCATTGTGCGTCGTGCACTCGAAGCGCCATTGCGTACCATCGTTGAAAATGCAGGGTTGGAAGGAAGCGTGATCGTTAACCGTATCAAAGAAGGTAAAGGTGATTTCGGTTTCAATGCCCGCACAGAAGTGTTTGAAAACCTGCTGAAAAGCGGTGTAATCGATCCTACCAAAGTTTCCCGTGTGGCACTTGAAAATGCTGCTTCTATTGCCGGTATGTTGCTCACAACTGAGTGTGTGATCGCCGACAAACCAAAACCTGAAGCACCTGCTGCACATCCCGGTGCTCCCGGTATGGGCGGAATGGATTATTAATTCCTTAGAAAATAGAAATGAAAATCCCGCTGAAAAGCGGGATTTTTTTATTTATGTGAATATATCAGATGATATAGATGATTCATTAAAACAGATTAGTGTTTCTTTATCTGATTGTTTATTATGTTTTTATTCATCCTGCACTTATCACTGCAGTACTTTACCTCATTCCATACTTTTTCCCATTTCTTTCTCCAGGTGAATGGTCTTTTACAAACCTCACAGATGCGTTCGGGAAGGAATTCTTTTTTGATCTGTTTCAAGGTTAATTTTAGAATAAAGTATTTGAATCAAAAATTTATAACTCAGTCTCTGTAATTCAAAGCCGGCTTTCTGTCGCCAAGCAGTGCCTTGTATTGGTAATTACCCTTTGACAGTATAAATTCATCTTTTGCTTTCTTTATTAATTCGGGGTTTGTAAACAAATCAATCGCAGTAAATGCAATCGTTTTAGAAGCAACGATCATTCCTTTTATGCCAATTTCTGTTGCTCCGCAAGCAACAGCCTGCCAGCTGTGAGCACTTGTCCCCGAAACCCATGTTGCAGTATAAATGCCTGCAGTAGGTACCACATAGCTAACATCTCCTACATCGGTGGAACC
>JAULVS010000216.1:0-7018 GCA_032110905.1 Chitinophagaceae bacterium | reverse complement strand
TCCAGGAAAATCTGAGTTTCTCTCGCAGAGACAAAGGTGGCGTGCTTAGATATATGAGCATTGAAAGTCGTCCGACGCCTACGGTTAATGATACGATATTCATGCCGTTTTACTTTACTACCAATCGTGGTTATGCATTGAAATTCTCTACTGAAAATATGGTGGCATCTAATCTGAAAGCATATCTGCAGGATGCATTTACCGGTACAGAAACGGAAGTGCCTTTAAGTGGTTCTGAAATGGTTTATCCATTCACGGTAACGGCAGATGCCAACAGCAAAGCGCTGACACGTATGCGTGTGGTATTCCGTCCGTCAACCATCACGAATACTCCGGATCTCTTTGCAACAAAGGATATCAGTATTTATCCGAATCCGGTGGTGAAAGGAGAGGGCATCAACCTGCAGTTCCGCAACAATGGAGCCGGTCGTTATACAGTACAAGTGTATGATATGTTGGGTGTGAAAGTGCACAACGCCATATTGGTACACCCTGGAGGTAATGGTGTGCAACGTGTACAATTGCCAAAAGGATTGTCATCGGGTACTTACTTCGTTGAACTGACCGATCAGAAAGGACAGACCGGAAAACAGAAAGTGGTGGTGCAATAACTGTTAACGGTTGTCAGTTATCGGTTAAATAACAGGCAACCATCGTATCCAAATATGTGACCAATATTCTTTCAGGATAACCGAGGAGCCGCGAATAGCGGCTCTTTTTTTTAGTTAATTCTTTGCCACAGAGAAAAAAGAAAAGAAACTTGTCGCAGAGCAGCTCTTGGCACAGCCTTTGCGTTCTGATTTCTTTACGCTGCACCTATAACTCGTAATCCGCCCGCATCTGAGGATGCAGTCGGACTGCGCCCGTAGCTAACTATGTACACTGAAACAAAAACTTATTGCAAATAATCTATTTTTTCTATTAAATTTGTCACTCATCTATGCAATCTAACGACCGCAACTTCCTGAAAATCCGTTCTTTCTGCCTGAAATGGCTGGTTGCATTTATCTGCTTTACCTTTCTTACATTGGTAACCTTTGCTCAAGGACCTGATAGTGGAGGGCCCGATGGCGAACCCGGAGGTGACCCGGATCTGATTCCCATTGATGGCGGGCTCGGTTTTCTATTAGCAGCAGGAGTGGGCTATGGGGTTAAAAAAGCAAGGGATTTGAAGAAGAAAGGTTAACGGTTTGAAGTTATCCGTTAGTGGTTGTAAGTTAGTTTTTGAATCTTAAAGAGATATTTTCAAGCCAATAGCTGGATAGCGCGTAAATGGTTGTTTTGGGTTGCCAAATGATGCTGACTGTTCAAGTACTTCCCAGGCTTTCTTTCGCATTTTTTTTGAAGATCTAGACATTGGATAAGCAGCAATGGTTGTAAGAATTCCTGTTACAGGCAGCCACAATAATCGAATATCTGTTTTTGGTACGTCTTTGAAAGCCGGAGATATAGATTTGGCAATACCGCCAAGCGTAACTGAAAGTCCGATTGTCATCATTCCCACACTGGCAAATCTTTTTGAATTTGCCTTTGAAATCATTTTGTCATGCATACTCAGAGGAGAACTTTTCCAGTCTTCTTTTCCTTTTTTTTGAGCAAATACTTCGGAAAAAGTACAAGATAAGATGATTGATAAAAAGCAAATTACTCGTAGCATACTTTGGAACTATTTATACAAGCACAAAATAAGGTAAAATACCGGAATCCGGCTGAATTGTTTAGTTGCAGATCTGTGTTAATCAATGAGATTATTCTTCCGTCTTCTGGTTGAGCAACCAGATTAAAAATCCGCCTAAAAAAAGTACAATGCCTAATCCGCCAAACAACAATGCTGTTAGTACTTTTTGTGCACCGGGAAACATCGCCATCGATACAGCGGTAATGAAATAAACGATAAAAATAGTGAGCAGGGTATAAATTTTACTGTCCATTTCTTTGAATTTATAATTGCGAAATTCAGAAATTAAAATCAATTCCCAAAAATTATTCACAGCAATGTGAACAATTCTTCGTTGAAGAACGGGGTATTGATTTGGTATCTTTGACGGCTCTCTGAAATTCAGAGGGTCAACATTCAGTAAACCTACCAGGCATGGCGCAGAAAGAAAAGAATTTGTTTGAATATACCGAAGACTCCATCAAAACCCTCGAATGGCGCGAACATATTCGTTTACGTCCGGGAATGTATATCGGGAAACTGGGTGACGGCAGTAGTCCCGATGACGGTATCTATGTTCTGTTGAAAGAAGTAATCGATAACTGTATCGACGAACATACAATGGGTTATGGCAAGCAAATAGAAATCCAAATTGAACAAGGAGGTGTCACGGTACGGGATTATGGACGAGGCATACCTCTGGGGAAGCTGGTGGATGTGGTGAGCAAAATCAATACGGGTGCCAAATACGACAGCAATGTGTTTCAGAAAGCTGTAGGGTTGAATGGGGTTGGCACCAAGGCAGTGAATGCATTGAGTAAGATGTTTCGCGTTACTTCTTTCCGTGAGGGAAAAGAAAAGTCGGCCGAATTTGAAAAAGGAGTTTTACTGAATGAAAACAAAGAAACCGCTACCAAAGAAAGCAATGGCACTTTGGTTCATTTTATACCGGATGAATCAGTCTTCAAAAACTATCATTTCTTATACGAATACATCGAAAACCAGATTTGGAATTACTGCTACCTGAATGCTGGATTGGCCCTTATTCTTAATGGGAAAAAATATATTTCCAAAAACGGTTTGCTTGATCTCCTTCAACGTAAGACCAATGAAGATGAACTGCGTTATCCAATTATACATCTTAAAGGAGAAGACATTGAGGTAGCCATCACCCATGAAAACCAGTATGGCGAAGAATATTACTCTTTTGTAAACGGACAGTTCACCACCCAGGGTGGTACGCATCTCGCCGCATTTCGCGAAGCTTATGTGAAAACGATTCGTGATTTCTACAAAAAAGATTACGATGCTGCAGACATAAGAGGAAGCATCTGTGCAGCAATATCCGTTCGTGTGCAGGAGCCAGTGTTTGAAAGTCAGACCAAAACAAAACTTGGCTCTACTTCCGTCGCTGAAAGTGGGCCAACTATGAAAAATTTTGTTAGCGAATTTCTCGGCAGAGACTTGGATTTATATCTACATAAAAATCCTGCTATAGCGGAAGCGCTTAAAAAACGCATTGAGCAAAACGAAAGAGAGCGCAAGGAACTGGCAGGTATTAAAAAGCTGGCAAACGAAAGAGCAAAGAAGGCAAACCTGCACAATAAAAAACTGCGCGATTGTCGGTTTCATTACAATGCTGAGGCAACGGGAAAGGACAAAGAAACCATTCTCGAAAAGCAAAAAGAAAGTACGATTTTTATTACCGAAGGAGACAGTGCCAGTGGCTCCATCACCAAAGCACGCAGTGTGGAAACACAAGCTGTATTCAGTCTGCGCGGCAAGCCGCTTAACTGTTTCGGCTTGACGAAGAAAGTGGTCTATGAAAATGAAGAATTCAATTTGCTGCAGCATGCTTTGAATATTGAAGAAGGATATGAAGGACTTCGTTACAACAATATCGTCATTGCAACGGATGCGGATGTGGATGGGATGCATATTCGTTTGTTGCTGATGACTTTTTTTCTGCAGTTCTTTCCAGATCTCGTGAAAAACGGACACGTTTACATTCTTGAAACACCTTTGTTCCGCGTCCGCAACAAACAGGAAACTATTTATTGTTACGATGAAGCAGAGAAAAAGGCAGCGATGAAAAAGCTGGGTGCCAAACCGGAAGTGACACGTTTCAAAGGATTGGGAGAAATAAGTCCGGATGAATTCGCACGCTTCATCGGATCAGAGATGAAGAAGGAACCGGTGATGCTGTTGCCCGAAACACATATTCAGCATTTGCTTGAATATTACATGGGCAAAAACACACCCGACCGACAAGAATTTATTATTGGTAATTTGAAAGTAGAACTTGATTTAATAGAGGAATAAAGTTGAAAGTTAAAACTTAAAAGTAAAAATCACTAACAACCAACAACTAATAACCACCATGCGAACCCATATCGTTTTCAACGTTCCTGACGCCGACGTCATCAAACAAGCAGCTGAGCTGAATGAAACCTTACAAGGTGAAATCAAAATCGTGCGTGATGATTATGCAGTTGGTCCGATTAAGGATTTGTTTACAGATGAAGGAAAAGAAAATCGCAGAAACTGGTGGAAAGAATTATTGGCCGGAGGCGACTACGATGGATGGGTAGAGAAGGAAGTCGTAAAGGATGATGAGCTTGTAGCAGAACTCATTTTACAACTCGATGAAAATCCTGAATTACAAGTTTGGATATGGGCTGCGCAGAATAAACATGATGTTTCAGGTTATTACTGGCTGATGAGTCAGCTGAAGGCATATCAGGGGCGGATATTCATCTTGTATCTCAATAATCTGCCTTTCATCAATGATAAAGGGCAAATATTTTATCCTCAGTGGATCAGTCAGATTCTTCCTAAAGAAATGATCAAAGCGCAGAAGCTGGCAAGAGCAATTACGCCCAGTGAATTTGAAGTAGATCCTGATGAATGGACAAAGCTTGCAAATGATGAAAAGTATGTGCGTTTGCTGGAAGGAGGAAAGAAGCTGATTCAGAAAGAGGTTGACTTTTACGACGGGGAGCTGAAACTGTATCTTACAGGAGAATGGCAGAAAGCGAGTAAGGTGATTCATCAATTTTTAAATAAAGCAAAGCATACCACCGGAGACGCGTTTCTACTCTGGCGCATCAAGCATCTGTTACAAAGTGATTTGTATGATGTGCAAGGTGAAATTCGTAATATGAAAGAATTTGAAATCAAAAAGAAAGCAGGGATTTTGTTTGAAAATGAAAATGCCTGATCATAATTTATAAAGTATTGTCAATCCGAAAAGAATGAGTGCAGCGAAAAAGAAAGAAAATGTTTTTGAACAGGAAGGTGGTGTACAGGGGCAGTATAAAAACTGGTTCCTCGATTATGCTTCCTATGTAATACTTGAACGCGCCGTGCCTGCCATTGAAGATGGTTTAAAGCCTGTACAGAGAAGAATTCTTCATGCCATGAAAGAGATGGATGATGGACGTTTCAACAAAGTGGCTAACATCATCGGACAGGCTATGCAATATCACCCTCATGGTGATGCCAGTATTGGGGATGCACTTGTGAATCTTGGACAGAAAGACCTGCTCATAGAAACACAGGGTAACTGGGGTGATGTGCGTACAGGTGATGATGCGGCTGCTGCACGTTACATTGAAGCACGTTTATCTAAGTTTGCGCTGGATGTCGCTTTCAATCACAAAATAACCGAATGGCAACTGAGTTACGACGGACGGAAAAACGAACCGGTTGTGTTGCCAATGAAGTTTCCTTTATTGCTTGCACAGGGAGCTGATGGGATAGCAGTTGGTTTATCTACCAAAATTCTACCGCATAATTTCTGTGAATTATTGGATGCATCCATTAAATACCTGAGAGGAAAAAGATTTGAGTTATTCCCCGATTTTCAGACAGGAGGAATGGTTGATGTTGCCAATTATAATGAAGGAAAGAAAGGAGGGAAGGTGCGTGTGAGAGCGCGCATTGAAGAATCTGATAAGAAGACCCTGCTCATAAAAGATGTTCCTTATGGTGTAACGACCACTCAACTGATGGAGAGCATCGTGAAGGCAAATGACCAAGGGAAAATCAAGATTAAAAAAGTGACAGACAACACTGCTGCAGAAGTAGAAGTTCAAATTGATCTCGCTGCAGGCATTTCTCCCGATATTACCATTGACGCATTGTATGCATTCACCGATTGCGAAGTATCAATTTCTCCGAATGCATGTGTGATCATCGACAACAAGCCGCATTTTGTTGGCGTACATGATTTATTGAAATATTCTGCTGATCAGACACGTGATTTGCTGAAGCGTGAACTTGAAATAAAATTAGCTGAACTTCATGAGAAATGGCATTATACTTCACTCGAGAAAATATTCTTCGAAGAGAAGATTTACAAAGAGCTGGAGAAAAAACATGAAACATGGGACAAAGTGATTGAGTCTATTGACAAGGCTTTTGTTCCGTTTAAAAAACAACTCCGCAGAGATATTACCAGAGAAGACATACTTAAACTCACTGAAAAACCGGTGCGTCGTATTTACAAACTGGATATCGATGAGTTGAATGACCAGATCAAAGGACTGGAAGCAGAAATTAAGCAAGTGAAGCACGATCTGGATAACATCGTTGACTTTGCAGTAGCCTATTATGAAAATCTCCTAAAAAAATACGGAAAGGGAAGAGAGCGTAAAACAGAAATCCGACCCTTCGAAACCATTCAGGTGAAACAGGTGGCTATTGCCAATACAAAATTGTATGTGAACAGAGAAGATGGTTTCATCGGCACATCTATTAAGAAGGATGAATATCTGTTTGATTGTTCTGATTTCGACGATATCATTGTCTTTACCAAACGAGGATTAATGAAAGTGGTAAAAGTTGCTGACAAAGCATATATCGGTAAAGACATCATTCATGTAGCTGTGTTTCAGAAAAATGATGAGCGTACAACTTACAATATGATTTATGTGGATGGAAAGACGGGGGTGAGTTACGCAAAACGTTTTAATGTAACAGGTGTAACGAGAGAAAAAGAATACGACTTAACAAAAGGAGATGATAAAAGCAAGGTTCATTATTTCAGTATTAATCCAAATGGTGAGGCAGAAGTGGTGAAAGTGTTATTGAGCCCATCCTGCACAGCACGCATAAAGGAACTTGATTTCTTTTTTGAAGAACTCGATATCAAAGGAAGAAGCAGTATGGGAAATCAGGTAACAAAGTATCCCATTAAATCTGCAAAATTCAAAGAGAAGGGCAAGGCTACATTAAGTGGAAAGAAAATGTGGTTTGATGATAAGTTCGGAAGAATCAATACCGAGGAGAAAGGGCAATATCTCGGACAGTTTGAAGCTGATGATCGATTGTTGGTAATTTACCGCGACGGCAATTATG
>JAULVS010000215.1:0-9465 GCA_032110905.1 Chitinophagaceae bacterium | reverse complement strand
AATAAGCATTTGATTTTCAGTATAATACGATTTTTGATTTCATACAATTTTGCCATACCAGAGAGAACCCATACTTTAGACGACCAAAACACTCATTCACCAACCAATTAACCAAAGCTAGGCCTGCTTCAATTTATCCCAAACACCACTTCCTATTGTTTTGATATTTTGACTTACGGCATTAGATTATTTTCTAATCTCTAATTTATCATTATGTACAACGAACAACTCGAAAAACTCATTGAAATGGCTCTAGTTGACGGAGAGCTTACTGAAAAGGAAAAACAAATTCTTTTTAAAAAAGCAGAAGCGTTCGGAGTAGATCTCGATGAATTTGAAATGGTGCTGCAATCAAAATTATTTGAAAAAAAGAAAAGTGACTCTTCCGTCTCTGCTGCACCAAAATCAGACAAATTAGGAGATGTAAGAAAATGCCCTGCTTGCGGTGCAATTGCAGAATCTTTTGCAGTAAAATGTCAGGACTGCGGCACAGAATTCAGAAACATAGAAGCCTCTCAGAACATCATTAAATTCTTTGAAAAGCTCGATGAAATTGAATCAAACAGAAAAGATTCTGTCTATGGATCCAATAAAAGCTCTGAAGGAATTGGAATTTTGAGCCTTTTAAAGTGGTTTCTGTTTTGGTATATTTTACTGCCAATAAAAATTGTTACCTTTTTTATTAATAAATCAAAGCCTGCAAAATGGTCAACCACAGATTCAAGGAAGGAGGAGCTTATTCTTAATTTCCCTGTTCCTGCTTCTAAAGAAGAGATATTGGAGTTTTTAACTCTGGCATACAGTAGAATTAATGAGAATACATTCTTCAATTTATTCTCTGAAGAAACAAAATATAAAAATGCCTGGAATAAAATTTGGCTTAAAAAAATAGAGCAAATTAATGCAAAAGCATCCTTGGCAATGAAAAATGATAAAAAATCATTTGAAGATGTACAAAAGATTGCTAACGAATCCAGAAACATTATAAAAAGCAATAATTCTAAAGCTGTATATGTTTCAATAGGCTTTGCATTAATTATTGTTGTTCTTATTGCCTGGGCAAAGATCTCAAATAACAACATTGAGGCCAATCATTCTAAAGAAAAAGATTTAAAGACTAAAGCCGAAGAATATATAAAAGCCGGCGACTACCAAAAAGCAGAGAGTATCATTAACACTTTAAGTGACAAAATCTTTATTATAGAATTAAAAAGTAAAATTCAGCTTGATGAACTCTCCAAAAAAACACAAGAGCTAGAGTCTTATCTTCAGGATAAAGATTATGATAAGTTAAAGCTGGAATTAGAAAAAATCACTTGGACAAAAATCAGCTCAGATTTTGAAGCAGCATCAACGGAAAGAGACTATTTCAAGAATTTTCTTAAATTAAAAAGAGCTCTGAACAATCAAATGCCTAAAAAATATCAAATCGAGATCGAATCTGAATATTCATTATAATTATATTAACTCTTATAACAAATTTTAAATATGGGACTCTTTGGAAGTAAATCAGAAGGTGGCTTGATGGATGTCATCCGTTGTGATGAACCTGAATATCTTGTATGGAAATGGCGCCCTTCAGGTGAAGCCAATTCAACCAAAAAAGAAAACGCAATCCGTTATGGCAGCAGCCTGCGTGTAAAAGATGGCGAATTGGCTGTTTTTGTCTATAAGCAAAAGGACGGCGCCATGCAGGATTTTATCGAAGGACCGTATGATCAAACTATCAAAACTGCCAACTTCCCGATATTAACAAGCATTGTTGGTGCTGCTTTTGGGGGAGCCTCTCCATTTCAGGCTGAAATCTATTTTATTAACCTGTCGGGTAATATTCAAGTTAGATTTGGCATTCCTTATTTCGATGTATTTGACCCGCGATTTTTAGATTTCGCCGTTCCAATGGCAGCAAGAGGTACCATTACCTTTAATGTCACTGATTACAAAGGTTTTATCAAACTAAACCGCCTTATCAACTTTGAACTGGAAGACTTTAATAAACAAATTAAAGACGCAGTTACGAAATATGTGAAGGGTATTATCACCAACATCCCTTCAGATAATGGTATTCCGGTTTTACAAATGGAGAAAAAGATTTTAGATATCAATGATTTAATTGCTGCGCGGCTTAAAGCAAGACTTGAAGGCGATTTCGGCGTAAATATGAAAGGTTTTGACCTTGCAAGTATCGATGTTGACAAAGAGAGTACCGGATATGCAGAACTCAGAAAAGTAACATCCGAGCAGACTACTAAAACCACTGTCGCGCAAACTGATGTAAGCATCAAGAATCTGCACGATATGCAAGCCATCAATTCGCAGAATATGGAAGAAACACTTCGTATTCAAAGAGAAGAAGCGCAACGTGCACAAAAACTACAAACAGAATCAAATTTTATTGGTGCGCATGCATTAAATCAACAGGCAGATGTTTTAAAAACAGCCGCTAATAATTTAGGTCAGATGGGTTCAATGAATACGGGAAGTGGTGGCGGTATGAATCCTGCAGGCATGATGACCGGTATGATGATGGGTGGAGCCATGGGTGGTCAGATGGCCAACATGATGAATCAGATGGGCAACAACATGCAACAACAGCATAACACCCCACCACCGCCTCCACAAATTCAGTACAGTGTATCTGTGAATGGACAAACTGCAGGTCCGTTTAACTGGCAACAATTACAACAGATGGTGCAAAGCGGACAGCTTTCAAGAAACACGCATGTGTGGAAACAAGGAATGGCAGCATGGGATCTTGCAGGTAATGTACAGGAACTGGCAGCTCTTTTTGCAGCACCGCCACCTCCACCGCCACCTCCGCCTCCGGCCATGTAAAATGAAGATGAACTATGTTTAAAATGTTTCTTCTATGAATGAAAATAGCTACTATTCAATCGACAGATTAATAGAGTTCGGCATGGGTATGGCCATTGCACAACAAATGGTAAATACAATGAATCAGGCGATGAGTCAGATGCATATTCCCGGATCTATGAATCAGACGCTTCCCGTTGCAACTTCATTCTATGCAATGATTGATGGACTGCAAGCCGGACCCTTCTCCGAACAGGAGCTGACCAGACTGATCACAGAAAAAAAGATTTCAAGAGAAACCTATATATGGAAACCGGGCATGCCTAAATGGGAACTAGCAGAACGTTTACCCGACGTATTAAAACTCGTTGCACTGGCCCCGCCTCCGTTCTCTCATGAATAACTGACCATTATTGAATAAATTTTATTTCAAAATAAAATAAATACCGTGAAAATAAATTTCATTATGACCCTCATCTCAGTCTGTATCAGCGCATTATTTGCTTACGCCTTGTACAGCATCAGCAACTCAGAAAACAAACTATTGTTAAGTGTTGGGGGTGGAGTGTTTCTAACAATTACTCTGATTGCCACAATAGCTGCTCAATTCAGCGATTCAAGAACCACAACCAATATCAAAGCTTTATCCGGAATCTTTTTCACGATCGGGTTAATCAGCCACCTCGTATATGCTTTCATAAGTTTTTCACCTGCTGCTTATATTATTCCTGCAGGACTGCTGGTACTTGTATATATGAGCATCGTATACTCAATCAGCAAAAGCAGCGAGTGAATTTATATTAGAATTCCTTTATTTTTTCTCAAAAGTATATACTGAAATAGTACCTGTTTCATAAGCACATACCCACACTTCAAGTGTATTGTCATTTTCAAACACATCCACCCCAACAGGGTTTCCTGAACAAGTGATGTCGACAACAGGTTCAAACCTGTCTTCCATAATTTTAAATACCATCAGCTTGTTGCCGTTATAGCAGGTAACAAAAAGGAACTGATTGTTTTTCGACAAAGCCATGCTGCGTGGCTGGCTAGCCGTTCTTGCAGTAAACAAGGTTTCACCCGTAACGGGATCAATACATCCGATTTTACCGAGTTTATTATACGAAACATAGAGCCTCGACTTATCATCTTGAACAATATGCCGCGGGTTTGATGATACTTGTATCTCTCCCGTAGTCGTCCAGGTATTGTTATCTATTACCGATAAGGTTGAGCCTCCCATTATTGCAACATATGATTTCTTGTTTTTAGTATCAATTACTATTCCGCGCGGAATACGATTTGTCGGAATATTGGTCTTGAGTTGCGCATATGGATATGTCTGGCTGTTCATCTCAAGTACACTTACATCAAGCGAATGCCAGTTGCTAACAAGAAGATAACGATCATCTGATGTGCATGCAATTACCTTAGGGGTTTTCCCTGTTTTAATCAGCGGCACATAAAAAGAATCCGTTGTTTTTCCTGAAGGATCCTGTAAATAAATCAGCTTATCGGTAGGTGAAAGTGGCTTTTTTTGCTGATTCGGCCGAAGAAGGTGAATGGGCACCACACCCTCCGCATTATGAAGTGACACCCATAAAATACTGTCGTGATGCGATAAAAAAGCCTCTACCGGTTTTTCTTCAAAAGACTTTACCGGTCTATCAGTCTCATAATTCCAACCGATGCCGGGTGTTTTTTTAAATTTAAAAATCCGGGTAATGCTCTTTGTCGACTGAGAAAATTCACAAACGCTCATTCCTTCCAGATTCATGGCATACAACGACTTCATGTTCTTGCTGAACACGACAGACTTGGTGCCGGAGCTCGATTTGAGTTTCTGAACTGACTGATAAACAATCTCATTGTAAGGCTTTAGTTCTTTTACCGTGGCAACAGGCATCACTGTATCCATAAGTTTTGTTTCCGTAATAGCTTTCTCGGATTGAATCGACCTCCCTTTGCACTGGTAAAAAAAGGTACATATAAAAAGTAAAACTAAATTTAAGGTGTTGAATAGTTGCATGTTTTAAATTTATCGTTTTTATCTTGGATATCTTTCCACGAACAAATTTTTAAAGGCAGCTTAATCCAGTAATGGTTGTAGTTATTTGAAGTGATGCTTGCTGTTTAATGTCAGCTGTTAATCATACTGATAGATAGGTTTGCTATATAAAAGCTCCTCGTGCTGAATAACAATATGTCCATTCTTTTTAACGAGGATTAATTTTTTCTCCCCTTCATCTGCATATTCAGTATTGGAGCTATACCATTGCTGGCGAAAATGAACAGTCGATTTGTTATTTCTATTTAGGGATTTAATCTTTATATCAGATATCTCAACATAAGGCTTGAACTTTCTGAATTCATTTCGTTTATTTTCAACCCACCCACCAAAATCATAAGTATTTTTTTGCCCCTTAAAGGTTCTTTTAATGCCGGTGAAATCACTTCTGTCATATAAATCGAGATAAGTATCAAGTGTATTAGTAGCATAAACATTACTCCATAAATCGATGAAATCATAAATTTCACTGCTGCTTATATTTTCATATTCATCTACGATCTCAGGCTCTTCAACTATTTCTTCCTTGCCATCAGAGGTTCGTCCTGAACCACCGGAATCACCATTTTCGTTTGTATTGCCGGTCTGCTTACAGGAAAAAAAGATAAAGAACCCGTAAATGAAAAAAGCATATAGTAAGTACCTGGTGTTGATCTTTGACATATAAATTAAATTAGTTCTAAGATAAATAAATTACTCAAATATAAAAGTAGATGTCGTCAATTTTGTTGTTTTTGAAACCCTTATAAACAGGGGAAATGATTATTGCTTAATTGCAAATAAGTTTGAGTTTATAATTATTTAATGAAGTGTAATTGTATGTCATGTGCGTTCAATTTTACGGTTGAACCTGATGCACAACAAGAGCAAAATATTTTTTAAAGTATTGATTTGCTTTGTGTTATAAAATAAAAGGAAGCAGGTTTTTAACAGAATTCCTCCTGATGAATGATTAAATTTGCTAGTCAATTTTTAATCACATCTCCATGGCACTTTAAATCCTTATCAAAAATCAAAACAATTTTTCTAATGCGCTACAGGAATTTTATTTTAAATGCCTTTTTTATATTCTTTGCACAATACTTATCCGCTCAGGAAAATCATTTTACAGATGAAAGCACCCGTCATTATTGCGCATGCGAAGAGACAGGCGTCTTCGCTGATTCTTCAGACCTTTTAAACCCGGGTAAAAAAGTACTTGAAACTGGTTTTAAAATGGCTTTAATTGACAAAACAATAATCAAGGGCTCTTGCTGGGATTTTGTGAATGAAGTTTACAGAAGATCAGGTGTTGATGAGAAAAAAACAGCTGTTTTCAGGTCTCAGAAAAAAGGCCCCTATGCAAATGCAAACATGGTAAAACCGGGCGACTGGGTGTATCATATCAATTACCAGTATAACAATATCGAACACAGCGCAATCTTTGTTTGCTGGAAAGACTTTAAAAACAGAATTGCCATAACCCTTAGCTATGCTGGAGGCAACCGAAACTTGCCCGGGAAATATGGTGAATATAAACTGAGTAGTATTTACTCTATACTAAGACCTGTATTTAATCTTTCACCATAACAACAATTGATCGCGTATTAAGGAGTTTTTAAAGTATCGATACGAGGAATTAATTCTTCTACCCATTTAAATTCAATATTCCTTTCAGCCATTAGGCTTTCAATAAAATAAACAAAGTTTTCGTTTGACTGATCTGTTTTAAAAAGATAGTCATGTGCAAGGATAACAATATCTGTCTTCTCTTTTTTAGCTATGGCTGCTTTAATCTGTGAAAGTAATACATCAACCTGGCTATGAGATTTGCTCTGAAGAGCTTTCCATTCAAAATCCCATCCGATTATTTGCTCATCTATCTCTCTTTCAGTCAAATACGTAAAAAAAGGTCTGGTTTCAGCAGTTGTCAGTATGTTTTTACCATGCACACGCCAGGCATTCATTCCGGGAAGCCGTGTAATGTTACTCTTTAACTGCAACACGCGTTTGTTTCTTTCAATATCCTCCCAAATTCGGTCGGGGTGGCTATAATACTTGCCTACTCTCCCGTTTGTAATGGCATGAGAATAAGAATGGTTATAGATCCTAAAAAGCGGAGTGGATTTTATAAATTGGAAAATACTGTCGTACTCTTTTGAAAATTCTTTCTGAGAACCGATCATAAAAAAGCTTGCCTTTACCTGCTTTTGTTTTAAAAGGGACACAAGCCGGGGCGTTGTAGTATACGGACCATCATCGAATGTTAAATAGATAAACACCAAAGAATCTGGATGCTGACGGACACTTGTATCAATCATGCGGATGAGTGTCGGAGTATCAATGATCCTAGTCTCATCTTTTTCTAGAACGGGAACGTCATCTTTACATGCTGATAGGATGATTAAAAAAAACAGCAAAATCCTTGGCAGGATAGCAGGTGAGTCAGAGGTTATCATAAAAAAAAGTATTTTTAGGCGCTGATGAAAGTTGTGCAACTTCGACTTTCATCTGAATGCAAAGTAAACTTATAAACCTTGGAAAAATCCGGCATAATAAAAGAATTGCTTACTGATTTTGAAACACTCTCATTATCGGAGGCCAGGAAATACAACCTGAATCACCGGTTTGATGCCAAATTTTTACTCCCCTTGCCCGTTCTCACCAATGAGTTAAAAAATCTGAAATCGTATTTTCTACTTCAAACAAATGATTCAGGACGGTCATTAAGCAAATATGAAACCGACTACTGGGACACAGAAGAGATGCGCCTTTTTGGAGATCATGCAAAAGGACGAACTAAAAGATTGAAAATCAGAAAAAGATATTATACAGAAACGGGAGATTGCTTTATTGAAATCAAAAAAAAATCTAAAGGGAAAACAGACAAAATACGCAAACCGTCTTCTTTATCACAAGGCGTGTTTACAAATGAAGACAAACTTTTTCTCAGGGAAAACGACATTGATCCTGATACATTAAAAAAAACGCTATCGGTTAGTTACTACCGAATCACCCTGTGGAGCAAAGACCGGGAAGGAAGAATTACAATTGACCTGGACCTTGAAGTTGCCGATGAAAAAGACAGAGAGCTGTTTGACCATGTTGGCATTATAGAAATTAAAGGCAGCAGACATTTTCATACACAAATGCTGAAGCTTTTTAAAACGCCACTTTTACGTTACAAAACATCCATGTCTAAGTATGCCAATGGTGTCATACATTTGAATGACTATAATTCAACCAAAAGCAAACTACTTCATCCTGTTTATAAAAATTTGCTCAAAATCAACAACATAGAATAATGAACACCTTTATACAACAAGTATTAATCCAAATCGGGCTACTTCTGGTTTATTCACTTTTGTACTTTACCATCAGAAGAAATGTTTTATACACACTCATTTCCATTATGCTCGGAGTCACCACCTATTTCCTGGTGCTCGTGCTGGTAAAAAATGAATTTGGTATTGCAGCAGGACTTGGACTTTTTGCAATTTTCGGCATATTACGATACAGAACAGAGTCAATTGCCATTGCCGAAATGACCTATATCTTTTCAGTCATCACCATCGCAGTGATTAATGCAATGACAGACAACATAGTGATAAAGCTGGAAACCTCCCTTTTAATAAATGCTATTGTAATCTTTTTATCTTCATTTCTATTTTACATCTTATCTAAAACAGAGTTATCAAAATTGGAATTACATATAGATAACCTCGAGTGGATGAATAAATCGCAGGAAGAAAAGCTGTCGTTTCTTTCGCAAAAGTCTTTTTTTAAAATTGAAAACTATTCGATTGATCGCATAGACTGGCTCCGAGAAACCTGCAGGGTGGTCGTGTACTATAAAAAACTAAAATAAAAAGGATAATAGATTTAAGAAATATGACTTCAAAAAACACCACCTTAATCTTACTGCTGGGTATCTTTCACTTTGTCTTTTCTTCTTACACCCTTCTCCCTTTATCAGAAATTGAAAAAAAGGGGGTATCCGTGTCTGCAAAGCCGGGCGCATACAAAGCCGCTTCTTTAGCGCTGACTATAGAAGCGCCGCAAGAATATAAATTATACTACTCACTGAACGGGAATTACCCTGCCGACTGGACTGGACGAGTATCCGGACCCGTTTTGCTGACTCAGACTTCTTCTCTCAGTGTTCGTCTAATAAAAGATCGGTTTTCGGAAAACGACACAATCTATATTGGCACTTATCTCCTGAGTTTTTCATCAACCCTTCCAATTGTCTCACTTACTCTTCCGCCGGCTTTTCTCTACGATCCTGAATCAGGAATTTATGTTGGAAAACTTTCAGAAAGTATGGAAAGAGTAGGCCCATGCTGGTTAGATATTGAGAAGCTTGTTTTTTTTGAGTATATAAATAATAATGCGGCCGTACTGAGTCATGCTGCAGGTATTAAAACATTTGGAGGATTGACAAGACAAAATCCGGAAAAATCACTTCGTCTGATTGCACGGAAAAAATATGGGACAGGAAAATTTAAGTACCCATTTTTCAAAACAAAGAATATCTCTGAATTTAATTCTATTATCCTCAGAACATCTGGGAACGATTACAACGGTACACGATTTCTTGATAT
>JAULVS010000214.1:0-2443 GCA_032110905.1 Chitinophagaceae bacterium | reverse complement strand
CACACACATTTGATTCTGATTCAAAAATAAGCAATTATCCCTAAAGCCTGTATGATGGTCATTTATGATGCCTGATCTCCCTCCAGAACGAGGGTAGTTTTATGCTTGATGATATAAAACATACGGATGGTTAATGCCATAAATAACATTTTCCCGTTCGCATTTCGCTCTATATAATAAATAGCTTTGTCGAATTCGCTGGCAATTGCCTCCAGCTGCTCGGTGACACAGATTTGATTGAGCCGAAGGGCAAAATCTTTATCTTTTGATGCCACATGCAATGCCTCTTCGCCGATGGCATGAAGCCGAATACTTAATTCAATCAAATGAAGAAATGTACGCAGCAGTTGTTTTTGGTACTCCCTTCCCAATACGTGCGTTTTATCAATCCACTTTACTTGTTCGGCCGCTCGGTTTTGTAGCGTCATATTCAGCCAGCTTCGGATTTCTCCCTGCCAGTCCTTGTCTGTTTCCTGAACAAGCCTGAGAGCTTCCCGGAAATTACCTTCCGAAACCTGTGCGGTTTGCAATGCTGTTTCCGCATCCAGCTCAAATCGGTTTCCAAGAGATTTGGCAATGGCTTCTGTTTCGACAGGCGGAACGCGGATGGCCTGACACCTGCTTACAATCGTGGGAAGCAAAAGGTCCTCGTTTTCCGTAACCAAAAGAAAAATCGTATCAGGTGGTGGTTCTTCAATGAGCTTCAATAATTTGTTGCCTTCATTGCCCATCATTTCAGGAAGCCATTGTATTAATATCTTACTTCCCCCTTCAAAACTTTTTAAATAAAGTTTTCTTGCAATCTCTTCACATTCCGCTGCGCTGATTTTACCTTGTTTGTTTTCTGCACCAATCGAATCCAGCCAGTCAAACAAGTTTCCGTATGGCTGTTGATGGAGAAATGTTCTCCATTCTGAGATCCAGTCATCTGATTTAGCCGGAGATTCGCTGCCGGAACTTCTTTTAATCACCGGCATACTGTAGTGAATATCCGGATGCAGGTATTGTATTGCTTTCAGAACTCCGGGTGACGGGGTTGAGGCTTCAGGGCTGGTTTCTCCAAATAAACCTGTAGAAGAAGTTTGTAATCTGTTATGCGCTGACTTTTCAATGATATACGTACTCATAGCCAGTGCAAGGGGCAAGGCGCCGGATCCTTCTCTGCCAATAAAAAGAAGGGCATGACTCAACCTGTTTTGATCTACGAGCTCTTTTAGCCTGTTGATTAATTGACTCTGCCCGACAACATCTTCAAACCGCATAAAGCGAAGTTAAGGAACAAGGCAAAAGGATATGCATTATTGAAGACGGGATACAATATCATCACTCATCGGATTCGTGCCGCTTCCGAAATAGGCGATGGGTTTGCCGTTTTCATCGATGAGAAATTTCCCGAAATTCCATCTGATTTCAGCATCCATCACACCGTTTTGAGATTTATTGGTCAGCCAGCTGAATAGCGGATGGATGTCTTTGCCTTTCACGCTTACTTTGGCAGCCATGGGAAAACTCACGCCATAATTTTTAGTGCAGAATTCGCGGATTTCTTCATTGCTGCCCGGCTCCTGTCCGCCAAAATTGTTTGCAGGAAAACCAATGATTACGAGTTTGTCTTTGTATTTGTTATGAAGCTCTTCCAAATCTTTATACTGGCGTGTAAACCCGCAGCGTGATGCAGTGTTGACAATCAATATTTTCTTCCCTTTAAAATCAGAAAGATCGATGGTCTCGCCGTCTAACGACGTTACTTTAAAATCATGAACAGAGGATGTTTTTTGGGCGTGCATGGTTGAAAAGAAAAAGCTGAAAAAGGCTATGAAAAGAATACGATACATATCAATCATTTTGTATATATAACAAACAAAAAATGGCACTGTTGGTTCATAAATAGGGGTTTATTTTTAAATTATAAGTGAGGCAGTCATAGACTTATGACTTCTGTAAAATTTTATTGGGCGCTAAGAAATGAGAAAAGAAGGTAAACGCAGAGGACTGCTCTGCGTCATCCTTTGCGATCTCCTTTCTCTGCGCCAAAAAATAACAGCTAACATTTATCTGCCAACCATCATTGTCTCTCATAACAACCCAAATCCGGTAACCCGTTTCTTGGTAGTCCGTAGAAGTCGGTTGTAAGTGAACCGGTCTTTCCTTTATTTATTGCGGGGGAATTGCTTTTCAATCTGAAATCGAAATAACGCTTACTGATATCTATACTGTCGAATGACGGATCCTGGTTGCGGATGATTTCGTTGAGCGTAACTTGTTTGGGATCTTCTTTCACGCGATAAAGTACATGGTCAAAAACAACATTGAATGCTGTTGTTCCTTCTTTTTGCACCACTACTTCGTTTTCTACAAAGCCTTCACTTCCCCAAAAGATACTGTTCTCAAACCGTGCATCTAATGCGGCTGTAAAAATCTGGTTGTTTTGCTTGATGAAGTT
>JAULVS010000213.1:5000-13983 GCA_032110905.1 Chitinophagaceae bacterium | reverse complement strand
ACAACAGCCGGCAGTGGTGTGAAAGGGTTTGATGGATTTATCAATTATGCAGAAAAAATGAGTCCGCTTGGAAATGCAAGCGCCGAAGATTGCGCGAATTATATCAGCCTAATGTTTAGTGACTTTACCCGTATGGTAACGATGCAGAATCTTTTTCATGACGGAGGATTCAGCTTCACAGGGGTTACAGCCGATGTAATTGAACAAATGGAAAAATAAAACCAATCAATGGAAGCCAATAAAAACTGGGTAAAATGGATGGGATTGTCTGGCTCTTTTTTGAGCAGCATCACCTTTGTGCCGCAGGTTTATCAGGCATGGATCAGTAAAAGTGTAGGCGATCTGAGTATTTATATGATTTTGATTGTAATGACAAGTACTGTGATCTGGCTCGTTTACGGGCTTTTTCATAAGCCACGCCTGCTTCCTGTGATTATATGTAATGGAATCATCTTTTTTCTTTCAGTTTTGCTTTTGTATTTCAAAATGATATTTTAAGCCATCTTTAAAATAAAAAAACCGGCATCGCCGGTTTTTTTTACAATAAATATTTTCCGATTTTAATATTCGTCTTCATTAAAAAAGAAATCATCCTGGCTTGGATAGTCGGGCCAGATGTCTTCAATGCTTTCATAAATTTCCACTTCATCTTCCAGTTCCTGAAGATTTTCAACTACTTCAAGAGGAGCACCGCTGCGAATTGAGTAGTCAATTAATTCATCTTTTGTTGCAGGCCAAGGTGCGTCTTCGAGGTAGGATGCCAGTTCGAGTGTCCAGAACATATTCTTATCAATTTTCCGCAAATGTAACTTTCCTGCTGAAATTTCCAAATATGGTTTTCCTGACTTTAAACAGGTTTAACTTTGACTTTATCTCTCTTTCTGCTTTTATATGTGATTTTTTATAGTTTTAAAGGTTATACAGAATAGCCTTAAAATATCATTCCAGTGGGTATCTAATTTTCGTTATAGCTATTTCCTATCTTCACCTTTTTAAATTTTAAGATGCTTCAAGCTAAACAAATTTTTAAACGATATGGCACAGTTGAGGTGCTGCGAGGAGTGGATTTTACAGTTCAAAAAGGCGAAATTGTGAGTCTTGTTGGCGCCAGTGGGGCCGGTAAAAGCACGCTGTTGCATATTATGGGAACCCTGGATGAACCGGACAAAGGAGAGGTTTGGATGGGGGAGCAGCGCCTGAGTGGTATGAAATCAAACCAACTAGCTCAATTTAGGAACAAGCACATCGGATTTATTTTTCAGTTTCACCATTTGCTGCCTGAATTTACAGCTTTAGAAAATATTTGTGTGCCGGCCTGGATTGCCAAGAAAAATAAGTCGGAAACAGAAAAAAGAGCGAATGAATTACTTGCTTTATTGGGCCTTTCACACAGAAAAGACAATAAACCTTCACAGTTATCCGGAGGGGAACAGCAACGTGTGGCAGTGGCAAGGTCTTTAATCAATCAGCCGGATATTGTTTTGGCAGACGAGCCATCAGGTAATCTTGACTCATCAAATGCAAGGGAATTACACAAATTATTTTTCAAACTTCGCGATGAAATGGGACAGACCTTTTTAATTGTTACACACAATGATGAACTGGCTGCTCAATGCGACCGACGTGTGCAGATGAAAGATGGGTTGATTATCCATCAAACTGAAATTTAAAAATTCTCTTACAGTTTATTTGTTGTTTAGGTGCTTGAGTCGTTTAGTTTAAAGGATATGATATCTAATAACAAACAACTAATAACTAAAAACTCTCGTAACCCGAAACTTCCTGCTTTGAATCCTCAGCTAATCCTGGGTTTCCAGGGAATTTCATTAGCGTTGAGTTCCTGTGTCATAAATCGACTCAACATAAACAGGTAATCGCTGAGTCGGTTTAAATATTTGATCACTTTTTCATCCACTTCCATTTGTTCGTATTGCATTCGTACGCAGGTTCTTTCTGCTCTGCGGCATACGCATCTTGCAATGTGAAGAGAAGAAACAATAGGATGACCTCCTGGGAGGACAAATGATTTCATAATAGGAAGAGAGACATCCATTTTATCCATCTCTTTCTCCAGTAATAAAATATCATCTTCTTTAAGATCCGGAATTTTCATTGCAGATTCTTTTTCAGGATCTGTTGCCAGGGAAGAGCCAATGGTGAACAGGCGGTCTTGTATCTCTTTCAGCAGTTCATTTGTAGCAGAATGTTGTATCAGGTCGTTGCAATATCCGATATGAGAATTCAGTTCATCAACTGTGCCATATGCTTCGATCCTGAGGTGGCTTTTCGGCACTTTAGTGCCTCCAATAAGTGAAGTCGTTCCTTTGTCGCCTGTCTTTGTGTATATCTTAAATGCCATAATGGAATGCTATGTTAGTTAGTTGCATTGGACTAACAACAAAGAAACATAAAAGGTTGAAACGGGAAATGAAATTATTAACCGGCTGTTACGGCTTTTTGAATTTTGTCACTTTCAATTAATCCATCGCGAAGGCGTACAACCCTGCCGGCATAGGCTGCTATGTCTTCTTCATGTGTTACCAACACAACGGTATTGCCCATTGCGTGAATTTCAGAAAGCAGTTGCATAATTTCAGCAGATGTTTTGGTATCTAAGTTGCCGGTTGGTTCATCAGCAAGAATGATTGAAGGATTATTAACAAGCGCACGAGCGATTGCTACACGCTGAATTTGTCCACCACTTAATTCATTTGGCTTATGTTTTGCCCGATCGGCAAGATTTACTTTTCCCAGCATTTCTGCGGCCCTTTCATTTCTTTCTTTTTTTGATACTCCGGCATAAATCAAAGGCAGAGCAACATTTTCAAGGGCACTCAGGCGCGGTAGCAAATTGAACTGCTGAAATACGAATCCGATTTCCTGATTGCGGATTTCTGCAAGTTCGTTGTCCGACATCTCACCAACATCTTTGTTATTGAGAAGGTAACGTCCTCCGCTTAAAGTATCTAGACAGCCAATGATATTCATTAGGGTACTCTTGCCTGATCCGGAAGGACCCATCAGTGCCACAAATTCATTTTTTTGTATGTCCAGGTTAAGTCCTTTCAACACGGGAAGTTCTTGCTTGCCGATGAAATAACTTTTTCGAAGGTCTTCTAGGTGAATCACTGCGTTCATGAATCGGTTTTTCCTTGCTTATTAATGGCTTTTGGTACCAGAAAAAATTGTTCATCTTTAACTGCAGCATTTGACAATCCTTCTTCGTATGTAAGCGAGTGGGATACTTTGTCTTCTCTAAGCTTGTTAATTTCAAAGCTCATATGCTGTAAAGGTTCTATTCCAGAAGTGTCTACTTCCCGAAGCTTCTCTACGAAAGAAATCATTTGCTGAAGATCTTTTCGTAGAGAATCCCGGCTGAAATCGTCCGTGCTGAGTCTGGAGAGTTTTGCCAGTTTGTCAATCATTTCATTGCTCACTTCCATAGTTCAAAGTTAGGTGATCTGTTTTGAGATTGTAATTTATGTGTTGAACGGAATAGTCTTTTTTCTTTGCCTGAATTGTTTGTAAGAATACAGTTTTCATTCGTATTTTGCTTGAAAATTCTCTAAAAATATTTAGTTTTCAAATTGCCTCTCCCTTGCAGACAGACAGAAGGAAACTGCTATCTTCGCCGGCCGAAACAAAGGTTAAGTTTTGTAACTTGCCTAACTGTTTTATTAATGTGTTGAAAGTATGGAGCATAAGAAAGAAGTTGTGATGAGCGGTCTCAGACCGACAGGGTTTCTTCATCTCGGGAATTATTTCGGGGCGATGAAAAACTATGTTCTGATGCAGGAAAAGTACGACTGCTTTTTTATGGTAGCCGACTGGCATTCTTTAACCACGCATCCTGACACCAAAGAATTAAAAGGTCATGTGCATAGGGTGCTGGCAGAAACACTTGCCTGTGGCCTTGATCCCGATAAAGCAGCCTTGTACTGCCAGAGTCATGTGCCTGAAACGGCCGAACTTTATCTCTATCTGAATATGCTTGCCTATATGGGGGAGCTGGAAAAAACGACTACATTCAAAGAGAAAGTGAGATTGCAGCCGGATAATATCAATGCAGGTTTGCTCACATATCCTGTTTTGCAAACGGCTGATATTATTTTGCATCGAGCACATTATGTGCCGGTGGGAAAAGACCAGGAGCAACATCTTGAGATGGCCAGAAATTTTGTGAAAAGATTCAACTACCGATACGGAGAAATATTTCCTGAGCCGGTGGCTTTTAATTTTGGAGATAATCTGGTGAAAGTGCCGAGCTTAGATGGTGCAGGTAAAATGAGCAAGAGTGAAAACCAGCATGCAACCATCTATTTGGCCGACAGTGATGATGCGATCCGCAAGAAAGTAATGAAGGCCAAAACGGATCAGGGCCCGGAACAACCCAATGCTGAAAAGCCCGATTACATAGAAAACATTTTTCAGTTAATGCGTCTTGTGAGCAAGCCCGATACAGTTCAGAAATTTGAAGATGATTATGACGGATGTCAGATCAGATATGGAGATATGAAAAAGCAGCTTGCAGAAGACATGATTCAGTTTATTGCACCGGTGAGAGAAAAAGCAGCAGCAATCGAACAGGATAAAAATTATCTAAATGAGGTGATGGCCAAAGGAGCAGATAAGGCGCGTTCCAGTGCTGTTTTAACGCTGAAAATGGTTAGGGAAGCGATGGGGCTGAATTATTTTTCCTGATTGCGACTGTTCTTAAAAAAAATTGATACATTCATTATATAACTAACTAGTTTATTGATCTCCGGAATATGGCAAAGACTAAAAAACCAAAACACATCGCTGTAGCGGGCAACATAGGTGCGGGCAAGACCACACTTACAGAGCTGCTGAGCAAACACTACAAATGGATTCCACAGTTTGAAGATGTGGATCATAATCCATATCTCAATGATTTTTATGAAGATATGCCCCGCTGGAGTTTTAATCTGCAGATTTACTTTTTAAATAATCGCCTTAATCAGGTATTAGATATTCAGCGTGGCACAGAAACGGTCATTCAGGATCGTACCATTTTTGAAGATGCGCATATTTTCGCTCCCAATCTTTATGAAATGGGACTGATGCCCAAAAGAGACTTCGATAATTATTTTTCTTTTTTTGCGACATTAAAAACAATGGTGTCGCCGCCAGATTTGCTGATTTACCTTAAAGCATCTGTTCCTACGTTGGTAGCACAAATTCAGAAAAGAGGAAGAGAATATGAAGAGAATATCCGTCTAGATTACTTAAAGCGACTTAACGATTATTACAACAAATGGATTGATACGTACAAAGAAGGCAATCTTCTTGTTATAGATTGTGATGCCAATAAGTTTGCAGAAAATGAAGAGGATCTCGGTGAGATCATCAGTAAAATTGATTCTCAACTTTATGGTCTTTTCTGATCTTATTATAAAGCGAAACCCCGCCAGGAATGACGGGGTTTTTTCTTAGCAAACAATCGATTACGACCACAATGCTTACCGTACTTTGTTGAATGATTCAATGTTTCCGGAAGCATATTCTTTATCAAAACGGCATTTAGCCGGATTACAAAATCTTGAATTCTTTTCAAAAATAAAGGATCTTATTCAAATTAAAAACAAATAACACTATAATATATTAAATAATATCTAATAAATTGCTTTAAAATTAGATAAATATTAAAATAGTAGCTGATTAAATGACGCAGATTGAAATAAATAAAAAAAATATTAGAAAAATTAAATATTTACAAACGTGTGTTAGCAAAATGGCTGTCTTTTATTTTCGTTGGCAAAAGGGTACAGATCAAGTATTTTGCATAGCGGTATAGTGTCCGGTTTAAAGCAAATAATAAAAATAATTCAATGAAATTCCAACCAGTAAACCCATCCTTGTTCAGTCAGAACAGGACACGTTTTGTAAAGCAAATGCTGCCCAATTCCGTGGCGGTATTCGTTAGCAACGATGAATGGCCCTCCAATGGGGATGCCTTTCATTCATTTAAGCAAAACAGTGATTTGTTGTGGCTTTGCGGCATTCAGCAGGAAGACTCTTTGCTTATACTATTTCCCGATAATCCTGATCCGCGTTACAGGGAAGTACTGGTTTTAACGAGGCCCAATGAATTGAAAGAAAAGTGGGATGGCAGGAGGTTAAGAGCAGATGAAGCAAAGGCTATATCAGGAGTTGAAACAGTACTCTGGATCGATATGTTGGACGCACTTCTGCAGACTTGGGTTCATCAGGCCGATTACATTTATCTAGACTCAAATGAAAATGACAGGAAATCTTCTATTATACGTTCACGGGAGTATCGGTTTATCGATGAAATGAAAAATCGCTATCCTTTGCACAGTTATAAAAGAGCAGCGAAAATTCTTGGAATCCTGAGAAGTATAAAAACAAAAGAAGAAATAGAATATATACAGAAGGCGATTTCAATTACAGACGCTACATTCAGGCGTGTGATGCAATTTGTAAAACCGGGTGTGATGGAAAACGAGGTGGAAGCAGAAATATGGCACTCTTTCCTTTCGAATGGATCAACAGGCCCGGCCTATGGAAGCATTATTGCAAGCGGAGACAGGGCTCGTACGCTTCACTATGTAGAAAACAACCAGGAGTGCAAAGACGGTGAATTATTGCTGCTTGATTTTGGAGCTGAGTATGCAGGTTACTGCGCAGATCTGACAAGAACAATACCGGTAAGCGGTAAGTTTACACGTCGTCAGAAAACAGTTTACAATGCCTGCCTTCACTTACATAATTATGCCAAAAGTTTACTAAAGCCGGGCATTACAATCATTGATTATACCGATAAAGTAGGTGAAGAAGCGACTAACCAATTTTTAAAAATCGGGTTGCTCAGAAAGTCAGATGTTAAGAATGAAAATCCGGACAACAGAGCTTATCGAAAATACCTTTACCATGGCATTTCACATCACCTGGGTATTGATGTGCATGATCTGGGACCCAAAACATCTCCGATAAAACCCGGAATGGTTTTTACTGTGGAGCCCGGTATATATATAGAAGAAGAGAAGATGGGTGTCAGAATCGAGAATAATGTGGTGATCACCAAGAATGGTAATAAAGACCTGATGAAAGAAATTCCTATTACTGCGGAAGAGATTGAAAGCTTTATGCGCAACAAGCCTGCTGCCTGATTTCTCAATCGAATATTGGTAATTCTTTTTTCCCGGAATTTCTTAAAAACAGAATTGCTTTAAAAAAATAATTAAGGTTGAACGAATGAAACAGATCCCAAATTTATTTACACTTTGTAACTTGTTTTGCGGTTGCATGGCAATTGTTTTTATACTTCAACCCGACGTGAGTTTGAATGAGGATCAAAATGCCCTGTTAATGAATTCTCGTTTTATGCTTGCGCCACTTTGGTTATTTGCAGCAGCTGTTATTGATTTTTTAGATGGATTTGTTGCCAGGTGGATGAAATCAACCTCTGCTCTGGGCGCTCAACTTGACTCTTTGTCGGATGTCGTCTCTTTCGGAGTAGCTCCTTCAATGATCATTTATAAATTGCTGCAATTTTCTTACATGAGTGAAAAGGGAGCAATAAATGTTTCTTTACTTTTATTGATGCCGGCTTTTCTTATTGCGCTTGCTGCAGCATGGCGCCTTGCAGTTTTTAATCTTGACAAATCACAAACACATTCTTTCAGGGGGGCGCCAACGCCAATCACGGCAATTGTCGTTGCTTCTTTTCCACTCATTTTGTGGTATGATCAACAGATATTGGGTAATTGGATTATGAATCCCTGGTTTTTATACCTGGTTATTCTTCTGCTAAGCGGGATGATGGTTTCTTCTTTCCCAATGATGAGCTTAAAGGTGAAAGAAAGAAAACTATCTGCCTGGATGCCTCAGTTAATACTTCTATTTTCAGGAGGTATCTTTCTTCTTTTTTTTAAATGGGCTGCTTTGCCACTGATTTATGTTCTGTACCTTGTTTTATCTTTGGCGTTTAGAAAACAACTTATTAAAAATTAATTATGACTTTTTCTGTTGAAGTGCAGGTAATGCCGTTGAAAGATTTGCTTGATCCGCAAGGAAAAGCAGTACTTGGAGGACTTGGCCATCTCGGTATACAGTCGGTTACAGATGTGCGCGTCGGTAAAAATATTTTACTCCAGATTGATGCTTCATCCGCAGAGGAGGCAAAGCAGCTGGCTGAACTTGCAGCGCAAAAGCTGCTTGCCAATCCGGTGATGGAACAATTCTCTGTAGAGGTGCTGTCTTAAAATTCAGTTGATTTAAATAACCTGTCTTGCTGTATATTATCCCAACTCCCATTGGCAACCTGCGTGATCTTACTTACAGATCGCAGGATGTTTTACAGGAGGCAGATCTTATTCTTGCGGAGGATACCCGCACCTCCTCGGTGTTGCTAAAGCATTATGGCATACAAAAACCGCTGACGCCATATCACCAGCATAATGAACATAAAATTTTAAGCCATTTAATCGATCAACTCAAAGAAGGCAAGAAAATGGCTCTCATCACCGATGCAGGTACCCCTGGTATCAGTGACCCTGCGTTTTTGCTGGTAAGAGAATGTATTCAGCAGGGCATAGAAGTACAAACCTTACCAGGAGCAACCGCTTTCGTGCCTGCACTTGTCAACAGCGGACTGCCAATGACAAGATTCAGCTTTGAAGGTTTTCTGCCACAAAAAAAAGGAAGGATGACCGCTTTGAAAAAGTTGTTGGAAGAAGAGAGGACAATGATTTTTTACGAATCACCTTTTCGTTTAACCAAAACATTGAATGAATTTATACAGTATTTCGGTGCCGAACGTCGTTGTTCTGTGAGTCGTGAATTAACCAAAAAATTTGAAGAAACAATCAGAGGCTCATTACAGGAAGTGCACGACCATTTTACTCAGCACCCGGTAAAAGGTGAACTGGTTATTGTAGTCGGCGGTAGATCTTAAATATTTAAATCAGAAACTCATGCGGTTTTTATTTTGTCTTTATTT
>JAULVS010000213.1:0-4990 GCA_032110905.1 Chitinophagaceae bacterium | reverse complement strand
GCAACATGTAAAATACCAGATGGATGTGAATGTTGATGTTACCCGTTATCGCCTGAGCGGAAAGCAGTCGCTTCAATACACGAATCATTCTCCTGATACACTTAAGCAACTGTTCTATCACCTCTACTGGAATGCGTTTCAGCCTAACAGCATGATGGATATGCGAAGCAGGGAACTTGGTAAAAATAAATCAGGATCAAGGGCCGACTGGGATCCGAGGGTGCGTGACAGAATTCTTGCGCTGAAAGAAGATGAAATCGGTTATCAGCGTGTAAGATCCTTAAAGATGAATGGTGTTGCTCAGAAATTCACAGAGCAGGAAACAATTTTGCAAGTATTATTATCTCAGCCTGTACTGCCTGGACAAACAGTGACGTTGACAATGGATTTTGAAGCACAGGTGCCTGTACAAATTCGTAGAAGCGGACGTAATGCTGCCAACGGTGTTGCATTGTCGATGGCACAGTGGTACCCGAAAATTTGTGAATATGATATGGATGGCTGGCACCCGAATCCATATGTTGCCCGTGAATTTTACGGCGTATGGGGCGACTTTGATGTCAATATCACAATAGACAAACGTTATATTCTCGGGGGGACAGGTTATCTTACCAATGCTTCGTCTATTGGTTATGGTTATGAAGAGCAGGGGACAAAAGTGATTCTGTCACAGGGGAAAACTTTGACATGGAAATTTACAGCACCGAAGGTTCACGATTTTGTTTGGGCTGCCGATACTGCTTTTAATCACATCGTAAGGCCCGTTAAAAACGGACCGGTTATTCATGTATTGTATAAGAACATTCCCGGGAATAAAGATAATGATGCTCAGTGGATGAAGGTAGCTGATGCTGCTGAAATGACCTATCCTTTCATCAAAGAAAATTTTGGAGAATACCCATACAAGCAATACTCTTTTATTCAAGGTGGAGATGGTGGTATGGAATATCCTATGGCTACTTTGCTGAACGGCCCCGGCTTAGGTACGGTTTTTCATGAATGGATGCACACTTGGTACCAGATGCTGATGGCTACCAATGAAAGCCTTTATGCATGGATGGATGAAGGATTTACCGAATTTGCTACTGAGCGGGTAGAGGATTATTATTACCGGGAGATGGCAAAAAAATCTGGGACTGCATTTTCTTCCGATGCATTGCCAAAATATCATTCATCAAATTACGATGCTTATTTTGGGTTGGTAAAAAGTGGCAAAGAAGAATCGCTTACCACGCATGCAGATCATTTCAATACCAACTTTGCTTATTCTTATGCTGCTTATTCAAAGGGATGTGTGTTTCTTGCGCAACTTGGATATGTGATTGGCGAACAGGTGCGCAACAGGGTGTTGAAAACCTATTATAAAGAATGGCGCTACCGACATCCGAATGTCAATGATTTTATGAGAATTGCAGAGAGGGAAAGTGGACTGCAGCTCGACTGGTATAAAGAATACTGGGTGAACAGTACTAAAACCATCGACTATTCCATTGATAGTTTATGGGAAGAACAAGGGCAAACCAAAATCAGGCTTCGCCGAAAAGCAGAAATGCCTATGCCAATTGACTTACAACTTACGTTTAAAGATGGGACTACCCTTACACATTATGTACCGATGTACCTAATGTTTGGAGAGAAGCCTGCAGAAGATACAATTAAGCGTGTTGTTCATCCCTCATGGAAATGGACGCATCCAACTTATATACTTACCGTGAACAGGCGATTGACTGATCTGGTAATTGCCGAGATAGATCCCACCTATCGCATGGCTGATACTGACAGAAAAAACAATCGGTTGGAATTGAAATGGTAACTGGATCGATATTCGTTTATCGTTGATCGTTGGACGTCTTTCGTTCATCGAAACAAAAAACTAATAACTAACAACCACCTTTCATCTCTTCGTCAGCAATATATATTTCTCTTTAAAAAACGGAAGCTCGAAAAGCTGATCAATTTGCCAAACCAAAGGATGCAATCCGCTTTCTCTTATTTCCTCAGTTAAGTCACCGCCTTTTAAACAAATCAGTCCGCCATAGACACTTTCTTCTGCCGTAATTGCAGGCATGCCTTGGCCTTTTGCTTTTAAGATCGGCAGACTCCATTTCCATAATTCTCTAAGAGGTGCTACGGCACGACTGATAACGAAGTCGAATTTTTCATTTTTAATTTCTTCAGTACGTGTATGTAAGGCGCGGACGTTTTTTAGTCCGATACTGTTTGCAACAGCTTCTACCACTTTAATTTTTTTTCCGATGCTGTCGGTAAGCAGGAAGTTCACTTCAGGAAAAAAGATTGCCAAGGGTATGCCTGGGAAACCGCCACCTGTGCCCAGGTCGACAATACTTGTACCTGGTTGAAACTGAAACACAGCCGCAATGGAGAGTGAATGTAAAATATGATTTAAATAAAGCTGATCAATGTCTTTTCGGGAAATCACATTTATTTGCTGATTCCATTCTTCATAGAGTGGCCGAAGCTGCTCAAATTGTTTAATCTGATGAGGAGTAAAATCGGCAAAATATTTTAAAAGCAAATCGGTTCCCATTTTAATAATGTTTTATTTCCAGAATGACTGAGGTTTTCGAAACAAGGTATCTGCAAACAGCATATAATAAAACCACTGCCATAAATCCAGGAGCGGATATATCCAGAATAAATCATTCTCCTTTAGTTTATTCATGCTTCGGTAATAGACCAGCCCCTGTAAAACCAAACGTCCGCCGTACACTGCTAATGGAAGCCACCAGTTTGCGAAGATGATGGATAAAATCATCAGGGGATAAAATAAAAAATGAGATACTGATTGCAGACCAAGTAAAAACTTATGTGTTTTTTTATAGTAACGACTGGTTGAATAGTGTCGGGTTTTTTGCTGACGCCATTTCTTCCAGTTTGTTTTTGCGGATGAATACATAAACGTTTCTTGGTCGATTGCAATGCCTGTATTTTTTTTGGTTGCAACGCGATTGATGAAAAGGTCATCATCTCCGCCGGGTAACTGATTGTGCTGGGAGAATCCTTTGTTTTTCAGAAACAAGGCTTTTTTATAGGCAAGGTTGCGTCCTACTCCCATATAGGGTAAGCCCGCAAGCGCAAATGAAAAATAATTTAGTGCCGTAAGAAAGGTTTCAAATCTGATCAGTTTGTTTAATAGTCCGGGTGCTTTTTCATAAGGTCCGTATCCCAATACAATTTCTTTGTCGTTGGTAAACCCGCTTTGCATAGCTTCAATCCATTGCGGAGAAGAGGGACGGCAATCTGCATCTGTGAGCAACAGCAGTTCGTATTTTGCCTCTTTGATGCCGATTGACAAAGGGAATTTTTTTCCCTGGATGAGACGTGCTTCCTGCTGGAGTTCTACTGGTCTTAGGTGACGGAAGGTTTTGGATAAATATTCAAGAACATATTTACTGTCGTCAAAAGAATTGTCATTCACCGCCACTACTTCATAGGTGGAAGGATATCCCTGTTGTAAGATCAAAGGAAGGTTTTCTGTCAGGTTTTGAGCTTCATCTCTTGCGCAAATAACAACAGAAACTGCATGTTGTCGGCTGCTATCGCTTTTTGATTTTTTGTAAAATGCAAAGCGTATAAAAAACCAAAGCATATAAAACAGCTGTATAGCGGTTACGCCATAAAAGCAATAGAGTATCATTTGTTGCCAGGAGATATGCATAAGTGGCTGCGAAATTATTGTTTCTGCGAATAATTGCACCATCTGCTTGTCCACATACATAGGAAAGATCATCAGTTCTGCCTGTATCTTTGCCAATTCATGCCAGCATTAAATTTTCAGTTACAGCATACAGATAGCTTAAGCAAAGCCAGGGCCGGATTGATCAGGACTGATCATGGGGATATTGAAACCCCCATTTTTATGCCCGTGGGTACAGCCGGAAGTGTAAAAGCCCTTACTATGCAGCAGCTTGAAGAACAAGTGCGTGCACAGATCATTCTCGGAAATACCTATCACCTTTATTTGCGACCCGGAACAGACGTATTACAGGCTGCAGGAGGATTGCATCGTTTCAGTGGATGGGACCGTCCTTTATTAACTGATAGTGGAGGGTATCAGGTTTTTTCCCTTGCTGCTAACAGAAAAATAAAAGAAGAGGGTGTGGTGTTTCAAAGCCATATTGACGGGAGTAAGCACCTGTTTACCCCCGAAAATGTGATAGATACCCAACGAAAAATTGGCGCTGATATCATAATGGCTTTCGATGAATGTCCGCCATACCCCAGTGATTATAAATATACGCATCGCTCTATGGAGCTTACGCATCGCTGGTTGGATCGCTGTATCAAAAGATTTGAAGAAACACCGGATTTGTATGGCTACTCACAAAATCTGTTTCCTATTGTACAGGGTGGCACATATACAGATTTGCGAAAAGCCTCATCTCAGTTTATTGCTTCGAAAGACCTGCCGGGCTGTGCAATTGGTGGACTCAGTGTTGGAGAGCCTGAAGAAAAGTTGTATGAATTCACATCATTATGTTGTGATGAATTGCCTGTTCATAAGCCCCGCTATCTGATGGGCGTGGGTACCCCCTGGAATCTGCTTGAGTGTATTTCACTTGGTGTCGATATGTTCGATTGCGTGTTGCCTACCCGTAACGGAAGAAATGCAATGTTGTTTACAAGTAAAGGGGTTGTAAATATCGATAATAAAAAATGGGAAACCGACTTGTCGCCTTTAGATGACTGCATAAATTCGGAGTTCAGTGCAGGTTGCAGCCGTGCATATCTTAGACATTTAATGAAAGCAGGAGAGATTACAGGGCTCACAATTGCGAGTATACACAACCTGGCTTTCTATTTGTGGCTTGTCGGAGAAGCACGCAAACATATTATCGCCGGAAGTTTTTATGCCTGGAAAAATGAAATGATCCCGGTTCTCAAAACACGATTGTAATCATTTGCGAAATACATTTTAGATTCTGCAGGTAATGAGCTATTCTGCTTTAAATTGCAAGCACTCATGAAG
>JAULVS010000212.1:0-11203 GCA_032110905.1 Chitinophagaceae bacterium | reverse complement strand
GTTTCACGCGCATCATCAGGCAAAACCAAGCTTTCTTTCAGTTCACCATCAATAAACACGGCTGCTTTCAACCTTGTATTTCCAAAATCAAAACAAATTGTTTTTTGCATAGTCATACTTATTCAAACTGAAAGGAATCGAGGGAACGAAAATGGCCATTCATCCGGATTTTTTCCTTGAGCGACTCCATCTTAGAAAGTACCGGAAACACTTTTTTTAGATGACGCGTGAGGTATTCCTGGCGCTGGCTTTCTTTAAGCAAACTTAGTAATTCGAGCTCTTCATCGGGCGACAATCCAAGGTGAGGAGCAATATCATAGGCGTTCAATTCAGACTCGGGCTTTTTCAAATCTTTCGACACCTGCAACAACTGATGAAGCTCTTTCATCCCGGAGATGATTTTCTGCATTCGGGCGGGTTTGCCATCAAACTCATTTTCAGGATAGGCCACAATAGCTCCGCTGTATAGTTTATCGGGAATCTCTTTGATAAACTCCAGCACCCTGAACACCTTTAACCCACGTGTTGAAATATCCATTTTGCCATCTTCGTAGGTTTGGCGAATAGCGGTTACTTCAACGAGCGTACCCATGTCTTTCAGCTCATTGCGAATAACTACAGGAATGCCAAATGGTTTGTTTTTGGCAACAGATTCTTCTATGAGCTGACGGTAACGCGGTTCAAAGATGTGCAGGTTTAATTGCTGACCCGGATAAACGATCACTGCAAGTGGGAATATGGGTATAAAATTGGTCATCCTGCGAATAAGGTTAGCTGCAAAGTTGGGGAGAAAAAGAATCAAGTTGATCAATGATTATCTTTAACCCATGAATCAACCGACGGTTCAACTTTCTACTGTAATCATTACATACAATGAAGAAGCCTGTATTGAGCGGTGTATTCGTTCAGTGAAGGAAGTTGCTGATGAAATTGTGGTATTGGATTCTTTTTCAACGGATCGAACACAGGAGATTTGTCGGTCGTTGGGTGTTCGTTTTGAGCAGTATGTTTTTGATGGCTATATCGAACAAAAAAACCGCGCCTGGGAGATAGCCGGGGGAACGCATATATTGTCGCTTGATGCAGATGAAGCGCTAAGTGAAGAATTGTTATCATCTATCAAAGCAGAAAAACAGAAAGGGTTTCCAGTTGGAGCTTATTCAATGAACAGAATGACGGCAATCGGAGAAAAGTGGATTCGACACGGAAGCTGGTATCCCGATAGAAAGCTAAGACTTGCAAGAAAAACAACAGCAAAATGGGGAGGTGTGAATCCGCACGACAAACTCATTTTAAATAACGATATAATTGTTGCGCACCTGAACGGTGATATCCTGCATTATTCTTTTGCAAGCATGCAGGCATTTCAGCATCAGGGAGAACGCTTCAGTGGCATTGCAGCGAAGGCGATGTATGAAAACGGAAAGAAGAGTTCATTCATTAAAATTTTTATAAGTCCGGTTGTTGCCTTTCTGAAAAGTTATTTTTTTAAACGAGGATTTTTAGATGGGAAGGAAGGCTATCTGATTGCGAAAGAAATTGCCAGACAAACGAAGATGAAGTATGTGAAGTTGAGGGTGTTGAGTGGTGGTTGAGGCAGGAAGAAGTTGTTTGTTGTTTGTTATTAGTTGTTAGTTGTCCTACCCGGGGTCTGGCGAAGACGACCCCGGGCGAGACAGAAAGATGAGACAGACATTTTGCCCGGATGCAATCCGGGCGGCATACGTTCTACGCAGATGATCCTCGCTACTTTGTAGCTCGGAACATCTGCGCCAGTTCTTGGTCTTTAGGTCTCCCGGACTTCCCGTCTTCCCGACTTCTCGACTCCCGGTCTTTCGGACTTTCCATCTCCCCGACTTTAACTAAGTTTGCTCTATGTGGACCGAACTGAAAGAGGGATTATTAAAAGGCGACACCAAATCGCTGGCTCGCTGCATCTCACTGGTGGAAAACCAGGTAGCAGGGGCAGATGATTTTATGCAGTCACTTCCTGTAAGTTCTATTCCTGTCATCGGCATCACCGGTCCACCCGGCGCCGGTAAAAGCACGCTCACTGATGCAATCATTGGCAAGATCACAGAAGGAGGAAAAAAAGTAGCGGTGCTATGTGTTGACCCCTCTTCTCCGTTTAACCTGGGCGCGGTACTGGGTGATCGAATCCGAATGAGTAACTGGTACAACCACCCCGATGTATTTATTCGTTCGTTAGCAACTCGTGGTGCTTTAGGCGGATTACACCCCTGCATCCTGGAGATCACAGATATCTGCAAAACAGCAGGGTTTGATTACGTAATTGTTGAAACCGTGGGCGTAGGCCAGTCGGAAGTAGAGATTACCGGACTCGCAGACGCAACGGTTGTAGTGCTCGTACCGGAGGCAGGCGATGAGGTGCAAACAATGAAAGCCGGTTTAATGGAAATAGCGGATTTATTTGTCCTGAACAAAGCAGATCGTCCGGATGCAGATCAGTTTGCCCGCCACTTGCGACTTATGCTTGCGCCAGCATTCAAAGCTGGCGCTCGTGAAATTCCCATCATCAAAACTGTTGCTACGGAGAAGGTTGGGCTCGATGAGATATGGACTTCCATCAACCAGTTTCTTTCATCTGGAACCTTCAACGAACAAAAGCCCTGGCTGCTGGCCGAAAAAGTTTACCGGCTGATTCAACAAAATCGGATGAAAGATGTAAATAAGGAGTTATTGCTGGAAGACATCAAAAAACAAATGAACAGCTCCTTAAATATTTACAGGTATGCTGCGAGATTCCGGACCTCTTAACCAATAAAACGAAAAGTAATGAGTGACAATAATACCAATCGTACAAACGAACCCTTGGTGGCCCAATGCTTCCCGGTTGAAATGCATTTAAAAGCAGGTAAAATTTATTCGTGGTGCACCTGCGGACACAGCAAACTGGGAGCTTTATGCGATAGTGAACACAAGAAACTAGCTTACGAAGAAAACGGCGAAACGATATTCCCTTTTCGTAGTTTAAAATACCAACCACAACAAGATGAAACGGTTTGGTTCTGTCAGTGTAAGCAAACCAAAACACCGCCGTTTTGTGATGGTTCACATAATAACGAAGATGTCAAAGCGAGATTCGAAGCCCAATCTAAAGCAGAATAGATTTACAGCGTATTATTTTCACTGTTCTTATTATTTTTCCACCAACGCCAGGCAATAAAACCAATGATGGCAAAGGGTGCTCCCATCAAATAAACAATTGCTGTATTCAACGCCGCCGCAGGCTTCTCCCCTAATTGGGATGCAGTTTTCGTGCAGATTGAGCATTGAGCATCAGCAAGGGAGAAACAAAGTAATCCAGCTAAAAAAAACAGGAGAGAAAAAAAGTATTGCCTTTTCATTTTTCAAATGCTTACGCAAAGTTAGCAGCTTCACATAAGTAAATCCAAAATATCTATTTGGTCTAATAAGTCGCCCTACTACCGCCCATCATTTAACACCCTCCTCTTTTATTGCGTTTTTTAGCTTTGTTTAAATTTATTTAATAACAAGCCGTTTGTTTTTAATCAAAAAAAGGAAAGATGATCACCAAAGAACTAATTATTCAGCAGCTAAATTACCCGAAAGAGCTTGAAGCACTATACCGACAAAACAAAGCAGAATTCAGAAAAAACTTCAACCTGATTTACAGTGAAATAGAATCAAATACTGCGGCACAAATATGGTTTGAGCGACTCAATTACAGACAGGAAACTGTTAAAACAAATTCAAAAAATCAATTATTTTTTGTCATCGCTCTTGGGCTAATAGCAGGCTTCGTTGCAAAACTGCCCGACATCTTTAACCTTCGTCCGGATTTTTTCTATCAGCGAAACATCGGCTTTGTTGTTTTTCCTTTTTTGACTGCTTTTTTCTCCCAAAAAAACAAAAACAGTCTGCTTAAAAACTTATTGATGCTTGCAAGCCTTCTTGTTTTTGTCGTTTACATCAACCTCCTACCAAAAAACGAATCCAGCGATACACTTTTACTTGCGTGTGTGCACCTGCAATTAATTCTCTGGCTCTTGCTTGGTTTTTCTTTTACAGGGAATGAATACAAAAATCATGAAACCAGAATGAATTTTCTCAGATACAACGGCGACCTGCTTGTGATGTCCGTTATTATTTTATTAGCAGGAAGTTTGTTCAGCAGCATCACCATTGGTTTGTTTTCCATCATCGGAATTGATATCACTGAAGTTTACACCAAATACGTGATTATATGGGGGCTACCTGCTGTTCCTTTAGTTGCCACTTATCTTATTCAAAATAACCCCCAGTTGGTCAATAAAGTGTCGCCCATCATTGCAAAAGTATTTACACCGCTTGTACTTGTTACACTCTGTATATATCTACCTGCTTTGTTATTTTCCGAAAAGGATCCTTATCAGAACAGGGATTTTCTGATCATATTTAATGTGTTGCTAATTGGTGTGCTTGCACTCATCTTCTTTTCCATTTCAGAACATACGAAATCAGTTGTCAGCAAAACAAATCTGATCCTGCTTTTTTCACTCACCGCCATTACTGTTGTGGTCAACAGCATTGCATTGTCTGCCATTATTTTTAGAATTGCAGAATGGGGCATTACGCCAAACAGAATGGCTGTGCTGGGGGGAAACCTGATTATCTTAATCAACCTGCTATTGATCGGCTATGGTTTATTCAGATCAATTACCAAAAACAATGGTATCGAATTGGTGGAAAAACGCATCACCGGTTATTTGCCATTGTATGGTCTATGGGCCGGTATCGTGACATTCCTCCTTCCGATACTTTTTAAGTTCGCTTAGGTCATACTCATTTTGTAAGTGTTTAGTATCCGATTAAATTGGGAAAAATTCGTTTTACCTTTACAGAACATCCTGTTCTAAATGTTCAGATCCAACCAACAATCTCTTTTCAGGGTTTGGCTACTATTTGAAGCTTTGTCCATCCTGCTTCGCTGGCCGAGCTTCTTTCGGTCTGTCATGGATCATGATGAATCAACTTATATAGTGATTGCAGATGCCATACGTAATGGCGGGCTGTATTTTTCAGATGTAATCGACAATAAACCAATCGGCATCTTTTTACTTTTTGCGTTGTTTCAAAAAATATTAGGCTCATCAATTGTCGTCATTCGGATTTTTGCTGCCACCTGGGTAGCGCTTACTGCTACTTCTCTATTTTTATTGCACAGAAGAATGCGGTCATCCCCATCTGCCGGTTGGGCATCCGGACTGATGTTTATTTTCATGACTTCCATTTTCACACACTTCGGAATTTCTCCTAATACCGAGCTTTTTTATGTACTCTTTACAACAGCTGCGTTTGCACTTGTTGCAATGAACCAATCTATAGTTCAAAGTCTTTTAGCAGGCCTTTTATTAGGAGCCGGATTTCTAATCAAATATGTGGTTGCTTTTGATGCCCTTGCCATTGGCATTATCATGATCCTTTCACTATGGCAAAAAGGATTATGGACAGTGATACGAACAGGTGCATGTATGGTACTTGGTTTTACATTACCAATAGCTGCCCTGTTTCTTTATTATCAACAGGCTGGCAAACTTGATGCATTGCTTTACTACACATTTGAACTCAGCTTTAAATATGTATCCGGCAGAGGCGATGGTAACTATTTTGTATTTTTTGCTGATTTACTTGGACGCTTCTTTCCCGTTACCTGTTGGTTTTTTCTGGCGGCCTCTCCAATCGGAAATGCAAAACGCATTGTCAAGCAAAGTGGAATAATCTGGTTTGTTGCGGCAGCAATTGCCATCATTTTACAGGGTAAATTCTTTTATCATTATTTTATTCAACTTATGCCTCCGCTTGCATTTGCAGCAGGAAGTTTTTTTGATGAACGACAACAGCATGGGCCATTCTGGTCGAAAGTTCTTCAACGCAAAACTGGGGGTGTGGCGCTGATTGCACTCGGTGTATTGACGACCGGCATTCAAGTACAACAGATCTTATTAAAAGATGATTATCCTAAAAAAGTAGCAAGCTGGTTAAATGAACATATGCAACCAGGTGATCAATTGTACACAGGGAATTATCATCAGATTGTTTATCACCTCACCGACAAGAATTCACCGACGCCCTATGTCCATAGTTCCTTACTCACCAACGAAAAACATCTTTTTGTGCAAGGGATCAGTCATAGTGAGGAAATGAAAAAGATACTCAATAAGCAGCCTCAGTTTATAATCATCGAAAAAGAATACCCCGTAAAATCATCACCCATTCACGACGAACTCAAAAACAACTATCAGCTGGTGAAGACATTCGGAGAAGAGGTTAAAATTTATAAGAGAAGAGATTTTTAGTTATTTGTAAGTAATAAAGATTTCGTATATCACTTTATCCAGCGCAGACAAAAAAGATAGCAAAGCTATTTACGAAGAGTAGGTCTGAGTTAATTCAATTTCACTCAAGCTATTTAATGTGTAACTCTTAAGTTGAGTTTTTTATTCCGATAGAGGTTGTAGAACTTCATTTTTCCGAAAAGAACCGACTACCATTAAAACAGAAGTAAAAATAATCACCTGAGTAACGATAGACTTATTAACAAAATCAATCTGAAAATGCAAGGGTATAGATAAGAACAGTAAAATTGTAATCAAACCGCGTGGTGCAATAAACAGGATAGATCTTGCATCAATCCGGAAAACCTTAAGAACAACCAGTCTTATTAAATAGATTCCAGATGTAATAATGATGCTTGCAGCTAGTGTTTGAGTATTTAATATATCATTTACCTCGATAAGATAACCAAATAAGATGAAAAACAAAGCACGCACAAGAAAAGCTAATTCAGCGGTAATCTCTTTAAATTTGACTACCTCCTTGCCTAAATTGACCGGGTGAAATTTCTTCAAAGACTCGAATTTTCTTAGCTTTTGTATATTGCCAAGAAATAGACCAAATATTAATATAAATAACAAGGCGGGCAGATGAAATGATTTCGCAATTGCATATATTAAAAATATTGTTATAATAATCGGAAGATATTTAATATGATCTGTAATTTTATTTAAATACGCCGCCAGCAAAATAGTTCCAACAAACGAAATAAGAAGCATAAGGACGATTTCAAGAGTGAAAAACCCGAAGGCCTTCGTGCCGAAATTATCGTTTAGTGTAAGAAAATTAAATAAGATAACTCCAATAATATCTGATAAACTGCTTTCGTAGGTAATGAACTCTCTTTTTTGTTTCTCTAAACTTTTCGAGCTCGGAATAGCTATTGCACTGCTAATTACTGCGAGTGGTATTACATTTATTAATGCAGTTAAAGTATTCACTTTGTGAAAAGAAACAATATATGTTGTCAGCAATATTGAAAAAAGAGCGATCGAGAACAGTGAGATAAAAAATGATTTAAATATGAGAGACTTCTTATTTCTCGATAAATCCAACTCCAGTGAACCTTCCAAAACAATTAATATCAATCCTAGTGTGCCAAGTACTGGTAAAATAAAAGTAAGATTAGGAATTCGAAAATCAAACCTGTCACTTAAATATTTAACCAAGACCCCAAGGGCAAGCAGCAAAAGAACTGAAGGAACTTTGGTATATTTAGATGTGATATCAAAAAGGTAGGCAACCAATAACAATAAACATATTGATATAATAATGGCAGTTGTCATTTTTAATTTGAAAAGTAAGGAAGTAAAATATCTTCGAACTTATAAAAACCCGGCTTTTTACCAACTAATTTCTCTGCTACAAATAATGCTCCATTCCCAAAAGCCTCACGAGATATGCTATCATGAATTAATCTTACAGTCTGATATGGGAATCCAAATATCACTTCATGTTTACCAACAATACCTCCTGCTCTAATTGAATTGATGTTGTCTTTACTTATCTCTAGTGCATCTGCAATCTTAACCGCTGTACCCGAAACACCTTCTTTATCTTTAAAATGCTCTTCAATAATTTCTATATCTACCCATGGAGCAATCTTTTTAAGATATTTGGATGCGAATAATAAATAATTTACCCCAAGTGTGATATTAGGTGACCAGAAAACAACTGAGTTTTTAGAAATTTTATGAAGCAGATCGATTTCCTTCTCTGTATAATGAGATATTGCTGAAATGATATGAATATTCTTTTCTGAAGCCAACTGTCCGTATTGATATATACTATTTGTCGAAGAGAAATCGATGATATAATCAACCGGGAAATCAGATAACAAAGTATTGATATCTGTTGTTTCTAAGGAATGTATACGGCCAGGGTCATCTGATTTAACACCTAAAAATTCTGAGGCTTTTCTTTTTTCAAGGAGTTCTGATTTTCGCAATACCCACTCAAGTGAAAAATCATTATGCTGTAATATGACATTTGCAACAGCTTTGCCGGCTCTACCAAAACCTATTAATCCAATTTTATTTGTTTTCATTCGACAAAATATTAATAATAGTTCGTTAATATCAATTATAATTTTGTTAAAATCATTTTTCGACGCAATCGCTTTTCAATCTCAACTGCAAAAAATACAATTGTCGATAAAGCGCCAACTGCAATTAATTCAGATAGTGTCAATGCTTCTGTTTTAAAAACCGGCTGAAAAAATGGTACGTATGTAATTAATGCTTGTAATATAAGAGTAAATAAAACAGATAGGATTAGAGGTTTATTTGACAATAGTCCAGTTGAAAATAGGGATTCATTTTCTGACCGAATTGCCATTACATGAGCAAGCTGACTTAAACATAACACATTAAATACAATTGTTTGCCAATGAAGTCCGTTGTTAATTGAATAATACTGAGCCCCTAAAGCAATGATAGCCATTAGCATTCCGACCCATATCATGTGCAAGCCTCTTCCATTGGCAAATACACTTTCTTGGGGAGGACGTGGCGGACGACTCATAATATTGTTTTCTGATTTTTCAAATGATAAACAAATAGCCGGAAGTCCATCCGATACCAGGTTAATCCACAAAATATGTATAGGTAGCAAAGCGATTGGCAAACCAAAAACCGGCCCAAGAAGCAACGTCCATAATTCCCCTGAATTAGTAGTCATAAGATACTTTATAAACTTTAGAATATTGTCATAGATGCGCCGTCCTTCTCTAATTGCTTTTACAATTGTTGAAAAGTTGTCGTCCAGCAAAATCATGTGCGCTGCTTCTTTGGAAACATCCGTACCCGTGATACCCATTGCAATTCCAATATTCGCTTTTTTCAAAGAAGGAGCATCGTTCACGCCGTCGCCTGTCATCGCTACATAATGCCCTTTTTGCTGAAGTGCCTTCACAATTCTGAGTTTCTGCTCAGGAGATACGCGTGCATAAACTTTGATATGTTCGATTTGTTTGATCAAGCGATCATCATCCATTGAAAGAAGTTCCTGTCCGCTTACAACAATATCATCTGCATTGATGACAATGCCAATTTGTGTCGCAATAATTTTAGCTGTTAATGGGTGGTCACCAGTGATCATTACCGGCACAATACCCGCTTGCTTGCATTGCTTTACTGCATCATATACTTCTTCTCTCGGAGGGTCTATCATTCCGGAGAAACCTAAATAATGTAATTTATTTTCTGCCTGCTCTATTACAGGATCAGCCGGAATATGATCCCAGTATCTGTAACCAAAACCAAGTACACGTAAACCTTGTGAAGCCATTTTATTAATCGTATCCTGAAGATCATACAGATTAATGTCAATACAACGCTTAACCAAAATGTCTGGAGCTCCTTTCGTAAAAGAAACATACCCATCTTTATACTTATGGAAAGTGGTCATTAACTTTCTATCTGCATCGAATGGAATTTCGTGTACACGTGTAAAAGAGGCAACATCAACAATAGATAGTTCCGACGCTTCCATTAATGCAACCTCTGTAGGATCACCCTTAAACCCATCTTGTGTTTTCACCGCATCATTATTAAGTGCGAAAGCCTCCATTAACATCCTGCCGTTTTCAGATTCATTTACAAGAAGAAACTCATTCGAATTAAATTGTTTGCCATTAACGAATAACTGCACCACAGACATCTTGTTTTTTGTAAGCGTCCCTGTTTTATCGGTACAGATATATGTAACAGACCCCAGCGTTTCCACAGCCGGAAGTTTACGTATTAAACTATTCAAACGAATCATTCTCTTTGCAGCCAAAGCAAGAGAGATGGTGATAACAGCAGGTAACGCCTCGGGTATAGATGCCACAGCTAGTGAAATACTTGTCATGATCATTTTAATCAAATCCTCGCCGCGAAGCCATCCTACGGTAAAAAAGGCAATACATAAAAACAAAATCAATATTGATAGTTTCTTACCGAATAAAGCCATTCTTTGTTGTAGAGGAGTAAGCGTCTCCTTTCCCTGTAACATTTTAGCAATTTGACCTAGTTCGGTTTGCATGCCGGTGGCAACAACCACACCGGTGCCACGTCCATATGTAACAAATGTTCCTTTAAATGCCATATTGATTCGGTCACCAAGTGGCAACTCGTCTTGCTCAATAGGACGAATCATTTTATCTACACTCTGTGACTCACCTGTTAATGCTGCTTCTTCCAATTTAAGATTAACAGACTCAGTAATCCGCAAATCGGCAGGTATTGCATCTCCTGTTTCGAGCACAACCATGTCCCCGGGAACAAGATGCAAAGATGAAAGCGTATGCATCCGACCACTGCGTATCACTTTGGCCTGCTGAACGGCCATGCGTTTTAAAGCCTGCATTGCTTTTTCTGCACGATACTCCTGCAGAAAGCCAACTAATGAATTCAGCAAAACAATGATTAGGATAACAATCGTATCAGAGACGTCGCCAATGACTCCTGAAATAATTGCAGCTACCATTAATATCAATATCATCACATCCTTAAACTGAGATAGAAAAACAGCTAACATACTTTTCTTTCTGCCTTCTTCCAGCTGGTTCAATCCAACTACTTCTAGTTTTTCTTCAGCTACCTCCTCCGTTAAACCATTTAGGCCGGTGCCAAGTAATTCAAATACTTCTTCAATGTTTAATCTGTGCCAGTTCATAATCAGGTCATTAAATATATTGCTGTCATCAATAGAATATATAATAAAACAAGAATAATCGCATCAATTCCTAAATGAAATCGCTTCGGCGGCTTATTAAACAGAATACTGATCCCCACTACTGCCGTCATCAAAAGCGTTACCATTCCGCTGAGTGCATGAGTTGGATCAGCAGCATTCAGTAAGG
>JAULVS010000211.1:0-14238 GCA_032110905.1 Chitinophagaceae bacterium | reverse complement strand
AACTGGGATCGATTATACCTGGCTAACTCCAACAGCTTTGAAACTGTCAACAACGCAAATGGAATTACCGGCAATACTGTGAGCGGACGCCGTTCTCGTTATGTATTAGAAGATCGTGTGATTAATGCTACTAGATTTAATTTTAATTCTGTACTTAACACTCGTGTTAATAATAATATAGATGTGACTGCCGGTGTTTCGTATCAACAGCAGAACAACCGCTACTTCAAGCGTTTAAATGATTTGCTTGGAGGAGAATTTTATCTGGATCTTAATCAGTTTGCTGAACGCACTTTCCCCAATGACCCAACGGTGAATCAGAACAATGTGGACGCACCTAACAGGATCTTAAAAGTGGGTGATAAGTATGGATACAATTATGAAATGCATATCAATCGTTCGGCAGCTTGGACTCAGGGAGTTTTCAAATACAATAAATTCGACTTCTTCTTAGCAGGTGAATTGTCTTACACCAGATTCTGGAGAGAGGGCAATGTGCGTACAGGTATTTTTCCAAACAACTCATTCGGTAAATCAACTGTCAACAAATTCCTCAATTACGCTGTAAAAGGTGGTGTTACTTACAAGCTGAATGGACGTAATTATTTTTATGCCAATGCTTCTCGTTTGACTAAGCCTCCCTTCTTTGAAAATGTGTACATCGCACCACGTACACGCGATTTCCAACAATCGAACTTAAAAAGTGTAGAGGTGGCTTCTTACGAAGCAGGTTATATACTCAATGCTCCAGGTCTGAAGATTCGTTTGAATGGATATTATACATCCATGAAGAATGACTACAATGTGCTTACCTTCTTCCATGATGATTACAGAAACTTTGTGAATTACGCATTGAGTAATATTAACAGGGTTTATTTCGGAACTGAGTTTGGCATGGAAGCAAAACTCTCTTCTACTTTGTCGCTTAATGCAGCTGCTGCTCTTGGAAGATATTACTTTAATAGTCGCCAGCAGGCAGTGATTACGCTTGACAATCAGGCAACTAATCTTGGGACAGAAACCATTTACAGTCAAAATTACAGAGTACCCGGAACGCCTCAGGAGTCTTATAGTTTAGGCTTAAACTACCGTTCTCCTAAATTCTGGTATGTGAGCTTAACAGCCAATTATTTTGATCAGATGTGGCTTGAGTTCAATCCAATTCGTCGCACAGAATCTGCTATCGACGGCCTTGTACAAAACAGCAAATTGAGAAATGATATTCTTGGACAAACACAACTCGCTGCTCAATACACAGTTGATTTCTTTGGTGGTTATTCCTGGAAAATGCCCAAACAATGGGAAATTGACGGGAAACCAACTTTCCTTGTATTTAACCTCGGGGTAAATAACATATTAAATAATCAAAACATCGTGACCGGCGGTTTTGAACAGTTGCGTTTTGATTTTGATGACCGCAACATCAATAAATTTCCTCCACGTTTATTCTTTGCTTACGGAGCAAACTATTTTGCAAGCGTAACCCTTCGATTCTAAAATTTTAAAAACTTAATATGATCTTTATGAAACAAATATCAAGCAAGCTGAGCATCCTGTTTATTCTCTCAGCAATACTCCTGACAATCAATTCCTGTAAGAAAACATTTGATGCACCGCCTGCTCCTTCAGATCCAAATCTGACAGTGACAAATACCATCAAAGAACTAAAAGCCATGCATGCAGTAGCCGGTTCGCTAGATATGATCAATTCAGATATGATAATTGCAGGCACGGTGATTGCAAATGATAAAAGCGGAAATCTGTATAAAACAATTTACATTCAGGATGCTACCGGCGCCATTCAACTTTCACTTGATGGTAGCGGCTTGTTTAACTCCTACCCCGTTGGTCGTAAAGTATTCGTAAAGTGTAAAGGACTTTGCATTTCAGATTATAACAATATGATTCAGCTGGGTGTAAAAGCGACTGTGTCCGGGGTTCCGTCCTTTCAGGCTATTGCCTCTAATCTGATCGGTCAGTATGTGGTTGGCGGATCTGTCAATAATGCAGTACCAATTAAAACTGTGACGCTCGCAGACCTGAAAACAAATATGCAGGACTCATTACTCGGAACATTGATCCGTCTGGAAAATTTTGAATTTAGCGATACCTCCAAAACATTTGCAGACACTTCTTCTTATAAAAATGATGCCAATTTGGATATCCGTAATTGTGACGGCGGTTCGATCATTATTCGTACCAGCGGTTATGCAAATTTTGCAGGAGTAAAAGCACCTTCCGGTAACGGAAAAGTTGTTGCTCTTTATACAATATTCCGCACAACAAAACAGCTTGTCTTAAGAGATACTTCAGACCTACAGTTGAAAGGTTCGAGATGTAATTTATTTGAAGAAAACTTTCAGGGATATGCTTCATCAGGTACAAGTCCATTAAACGTACCAGGTTGGCTTAACATTCAAGAGTCGGGCGATGTGCCTTACACAATGGCCACTTTTGGAACCAATGTGTTTCCTAAAATATCTGCATTTGCTTCAGCACAATTACCCACCACTAATATTTCTAGCTGGCTGATCACTCCGGGCATTAATATTCCGACAGGATTATCTCCTAAATTTTCATTTACATGTGCTCGCAGATACCCTGCAGGCACATTTAAAGTATATGTATCCGACAACTTCAACGGCAACAATGTAAGTACAGCCAACTGGCAATTGCTTACTACAGTACCAGGCGGCCCGTCAAATGCATTCACTCCGTTTGATCTGTTTGGACCTTTTGATTTCAGCAGCTATGCCGGTAAAAAAATCTACATCGGTTTCCGCTATGAAGCAGCAGCAGGAACATCTAAATTTGATGTGGGCACTTATGAGCCGGATGACATCAAAATATCCAGTAAGTAATAATCAGCTAAGATGTTTTTAAAGCGGCCTTTGTGCCGCTTTTTTATTGATATTAAGTGCTTTATAAAATATTCCTGCCTAAAATCCCTGCTACGTGTTTTTCGTTAAAGAAAATAGAATGTTCAAAAATCATTTTGTTTACATAAAAATAATATCTATTTTCATCCTCATAAACAATCTGCCTATCGCATCAACTTCTACACGAACCATTCAGCCTTAAAACTGATTTTTTATTCACCCCTTAAACTGTAGAAGCCATGCGATCTTCCTCTCATCTATCAGATCAGCAATTGATCCATCTTTTTAAAGAAGGATACGCGGATGCTTTGGAAATACTGGTGCTTCGGCATAAAGAAAAGCTTTACACTTCTATTTATCTACTGGTTAAAGACCGCCATCTGGCAGAAGACATTTTTCAGGATGTGTTTATCAGGGTGATTGACACCATCAGAAACGACCGCTATTCTGAAGAAGGAAAGTTCCTCCCCTGGGCTATGAGGATTGCTCACAATATGTGTGTAGATCATTTCCGAAAAATAAAACGTACCCCAACTATTAAAACAGGGGACAACTACGACATATTCGAGCAACTTAACTTCAGCGAAGAGAATGCCGAACAGAAAATCATGAAAAATCAGAGTCATGACAGGGTGCGACAATTACTGGATATGCTTCCTGAAGAGCAAAAAGAAGTGATAATCCTTCGTCATTATGCCGATCTCAGTTTTAAAGAAATAGCAGACCTTACCAATTGCAGCATCAATACCGCATTAGGCAGGATGCGCTACGGACTCATCAATCTTCGGAAGATGATGACCGACAGGCAAATCAGGCTCTGAGTTCTCTTTTCAAAATCCTGCTGAAAACCAAAAGTGCCGAATTCTCAAAAAATAATCCATTTTCCACATCACCGCCTTCCCTCTTACCGGAAGGCGGTTTTTATTTTATACCGGCGAATTCAAGAGCATAACCGATAACCGTTAACAGTTAAACCCTTATTATCTTTAAATAAACTTGTACCAAATTGACCTCCTATTAGTAAATTTGAAGTTTCCCTTCTCCTAAAAAAACCTGCTACCTGATTACCGCCTTTTATCTCAAATCATTTACATGAGGAAATACATTCTCAGTGCCGCATTATTGTTTTGCTATATCATATCAAATGCACAAACTTTTTCCGGATCCGGTCTGCCGACTTCAATCCCTAATTCCCAGGATATACATACCTGCTATAATGCAACTGTAACAGGAGTAGGCCCAATTGGATCTTCAAAAGGGCTAAGCAGGGTTTGCTTTACAATTAACCATACTTCCGTTGATGATCTAGAGGTACTTCTTCAAGCTCCCGACGGAACTTATGTTCCATTAACCATCCAAAATGGAGGAACCGGAGATAATTACACGTCTACATGTTTTAGTGCAACAGCAACATCTCCCATTAAGTTCAATTCAGCTCCATTTACAGGAACCTATTTGCCCGAAGGACATCTAGGCGCCGTTAACAATGGTCAAAATGCAGATGGCATTTGGAAATTATGCATTTTAGACAGAAAAGGGGCTGCAACAGGAACCCTTCAAAATTGGAGTATCACTTTTAGTAATACTCCTGCCCCGGCGCCTCCATCTTTTCCTAATTGCTCAACACAAATCCCATCCTCATCTGATTGTGCAAGCGCAACATCTATCTGTGATTTCAATGGCGCCTGCGGAAGTACCATCAATACTCCTTTCAAAACCTGGGCAGCATTAACTGCAGCTTGTTGTTTTGGTATCAATAATAATTCTTTTGTAAAATTTATTGCTTCATCTTCCAATGTTTCCTTTTCTGTTTGGACTCCCTCCTCTCAAGCAGGTTTTAATAATCGTAACGGCGGTATTCAAATGTTTTTTTTCAGCACACCAAGCTGCGGTGGAACAGTAACAAGTTTTGGGTGTTACAACCGCATCTATCCCTATGCTCCAAATGGTAAAGAATTGGCAAACGTGGTTTATGCAACGGGTCTTACTCCCGGCAATACATATTATCTTATGATAGATGGTGTAAATGGAGACGAGTGTAATTTCAGAATTGCCGCAAATTCAGGAGTCAATATTTTATCTATTAGCCCTTCTGATCCATCTATTTGTAATGGCGAGACAGTAAACTTAACAGCAAGCGGAGGAACAGGCAATACTTATACATGGAGTTCAACATCCTCTAACGTTACTTTCAGTGCATCAAGCGGAACTTCAATTACAGCAAATCCGGTCGGGAATAACACCAGTATTACTACAATTCCGGTTACAGTAAACAACACAACCGCGACCGGATGTCCAAATTCTAAAACGATTAACATAACTGTCAACCCTATTCCCAGTACCCCCACATTTAATATCAGTCAACCTACATGTTCAACACCTACAGGTTCTGCAACTGTAAGTAACCCTACAGGTACTACATTCGAATATAGTCTGAATGGCGGCGCTTACCAGTCATCCCCTACGTTCAACAACCTGAATCAAGGCACATACTCAATAACAGCGCGAAACAATTCTTCAAACTGCATCTCATCTGCAGGAAACTTTACTATTAATGCTGCACCAACTGCTCCTGCTGCACCATCACTTAATATAATTCAACCAACCTGTACCGTATTAACAGGATCTGCAACTGTAAATATTCCTACCGGTAATAATTTTGAATACAGTCTGAATGGAGGCACCTATCAATCATCTCCTGCTTTCAATGGCTTAAACCCAGGCAACTATTCAATTACAGTCAGGAATAATTCAACGAATTGTATTTCTGCAGCCTCTACATTTGTTATTACAGCAGATCGATCTTCTCCAAATGCACCAACCTTTACTATCATCCAGCCAACCTGCTCTACCCCAATAGGATCTATAACGATTAGTAGTCCAGTAGGCAACAACCTTGAATACAGTCTGAATGGAGGAAGCTATCAATCCTCTCCAACATTCAATAACCTCATTCCTGGAACTTATTCAGCAACAGTAAAAAATACTTTGGTTAATTGTGTGTCGGCTCCGTCTTCTTTTACGATAAATAATATTCCAGCTGGCACTCCTTCATACGTTTACAGCATCATTGATCCTACCTGCAGCAACCCTACAGGAGGAATCGTCATACAACAACCTGTTGGAAATAATTACGAATACAATATTAATAATGGCACTTATCAAAGTACTCCTTCTTTCAGCAATTTAACAAGCGGTAATTACACAACAACCGTCAGAGACAAAATCACGGGCTGTGTTTCACCTTCATCAACTTTCACCGTTAAACCTGCACCTGTTGTACCAGTTGCTCCAACTACAAATTCAACACAGCCAACCTGTAGCATACCTACTGGTTCAATTACAGTGAGCACTCCAACAGGCGCGAACTTTGAATATAATTTAAATGGAGGCACTTATCAATCATCTGCATTATTCAGCAACCTGAATCCTAGCACTTATTCGATCAGAGTAAAAGACAAGACCTCCGGCTGTGAATCAAATGCAACATCAGTTACAATCAATGCAGCACCCTCCGCTCCGCAAGCACCAACCTTCAATATCACACAACCAACCTGCTCCTTATCAACCGGTTCAGTAACTATCACCAATCCAACTGGCAACAACCTCGAATACAGTTTGAATGGAGGAACATATCAAACTGCTGCAACATTCAGCAGCTTGACTCCAGGCAATTACTCAGTGACAGTTAGAAACAGTACAACAAATTGTGTATCGCCTGCTGCAACATTCACCATCAATGCAGCGCCTTCCGCTCCGCAAGCACCAACCTTCAATATCACTCAACCTACCTGCTCCTTGTTAACCGGATCGGTAATCATCACTAATCCAACAGGTGCAAATCTCGAATACAGTTTGAATGGAGGAACTTATCAAACGGCAGCAACATTCAGCGGATTAAATCCTGGCATCTACACTGTTACGGCGAAAGATAATTTATCAAATTGTACCTCATCTGCTGCTTCATTTACAATCAATCCAGCTCCCGGTATTCCGCCAACACCTGAATTAACGATAACGGTAAAGCCTACCTGTAGCAATCAAGTTGGCACCATTCAAATTACCAATTCTTCAGGCTCCAATTACAGTTATGGCATTAATGGCACATATCAAGCAGATCCCGTTTTTGCCGGTTTGGCTGTCGGACAACCATACACCTTCACTATTCGCAATTTAACAACTGGATGCACTTCCATTTCATCATCAATCAGCATTGATCCTCCTGTATGCGGCGATGATTTATTTGTACCAAATGCCTTTTCACCTAACGGAGATGGGAAGAATGATATTCTGTTTGTGCGGGGAAGCAGCATTGCAAATATGCAGTTCCTAGTATACAATCAGTGGGGAGAAAAGGTATTTGAAAGCAATGCTCCTTCATCGGGCTGGAATGGACTTTTCGGAGGGAAACCACAACCTGTTGGTGTTTATGTTTATGTTTTAAGGGTGACAAAAACAAATGGAGAAACGATTAACAAAAAGGGTTCAGTAACGCTCATCAGGTAATCATGATTTTCAAAAAAAGCATACTGACTTTGGTTTTGCTTGGTGGGATGTTAAGCAAATCCTTTGCACAAACAGATCCGCATTTTTCGCAGTATTATACATTTTCTTCCAATACCAACCCTGCGTTATCTGCTGCAGAAGACAATGCAGTGCGAGTATCAGGCATTTACAGAAACCAATGGAGAAGCATCACACAACCATATTCTACATCCGGTGTGTCTGCTGATTTTGCCACAGGAAAAAATGTACAGATTGGAGTCAGTTTGTTGCGGCAACAAGCTGGAGATGCCGGTTTTGTTTATACGAATGGTGCGCTTTCATTCGCTTACACCGGCGTAAAATGGGGGCAGGAAAAAAACCAGCAACTGGTATTTGCCTTGCAGGGTGGGTTCATCAACAGAAGATTTGATCCGTCAAAATTGCAAATGGATGACCAGTGGATTCCGGGTATTGGTTATAACCCAGGCCTTCCAACAAATGATATTTTTCCGATACGCGCACTCACAGTTGAAGATTTTAGTGCCGGCATTCTTTACAAAGGGACATTGCCGTCTGGACTGATTAAACCCTATATTGGCTTTGCTGCTCATCACATCAACAGACCACAGGATCCGTTTCTTTCAGATGCCGATCTTCCATACATTCCTGTTCGAATGAGCATTCAAGCCGGCGTTTCCGTGAGTTTATCTCCTTCTGTTAAATGGATTCCTCACACAATGTATATGACTCAGGGAACCGCAAAAGCCTGGCTTAGTGGAATGAGTTTTGAACTTGCTGCAAACGAATACAATTCTTTTATACTTGGTGCTCAGCTAAGAGCAGGTGACAGCTATATTGCATTTGCCGGATTAAGTTTCGGCGAATGGACAATGGGATGCAGTTATGATGTAGGATATTCACAGCTTGCTCGTTTATCCGGAAGAGCCAACACAATGGAATTTTCCCTTTGCTACAGGAAAAGAAGAACAACTTCTTCGTCATTAGATTGCCCTCGTTTTTAAAAGAAAACCCTCCGGAAGAATCCGGAGGGTTGCACTGACTTTCCCAGTGAAAAGATCAGCCTAAAACAAGAAACACAGTGGTGCAGAGGTAAACAAAAGGGTTAGTCTGGTCTGTTGCCATACAGGAAAGAATTTTTTCCGTCTATACGAACATTATTTTCCTCATCCTTTTGAACAGAATAATTGCTATAAAAATTCTCAGCCGGAGAAATTGTATTGTATAAATCCAGATTTTTTCTGATATATGCCGGTACAGTTTCAAACTCGTTATTAGGATCAGCTGCATTATAGTTGTAAGAAAGATTACGAAGTTTATGCAAACGATCTGCAGCTTTTTTACGCTGTTCTTCAGACTCATCTGTAATAACTGATTGCTTGAATCTTTCTGTTATATCTGTTTCCTCATGATTTTGCTCAAAACTGATAACTTCATTATTTATATAATCAAATTCTTCTGAATCCTTTTCTATTAACTCCATTTGCATTTGAGGTTCTTCCTCTTCAGCGAAAAAATGTACTAGTGGCTGCTCATTCATCAGTTCAGCTTCTTGAATAACAGCAACAGCTTCTTCTGTTTTAGTTGTAAGTTCTTCAGTAATTTCAGCAACATCTTGATAGATCACTGCAGGCTTAGTCAGAAATCCGGGAAGCATTGTGTTTTGATCAATTGTAACTGACAAAACTTTTTCTTCACTTTCAGTAGAAAAAATAATAGCATCTGATTTGTCATCATCAGAAACATCTTCAAGAACCAGCTGAACAACCGGCATATCAAATGCAGATTCTGCAACATTTAATTCTAATACTTCAACTGAAGTAGGCTCATCAAAAACAGTTTCAGTACGTTCTTCAGTAGCTTCTAAAATAATCTCATTTTTTATTTCTTCATTTTTTTGAGTAGTTGTTACTGAATCATCCGAAAAGAGTAAACCCGGCGCATAGGTTTTGTGTTCTTCAGCAGGTTCGAGATTTAATAAAATTTTTTGCGGCTCTGATTTATTATCTGACTGTGGCTTTACTTCTTTTTGCACAGGCAGTTTAAGATCCGGTTGTTCCTGAAACCCTGTTGCAATGAGGGTAACATTAATTTTGTCTCCTAATGTATGATCATACCCCATACCTAGTATGACATCTGTATCTTCCCCGGCTCTGTCAAATAAATAATTTTGAATGATCTCTACTTCATCCATTGTGCGCTCGTATTCTCCTTCTGCGCTGTTGATATTGATCAGAATCCATTTAGCACCACGGATATCGTTGTTATTCAATAATGGAGAATTCAACGCATCTTCGATGGCCTGCTGCGCTCGATTCTCTCCACCAGCAGATGCACTTCCCAGTATAGCGACACCACCACCCCTCATTACCGTAGACACATCTGCAAAGTCAACATTGATCTGGCCTGTACTTGTAATCACATCAGTAATACATTTTGCAGCTGTTGCAAGCACATTATCAGCTTTAATAAAGGCTTCACTGGTTTTAAGATTACGAAACTGAATACGAAGCTTATCATTACTTATAACAAGCAATGTATCAACATACTGTTTCATTTGCTCAATACCATTCATCGCCTGTTGGTATCTTTTTTTACCTTCATATCCGAATGGTGTAGTTATAATACCGACCGTAAGAATACCCAAATCTTTACATATTTTGGCGATAATAGGAGCTCCACCTGTACCTGTACCACCTCCCATTCCTGCAGTAATAAAAGCCATCTTGGTATTTACTTCAAGAATTTTTTTAATTTCTTCAAGGCTTTCTTCTGTTGCCTGTCTTCCAATCTCGGGATTTGCTCCTGCACCTAGCCCCTGTGTGAGGTGAGGCCCCAACTGAATTTTATTTGGAACTTTACTGTTTGCAATTGCTTGTGCATCTGTATTACATATGATAAAATCAACACCGTCAATTGACTGAGAATGCATATGGTTAACAGCGTTACTGCCTCCTCCTCCTACTCCTATTACCTTAAGGATAGAGGATTGTTCTTTGGGTAAATCAAAATGAATCATAATACGGGTTTGTATGGGGTTAGTAAGAAATATTAAAAAATAGATTATTACATTCTTGTGTCATTTTCCGGCTCAAAGATGGTAATCAAACCTTTCTTGAAGCTTTTTAAAAAATCAGAAAGCCCTCTTTGACGTTTATCAATAAATATTTGCTCATTTTCAATTTCATTTTTGGCTAACTCATCTACAACTACAGGAGGAATCTGCTCAATAATAACCTCAATGGGTACTTCTTGCGGTGTTAACGTGTTTAAAGAACCCTCATAAACGCTATAACCTTTTAATATCAACCCAATACACGTAGCATATTGAGGCTTGATTAACTCATCAAAATGTCCGGCTGCAAGATGTTCATTGGGATATCCAATTCTCGCACTGATACCTGTTACATATTCTGTGAGCTGTATCAAATGCTTAAGTTGAGACCCTCCTCCCGTGAGCACAATACCGCCATTCAACATCCTGGAATCCAACCCTGTCTGTTTGATGTTAAATGAAACAAAATCCATAATCTCACTCATTCTTGCCTGAATGATTTTTGCAAGCATCTGTACACTGATATCTCTTTTTGCCATTCCTCTTATACCGGGTATGGTGATAAAGGCATTCGACTTTGCCTCATCAGCAAGCGCAGATCCGAATTGTACTTTCATTTGCTCTGCTTGTGTACGCAAAACACCCAAACCAGCCTTGATATCTTTTGTAATGTTTTCACCACCGAAAGGAATAACAGCCGTAGATCTTAATACGCCTTCATGAAATATCGCCAGATCTGTTGTGCCACCACCAATATCAACAATTGCAACACCAGCCTCAAAATCTTCATCTCCCATAACAGCTGCAGCAGATGCAAGAGGTTGTAAAACCAGGTCTTTGATTTTAAGTTCGCTTCTTTCAACACTTCTGTTGATATGGCGAATAGAATTTCTGTCACCTGTTATAATATGAAAATTTGCACCCACTTTTCTACCGCTGTATCCGATCGGATCAACGATATTAGGGAAACTGTCAATTGTAAATTCCTGAGGAATCACATCTATTATTTCATCTCCTGCAGGAATATAGGTTTTATACTGATCAGCAATTAACTGATCAATTTCTTTTTGAGATATCTCTGTTTCACAATCCTGGCGAACAATATCTCCCCTTGTCTGAAGAGACTTGATGTGATGCCCTGCTATACCCACATAAACTTCCTCTATTTTAAGGCGAGGATTGCTTTTATAACAATTTTGTATCGCCTGCTGAATCGCCTTCATCGTTTGATCAATATTCACAACCATTCCATGTTGAACACCGCTACTATTGGCCCTTCCGAATCCGAGAATTTCAAGTTTGCCATAAGCGTTTTTTCTTCCTGCGATTGCAACAATTTTAGTTGTCCCAATATCAAGTCCCACAATGATGGGATTGCCTTTTTCTGCAGAAGCATCTGCATTTTCCTGAGGCATTGATGTTTCATTTTGTTCTGTAATCATAACTGTTTCTTGTTTTAAAATGTTTATATTGATCGTTAAAGGTTTAATAGGTTTGTGGTGTCTTTATTCGTAACCGGAACCATCACTGCTTTCGGCTTATCTTGATTTGTCGTATTTTTTTTACCTGAGGGCACACCGGTATTATTTTTAATTGCAGGCGTTAGCTGTGTCTTAACAACTGGTTTTACTTTAATGGAGTCTTTGATGCCGGGATTATTAATCGGTATTGCCTTAACTGAATCTAAATTTTTAATTAAAGAACTGTCCTTATTAAATAGTAAACTGTCTTGTTTTTTATTAAGCGAATCTGCAGGCATAAACATATTGGAAAACAAACTCAAACTATCTCGTCGTACACCAACCAATAATTTATTAAACCTGAGATCTAATCGACTGTAAAAATTCCATCCTGTTTTGTTCAAAATTTTGTCATAGAAAATCTTGAGTCGATTAAACTTCTGCTTAATCATATTTCCTTCCCCAAAAAGTATTTCATGATTTCCGACTTTTGGAACAAAAATCATTTCAGTGCCATTCAGTTCAATCTGATCAATTAAAGCTTTCCAGAAAGGCTCATTATGTAAATAAAGACCCATATCTCGCACTTGCATAAGGAGCAAACTGTCTTTTGCGTTAAGTTTCTGAGAGCTTTCAGGGAAAGATGTAAAAACCGGTACTGATGCTATTTGAGTGAAACTGAAAGGAAGGCGTACACCCTGGTCATCGAGATAAAAAGTTGACTGATCATTGCAAAACACCCTTGCTACAGGTATGCGCTGTTCAATCATAACCTGCAGCCTATCCTGATGATCGAAATACAAATCTGCATTTCTGATCCACAAATTTTTCTCTAAAACCTCCTCTTTCTTTTTCAAATTAATCGCAGCAAGAGACTTCCCGACAATCGAATTATTGCTTCCTTCGGATATAACCAATATAATTTCTTTCTCTTGTATATATCTGATATCATCTGAACTAACAATATTCACGACTATACCTTTACATTGACGCTGACTATTATGCGTACCTGCAGCCACCAATAGAACAATCAGCGCCAGCCCGGTTAAAGACCATGCGATGACAGAAAATATTTTTTTCCAGTTTAATTTCAAATTAGCCATGAATAAACTGCTCTTTTAATTTTGGTAAAAGTGTATCTATATCACCGGCACCGGCTGTTACAAAAACTAGACGATCACCATTCTTTCTTGCATTAATCAAGAAACTTTCTATTTTCTCAAAAATTGTCTCACGCGTTATCAGTTGTTTTTGATGCAACTGCATTTTATCAATTAAGAGTTGACTGGAAACGCCCTCAATTGGCAACTCTCTTGCCGGATAAATTGGCAATAACAGCACTGCATCTGCCATATCAAGGCTTTTTGCAAAACCATCAGCCAGGTCTCTTGTACGGGTATATAAATGCGGTTGAAATGCCAACACTAATATATATCCCGGAAATAGACTTCTGACACCTTCAATCAACGCTTTTAACTCAATTGGATGATGAGCATAGTCATCAATCAGCACATGTTGATTTTCATCCGGGGAGATTGCATATTCAAAACGACGGCGGACCCCTTTGTATGAAGAAAGAGATGCTTTAATCTTATCAGAATCTGCTCCAATTAAAAGTGATGCAGTAACTGCAGCCAGGGAATTTTCTACATTATGGTATCCACCTGCATTTAGTCTTAGATCAGAAAGAACAATCTGATTATCTCTTATACGATTTAAAACTAAATCAAAAGTATACCCCCCATTTTCAACTTTCAGATTTTTCGTGTGCACATCAGCTCTTACATCATTAAGATGATAAGTAATGGTATGCGCAGCTTTCAATTGATCATCTCTGTCAAGACCAAGCTTTTTAATCAACCAACCGTCAGGTCTGATTTTCTGTGCAAACTGAACAAATGCATCCTCCATTGCTTCTGCAGTTCCATAAATGTCGAGATGGTCCGGATCCATGGAAGAGATAATAGCTATTTGCGGATCCAACCTATGAAAAGACCGGTCAAATTCATCTGCTTCAAGCACACAAATATCATTAGGGTTACTCCAGAAATTCGTTTGATAATTTACAGAGACTCCACCCAAAAAAGCATTACAACCTACTCCCGACGAGCGCAACAAATGAGCTGTCATTGTACTGATCGTTGTTTTCCCATGTGTACCAGCTACACAAATATTTTGAAGGGAGCGTGTAATCATTCCCAACACTTCACTCCTTTTCATTAAATCATAACCATTCTCTCTGTAAAAACAAAGCCCCTTATGTGTTGTTGGAATAGCTGGCGTATAAACAACCAAATCAGCATCTTTCAACAAAATAGTTATATCATCTTCATATTGAATT
>JAULVS010000210.1:0-19329 GCA_032110905.1 Chitinophagaceae bacterium | reverse complement strand
TGTTAGCCCTATTATTTTGCTATCTACAGGTAACATTTAAGATTATTCCATTGCAGGGATCATTCGTTATTGATTATTATCCTGTGAAAGTGCTGGGTACTGATATTATGCTTGTATTTCTGACACTAACCTGCATTGCACTTACTGCAGCCTGGGTTCCTTCTTACAAGGCTTCCCGGAGAGAAAGCTATTTAAAGTCAAAATGAGAGTAATCAGAACTGATTAAATCAATAATCGCCAAACTTGGTAGCAGATAATTCTATTAATGCTTGTTCAAGTTGTGCATCATTTGGAGCAATTCCATGCCATTCATGGCTGCCTTCCATAAAACTTACACCTTTACCCATTTCGGTTTTCATGAGATTCACAACGGGCTTACCTTTTCCACTCAGGGTTTTTGCGTTTTCAAGTGCAGCAATTACTGCATCAAGGTCATTTCCTTGTTCGATCATCTGTGTTTCCCACCCAAAAGCTTCGAATTTATTTTTAAGATCACCCAGGTTCATCACCTTTTCAGTCGGGCCATCAATTTGCTGACCATTCCAATCGATTGTCGCAATTAAATTGTCGATTTTATGATGTGCAGCAAAAAGTACAGCTTCCCATATCTGGCCCTCCTGTAATTCTCCGTCACCATGCAGAGAAAAAACATAGTTCTTCTCGTTGTTTATCTTTTTTGTCATAGCAGCACCACAGGCAACACTAAGACCCTGGCCCAGTGACCCCGCTGCAATTCTTACACCGGGAAGGTGTTCATGTGTTGCAGGATGACCCTGTAACCTTGAATTAATGCGTCGGAAGCTGGCCAGTTCTTTAATGTCGAAATACCCACTTCTGGCCAGAGCAGAATAGAATACAGGACTTATATGTCCGTTTGAAAGGATGAATATATCTTCTCCGGTGCCATCCATATTAAAACTGGAGTTGTGTTTCATCACGGAGAAATATAGCGCAGTAAAATATTCTGTACATCCAAGAGATCCGCCGGGATGCCCGCTTTGGCAACCATGCACCATTCTAACAATGTCTCTTCTGATTTGTCTTGCGAGTTCTTTTAATTCTGCCATACGATATGAAGTTGCGGCAAATCTAAGTTGAATTTAAACAACAGCAAACGGCTTGGGTTGAAACTAAGCAAGTTTTCTGCAGAAGTATTAAGAATTTCAAATACATCTCCTTCTAAAAAAATATTTTATATTTGACTCAATAATAAATGGATTCAATTCTACTTACAAGCCTGATTTCTTTTTTGATCACCTTTCTATCAATTCCTGTTTTGATAAGACTGGCGGAGATTAAACATCTTTATGACATTCCCGACGACCGAAAACATCATCATTCTCCAATACCCACCCTTGGAGGAGTTGGTATTTTCGCCGGTTTTATCATTGCTGTTTTATTGATATCTCCTGCAGGTCTGCATCCTGAGATGCAATATTTGGTATCGGCTTTCCTGATTGTTTTCTTCCTTGGATTAAAAGATGATATCGTAGATCTTACCGCTTTTAAAAAATTAATAGGTCAGTTAATTGCTGCTGCCATTTTGATTTACAAAGGAGAATTACTCATAACCGGAATGCATGGTTTTATGGGGATTTATGAACTTACTCCTTTATGGAGCCATCTGTTTACCTTTTTTACTTTTATTGTCATTATCAACTCATTTAATTTAATTGATGGCGTGGATGGTCTGGCTGGCTCTCTTGGTATTCTCTCTACGCTGCTTTTTGGCGCCTTTTTTCTCTTTTCAGGAGAACTTTTTTATGCCATTTTAGCCTTTTCCCTAGCTGGTAGTATTCTTGCCTTTCTTATTTACAACGTTTCTCCTGCCAAAATTTTTATGGGAGATACCGGCTCTTTGCTCCTCGGTATTGTCAATGCAATCCTCGTTATAAAGTTTATTGAAATTGCCAGTCAGCCCGATGCAGTCTTATTTATGCCTGCTGCTCCTGCAATCGGCTTTGCCATTTTGTTTGTCCCCTTGTTTGATACCTTACGTATTTTTTCGTTCAGAATCCTTCGCAGAAGATCTCCCTTCAGCCCCGACCGAAATCATATTCATCATCTCCTTCTTGATAAAGGATGCAGCCACCCGGTTGTAACTGCGATCGCTGTTCTTTTTAACTTGGTTGTAATTCTTTTAACTTATACGGCACGTTTTCTTGGGAATACGATTTTGCTGATCGGGCTTGTAACGATGGGGTTTGTAGTGATTGGTCTTTTGTTCTACTCCGGCAACAAGAAACGCAAAATGATGTCCTCCCTTAAAAACGATGCTTCCTTGCCCAACGATGATTTAAAGGTGATCAATATTCAATCTCCGGCCTCTCCTCCCGATTTGAAAGATGTAGCCAATTAGAAATATTCTTTCTTCGAATTTCACTACAAGGCATTTTAAATTTTATTAGGTTTGCATTTCAAAAAAAGTCTTTATGTCTGACATAAATCAGCAACTTGAAATTGCTATAGAAGATGCGGAAAATGCTATGGAAAAAAGCATCAAACACCTTGAAGCGGAATTGGTGAAAATCAGAGCCGGTCGAGCTAATCCTAATATGCTTGATGGGATTATTGTAGACTATTACGGATCGCCTACACCTATTGGGCAGGTTGGGAATATCAGTGTTGCAGATGCAAGAACACTTACAATTCAGCCCTGGGAGAAAAATATGCTACAGCCTATAGAGAGGGCAATCATAAATGCGAACATTGGACTTACGCCTCAGAATGACGGAAACATCATCCGTCTTTTTCTTCCTCCTTTGACCGAAGAAAGAAGAAAGGAATTGGTGAAAAGGGTTAATGCAGAAGGAGAACATTCCAAAGTAGGTATTCGTAATGGACGTCGTGAGGCAATTGAGCAAATAAAGAAACTTCAGAAAGATGGACTAAGCGAAGATGTCGCCAAGGATACGGAAAAAGATATTCAGGTGATGACCGATAAATATTCCAGCATTGTGGAGAAGCACTTAGAGGCCAAGGAAAAAGAAATTATGAGTGTTTAAAATATCCTGATGATTAATTTTCAGGACCCGCTTTAACTCTGTTTACAACATATACCCCGGTAAGAATAATAAAGAGTCCAAGCAGTTGCAGCACAGTTATTTCTTCTCCGTAGATAAAGCCCCAGGCTACAGCAACAAACGGTATGCCATAGGTAACCATTGAGGAAAACAATGGCCCTGCCTTTTTCATCAGCATATAAAAAAGTACTGTTGCCAGAGCTGTCCCTGTAATACCTAAAAAGGAAGCAGAGGCTATAGATATTAGCACCTTATTGTCTGTCATCACATGGCTGAAAAAACCTTCTTCCCATAATAGTATGAGAGACAACGGAATCAAAAAAGTAAATGCAACCGAAGCGATTGCGAGCGGTCTAACTCCCTTTAAATGTCTGCTTGCGATGTTTACGTTTACGCCGTAGCAAATTGTAGCTAAGACGACAATGAGCAAATAGGGCATTTCCTCAAAATGAAAGGCCCCTTTTTGCTTCATAAAAAGCATAATCATCCCGGAAAATCCAATTAATATGCCTATCAGTTTGCCTTTAATCAACGGCAATTTAAAAAAAGCAGCTCCGATCAATAATACAAATAAAGGAGTAAGAGCGTTGAGCATCCCTGCAAGTGCACTATCAATTTTTGTTTGAGCAATACAGAAAAAAATAGCAGGTAAATAGCTGCCGAGAATACCGGTGAGAATACTGTAACGTCTTTGTGTTTTCGTTATTTCACGGAAAGAGCGATAAGCGAAAGGAATTGAAACCAGACCTGCTGAGAGCATACGAATTGCAGCAACTTCATAAGCTGTTAGAGAAACAAGTCCTTCTTTCATTAAAATAAAAGAACTTCCCCAGATTAAGCATAGTATGATGTAAAGAATCCATTTCATACGTGAAAGTTGTTGGTTATTAGATTTTGGTTATAACTTGGTTAGAGAAACCCTAAACGACTAAACGAATCTAATTTTTGCATTCCTGTTGGTATTGAATTTTCGTTATGACTTTTTCATTTTAATTTTTTTACCATTTGGGGGTAAAAATGTTTGCATAAATAATATGAATCATAACCGATTCGCCAATTGCGTTCTCTCTTCTAAAGCTATATTTATTTAGAACTTTCAATTTCTTTTTGGGGCTGAAAGCCTTCTAAGTAGTTGGATTACAAATGTACGCTGACCATAGTTGACGGCACAATCTTTCTTAAAGAATAATGCAAGTGTTTATTTGCGTCTTGAAAATTGAATTGATAAAATGTATCTTGGGGCTTTATAATCATCAAAACTATATTTTATGAGAATTCTGAAAGAGTTTAAAGATTTTGCAATGCGCGGAAATGTTATAGATCTCGCTGTTGGTGTTATTATCGGTGCTGCTTTTGGAAAAATTGTCAGCTCACTGGTAGAAGATGTCATCACACCGGCAATTCTTCAACCGTTGCTTGAGGCGGCTCATGTTGTTAAACTTGAAGACTGGGCAGTTCACAGCATGTTAATCGGAAAATTCATTTCCGCAGTGCTTTCTTTTGTTATGATATCTTTTGTTTTGTTTATGATTATTAAAGTGATCAACACTGCGGCAAAGAAGAAAAAAGAGGAAACGCCACCTCCTCCGGATTCGGAAGAAGTTATATTACTGCGTGAAATAAGAGATGCTTTGAAAAAGTAAAAAGAAAATTAAAACACTTTTTTCTCCTAGTAATTGAAACATTTAAATTCATAAGATTTATGGCTAAAAAGTATTTTCTTTTTTTACTAAGCATTATACATCTTTTCGCACTCGAATTAAAAGCGCAGGATCGGCAGGTTCAGTTGCTGAAAAAAGAGTCTGATCGTGCAATCAAAAAGGATAAAGAACAAGCGGAAGGCTGGACCAAAGGAGGCGTTTTTAATCTAAACTTAAGCCAGGGAGCTAGCCGTAACTGGGCTGCAGGTGCTGAGAAATCTTCCTTATCTGTCAATGCCATTGTGAATGCTTATATATATTATAAAAAAGACAAGTCGTCTTGGGACAATACCCTAAATACCCAATATGGTATTGTAAGCGCCACCAGCATCGGAACACGCAAAAATGATGATCGTATTGATGTTTTATCAAGGTATGGTTATCAGCTTGGGAAAGGGCATATTTATCTCACGGCACTTGCCAACCTGCGTACCCAGTTCACAGACGGTTTTGATTATGGCACTGTTCCAACCAAAACAAAAAACTCTTCTTTTTTCGCGCCTGCCTATCTTCTCGTTTCTCCGGGGGTTGCGTACAAACCCAATGCAGAATTTGATGTTTTTCTTTCTCCCATCACGTCAAGGTGGGTGATTGTAAACAATGCAAATGCTGGCTTACGTCAACTTTTTAGAATTGATCCAAATAAAATGTCTGTCAGTGAACTTGGTGCTTTCGCAACAATTAATCTTAAAAAAGAAGTTGCGAAGAATATCAAGCTTACAAGCAGGATGGATCTTTTCAGCAACTACCGAAATAATCCGCAAAACATTGATATTTTCTGGACCAATGTCATCAATATGAAGGTTAATAAGTACATCAGTGTCACCTATAATTTTGACCTGATTTATGACCATGATATCAAAGCTGTAAATAATCAAGGTGTGCTGGGTACACAATTAAAATCACTGCTTGGAGTAGGATTTTCTGCTGCCTTTTAGGACTTCCTTACCTTTGCTGCTGCCTTAGCGGCATTTATCTTAAACATCAGGAAAGTGCAAACTATAAATTATCAAATAAAGCTCCCGCAGTTTGAAGGTCCCTTCGATCTTCTGTTGTTTTTTATTGAAAGAGACGAACTCGATATTTACAATATTCCCATCAGTAAGATCACGTCCGATTTTCTTACTTATATTCACCAGACAGAAAAACTCAATATTGAATTAAGTAGTGAATTTATATTGTTTGTTTCTACATTAATGCGGATTAAAGCCAAGATGTTATTGCCTCGTAAAGAACTTGATGAAAAAGGCAATGAAATTGATCCCCGACAGGAGTTGATTGATAAAATTCTTGAATACAAAAGATTTAAAGAAGCTTCAGTTCAGATGGCTGAAATGGAAGCACAGCGTTTGCTGATGTTCAAACGTGGAAATATTTCAAAAGAGCTTGCTCAGATTGGGGAGGAGGCAGGAGAAGGGACAGAAATTCAAACGATTACACTTTTCAAATTAATGAAAACGTTTGAAAGAGTTATGAAGCGACAGCATGAACGCCTGAATAAACCCGTTCATACCGTTGTTCAATATAACTATAGTATGGAAGGAAGCCGGGAGCAGATGATTGAGATGGTGCAAAAGGAAAAAACGATGGCTTTTGAAAAATTATTTGACTTCTGCGAAAATCGCATACACGCAATCTTTTTATTCCTCTCACTTCTTGAATTAGCACAACAAAGATTTATGTCTATACTTGTTGGGGAAGGGAAGAATAACTTCATTATTGAATGGAATGACGACCGCGAAAATGCAGAATCTGAAGTTTCGTTTGCTTAATCAAATATTTAGCGATTCTAATAACGAGACCGGAGAAAAGAGGCGCTTATTTTACCAACACGTTTACGTTCATTATTGACCTAACAGTTTCTGCAATACCATTGGCATCGAGTCCAATTTCTTCATAAAGTTGTTTTGGCGTACCGTGTTCAACCAGTCGGTCAGGTATACCCAAAATAACAACTTCAGCATGGTATTTATTTGCTGCCATAAATTCAAGAACAGTACTGCCAAAGCCACCAGTCACTGTTCCGTCTTCGATTGTAATAATCTTCTTGAATTTTTGGAATACTTCATGCAATAGTTCTTCGTCGATTGGCTTAACAAACCTCATATCATAATGTGCAGGATTGATGCCTTCTGTTCTTAGGTCTCTGATGGCTGCTGCAGCAAAATTGCCCGGATGGCCAAATGTGAGGATTGCAATTTCTTCACCGTCTTTTAGTTTTCTGCCTTTACCGATAGCTATTTCTTTCATTTCTGTTCGCCATTCAGTCATAACACCTTCACCTCTTGGGTAGCGTATAGAGAAGGGTAGATTCTGAGAATCAAGTTGAGCAGTATACATCATGTTTCTCAGTTCGGCTTCATTCATAGGAGCAGCTACAACCATATTTGGAATGCAACGCATAAAAGCGATATCATAGCAGCCATGATGAGTAGGACCGTCTTCTCCTACAAGACCTGCGCGGTCTAAACAGAAAATAACGGGAAGTTTTTGAAGTGCCACATCATGCACCACCATATCATAGGCGCGTTGCATAAAGGAAGAATAGATATTGCAGAATACTTTCATACCCTGCGTTGCTAGGCCGGCACTTACAGTAACAGCATGTTGTTCACAAATGCCGACATCAAACGCACGATCGGGCATTTTTTCCATCATAAACTTTAGAGAAGATCCGCTTGGCATAGCAGGTGTGATGCCAACAATTTTTTCATTCTTTTCTGCAAGTTCAATCATGGTATGTCCAAATACATCCTGGTACTTGGGAGGTTGTGGCGTATCAAATTTTTTCTTCTGAATTTCACCGGTTACTTTATCAAAAAGTCCGGGTGCATGCCATTTGGTTTGGTCTTGTTCCGCAAGTGCATAACCCTTTCCCTTAACTGTTACAATATGAAGAATTTTAGGTCCGGGAATTTGTTTCAGGTCTTTAAGCGTATCAACAAGTTTCAGAATATTGTGTCCGTCGATCGGACCAAAGTATCTTAGTTTAAGTGCTTCAAAGAGATTACTGCTTTTATTGACAAATCCTTTGATGCTGTGCTCAAGCTTACTGGCCATATCTCTGGTGAAATGTGTGCCAATAGGAAGCTTGCCAAGCGCTTTCCATACTTCATCTTTAATTTTATTGTATGTGGGAGAAGTGGAGATATCTGTCAGGTACTCTTTCAATGCGCCCACATTGGGGTCGATACTCATACAGTTATCATTCAGGATAATCAGCACATCACTGTCTGCAACACCTGCATGGTTCATGGCTTCAAAAGCGAGACCGGCAGTCATGGCGCCATCACCGATAACAGCAATTGATTTTCTTTTTTCTCCTTTCATTTTAGCTGCCATTGCCATGCCAAGAGCAGCAGAAATGGATGTTGAGGAATGGCCAACTCCGAAAGTATCATATTCGCTTTCACTTCTCTTTGGGAAACCGCTTAGTCCGCCATATTTGCGGTTGGTGTGAAACTGATCTCTTCTCCCGGTCAGAATTTTATGACCATAGGCCTGATGACCAACGTCCCATACCAGCTGATCATAAGGAGTATTATAAACGTAATGCAGGGCTGTTGTTAATTCCACCACACCCAGGCTCGCACCAAAATGTCCGCCGTGAACACTTACTACATCAATGATGTATTGCCTGAGCTCATCGCAAAGCTGAGGCAATTGTTCGATCGTTAGGTTTTTTAGATCTGAAGGAGAATCTATTTTTGATAAAAGTGCACCAGGTTGTAGCTGCATACTCAGTTTTTTGGCAAATAATCAATTGTTTCATTAAGCCGGATCAAAGTTAAACAAACGGACCGGCAAAAAGTTGAAATAATTTCTCTTTAGATTTCCGTTTATAATATTAATCAACCCTTTATAAATTTATAGAATAGCAGGGTATTAAACCTGATAGCTTTGTAGTATGCGACTGATCAGTAGAAAGAATGCTTATATATGGTGCCAGCTTTTTGGTTGGGGGGGGAGTTTATTGCTCAATGTTTTTTTTGTCTGGGTTTTCAGAAGTGAGGTGACCTGGCAGGCGTTTACCCGTATTCTAATATGGGTTGTCGGAGGTTTGCTGCTCACGCATCTGATGCGCGCCATACTAATTAGGTTAAAGGTGTTGGAAAGAGAATTTGATAAGCAGGTTCTTTTGTTTCTTTCGATGACGCTTGTTTTTGGTTTTATTCTTGGATTGTTGCTTCATGTTTCTGTCAACGCCTTTTCTCTTTCAGAAATAAATGATTTACGGAATGGAAAACCAGAAAGGGCATTGTTCAATTATGTGATCAATTCAGTTATATTTTTACTTATCTGGAATCTGATTTACTTTATTTTTCACTATGTAGAAAGAGTGCGTAATCAACAGATCGAAGCCCTGAAATCTGAAACACTTATCCGCGATCTTCAGCTGCAGACAATTAAGTCGCACATCAACCCTCATTTTATTTTCAATTCACTGAATAGTATTCGTGCACTAATCGATGAGAATCCAGTGAGGGCAAGAAGGGCAATAACAGAATTAAGCAATATACTTCGTAGTAGTATGCAGGCTGAAAAAGCTGAGACAGTCAGCTTTGAAAAAGAGTTGAACATTGTAAAAGATTATCTGGAGCTGGAAAAACTGCGCTTCGAAGAGCGTTTGCATTTTCATTTTGAAATAGATCCTGAAACATTAAACCTGCAGGTGCCGCCTATGATGTTGCAGACGCTTGTTGAAAATGCAATCAAACATGGTGTAAGCAAACATCTTGCAGGTGGAGAAGTGTTTGTTTCTTCTAAAATTCACCATCAGGATCATGAACTGATTATACGAAACAGTGGCCGTTTGAGTGAGTATTACAATGCGGAAGGGTTTGGCGTATCAAGTACAAAGGAGCGACTACATCTTCAGTTTGGCGGAAAGGCTTCTTTTGAATTGAATGAAACAGCGTCAGGTTATGTTGAAGCACGAATTTGTATGCCGATACCACAAGCTATGAACAAGAGGGAAAATACATTTGCCTATGCATAAGAAAGCAATATTGATAGATGATGAGCGACTCGCTCGCAATGAGCTCAGAAAGTTATTACAGGACTATCCCGAAATTGAAATTGTAGATGAGGCGGCGAATGTGGATGAAGCTGTCAAAAAAATAAAGGAGCATATGCCCGACTTAATATTTCTGGATATCCAGATGCCGGGAAAAACAGGCTTTGATCTTTTACATGAACTGGAACATACACCTGATATTATTTTCACCACCGCCTACGATGAATATGCCTTACGGGCTTTTGATGTAAATGCCCTCGATTATCTGCTGAAACCTATTGAGCCAAAAAGACTTGCTGAAGCCATTCATAAGCTGGAAGACCTAGAGGAGTCGGTTTCATCTGTTTCAGATGTGATGCAAGGCCGAACAGTACTCAGTGAAAACGATCAGGTTTTTGTAAAAGATGGCGATCGTTGCTGGTTTGTCAAACTCGGCGAAATCAGGTTGTTTGAAAGTGTTGGTAATTATGTGAAGGTCTTCTTTGCTTCAAACAAACCATTGATTTTAAAATCACTTAATGCCCTGGAAGAACGACTCGATGAAAAAGTGTTTTTCAGAGCGAATCGTAAGCATATTGTAAATATGCGGATGATTGAAAGGGTGGAACCTTATTTTAACGGGGGACTACTACTGGAATTACAAGGAGGAGAAAAAATTGAAGTCAGCCGGCGCCAGGCGGTCAAGTTTAAGGAAATGATGAGTCTATAAGAAGAGTAAAAGTGTGGTTTTTTATACTGCAACGGAGGCGCTGTGTACTGCTGCGGCCATTTCACTCATTAATGATGGTGTTTTTTCCAGTAAGTTTCCAACAACGATAAGATCTGCGCCTGCTTTGCAATTGAGATAAGCTTTCTCCGGTTCACGAATCCCTCCTCCGACAATAAGTGGGATGGAAATTTCTGATGCAACTGCATGGATCATTTCTTCAGAAACAGGAATGCGTGCTCCGCTACCTGCATCCATATAAATCAGCTTCATTCCCAGCAACTCTCCGGCAAGTGCAGTGCACAAAGCGATTTCTGTTTTATCTGAAGGAAGGGGCAATGCATTGCTTATATAAGATACCGTAGTAGGAGACCCTCCGTCAATTACCATATAACCGGTTGGGATGACTTCCAGGCCGCTTTGTTTAACCATCGGAGCAGATACAACATGATGTCCGATCAGCAACTCCGGGTTTCTTCCCGAAATCAATGATAGATATAACAGAGCATCTGCTCTTGGATTAACCTGTGACGGACTACCGGGAAATAATATGACGGGGATGGTAGAAACTTCTTTCAGTTTACGCAGCATCTGATCTAAATGATTGGTAACCATCAGGCTACCTCCAACCAGCCAAAAATCAACGCCGGCATTACTTGCTTTTTCAGCAAGCTCAGGCAACTGCTCAGCCCTCACATTATCGGGGTCGAGCAGTACCGCAAAGGATTTTTTACCTTTTGCTTTGCGTTCTGAAATTTCCTGGTAAACATTGTCTTTCATTCTGATGACTTACTGCAAAAATGGAAAAAATCCATCTCTCTGCCAATTAAACCTATACAAGACAGGTTGAAACCATGTTTTTCAAATCCGGTCAGTTCATTTTATGAGCAAAGACATTTAATTCGTTTAATGCTAGCCGTTATATTTAACTTCGTTTATTCACGCTTTGAAACCATTACCAGTAAAGGGTTTCAGTGAAAATGAGGCATTGACTTATTTTTTTAGTAAAATCCATTTTGATAGCCAAATAAAATCTTTTCTTTTTTTGAAATCCAAGCCAGTCGGGCTTTTCAACATTTTTCCACAAACTGTTGATATTTCTGACTTTGCTTTTAGCCAAACTGAAAATATTTTCGTTGTCTTCATTTCTCGAAAACTAACTTACTAACCAAAAGGATTTTTAGATATTATGGCAGCCAAGAAAAAGCAACAGCGGCTTCAGTTCACCCGTCGCTTTACAAAAGAAGGTGTTTCTCCGTTCGAGATGTTCGAATATGATTATCGCACATCAGTTATTCGCAACCCTTCTGGGGAGGTTGTATTTGAAATGAATAATGTGGAAGTGCCTTCTCATTGGAGTCAGATTGCCACGGATATTCTTGCACAGAAATATTTTCGCAAGGCAGGTGTGCCTCAGCCTGATGGATCACTGGGTCGTGAAACATCATCCAAACAAGTTGCTCACCGCATGGCCAATTGCTGGCGCGTTTGGGGCGAACGTTATGGATATTTTCAAACCGAACAGGATGCGCAGATTTTTTACGAAGAGTTGGCTTACAGCATCCTGAATCAAATGTGTGTTCCTAACTCACCACAGTGGTTTAATACCGGCCTTTATGAATCATATGGCATTAAAGGAAAACCACAGGGGCACTATTATGTAGATCAGACTGATGGCCAGTTAAAAAAATCAACCTCGGCGTACGAGCGTCCTCAACCACATGCTTGTTTCATTCTTAGTGTGGGAGATGACCTGGTAAATGAAGGGGGCATCATGGATCTCTGGGTTCGTGAGGCTAGAATTTTCAAATATGGATCAGGGGTTGGTACCAACTTCTCTCAAATTCGCGGAGAAAGTGAAAAGCTCAGCGGAGGTGGTTCTTCTTCCGGTCTGATGAGTTTCCTGAAGATCGGAGACCGCGCCGCAGGTGCAATTAAAAGTGGCGGAACCACTCGCCGTGCTGCGAAAATGGTCTGCCTTGACCTTGATCACCCCGAGATCATGGATTTCATCAACTGGAAAGTGGAAGAAGAGAAAAAAGTTGGTGCGCTCATTAATGCAGGTTATTCTCACGACTATGAAGGAGAAGCTTATCGCACAGTGAGTGGACAAAACTCTAACAACTCTGTTCGTATTCCCAATGAATTTTTTGAGAAACTGGAAAAAGGTGAAGATTGGGAACTCAAAGCACGTACTGATGGCCGTGTGATGAAAAAACTTCCTGCACAGGAGGTTTGGAACCAGATTGCGTATGCTGCATGGAGATGCGCTGATCCCGGTACTCAATACGATACAACAATCAACGAATGGCATACTTCACCTAAAGGTGGTCGCATCAATGCTTCCAATCCTTGCAGTGAGTATATGTTCCTCGATAATACTGCATGTAATCTTGCTTCTATCAACCTGCGTCGCTTATTTGATGAACAAACACAGGTGTTCGATGTGGAAGGATATGAGTACCTCATCCGTTTATGGACTGTCGTTCTTGAAGTATCCGTGCTGATGGCACAGTTCCCTTCTAAAGAAGTAGCCCAGCTTTCGTATGATTATCGTACGCTCGGATTGGGGTATGCTAATCTTGGATCAATGCTTATGGTAATGGGAATTCCGTACGACAGTGAAGAAGCCCGCGGTATTGCCGGTGCGCTATCTGCTATCATGACGGGTATTTCCTATAAAACATCTGCTGAAATGTCTTCCTTCCTCGGCGCATTCCCTCGCTACGAGGAAAACGCCGAAGACATGCTTCGTGTGATGCGTAATCACCGTGCTGCTGCCTATGATGCAGAAGATGCATATACAGGTTTAAGCATCAAACCGCTGGGTATTAAAGCAAACTATTGTCCTGATTATCTGCTTTCAAGTGCCTGCAAGTCGTGGGATGAAGCGGTAGGTCTTGGTGAAAAATACGGTTATCGCAATGCACAAACAACGGTGATTGCTCCTACGGGAACAATTGGCTTGGTAATGGATTGCGATACAACCGGTGTTGAGCCTGATTTTGCACTGGTTAAATTTAAAAAACTTAGTGGAGGAGGGTACTTCAAAATCATTAATCAGTCAGTGCCTGCTGCTCTTGTCAAACTTGGTTATTCTGCACCGGAGGTTGATGCTATCGTAAAATACGCTGTTGGCGCAGCCTCTCTGAACGGGGCACCACATATCAATCCGCAATCACTCAGTGAAAAAGGATTTATCGCTGAAGAAATCAAAAAGCTTGATGCTTCGATGGCTAGCGCTTTTGAAATCGGTTTTGTGTTCAACAAATACACGCTGGGAGAGGAATGCTTGCAACGCCTTGGTTTCAGTGCTGATGAATACAATGATTTTGAATGGAGTTTACTCGAAGCACTTGGTTTTACGGATGAACAAATCGCAGATGCCAATGATTATATCTGCGGTACGATGACCATTGAAGGCGCTCCTTATCTGAAAGAAGAACATTATCCGGTATTTGATTGTGCAAACAAATGTGGAAAGAAAGGAGAACGTTATATTCACCACAGCGGACATATCCGTATGATGGCGGCAGTACAGCCTTTCATCAGCGGCGCAATATCAAAAACCATTAACCTGCCAAATGAAGCAAATGTAGAAGAGATTGCTGATGCGTATCTCCAAAGCTGGCAGTTAGGCTTGAAAGCATGTGCATTGTATCGTGACGGATCCAAACTCAGTCAGCCACTAAGTACCAAGGGAGACAAGAAGAAAAAAACATCTACGCCTGTTGAGGCTGCTTCTGTAGAAGAAACGTCATCCGATAGTGTGATAGTTGATATGGGTAAGTTGACATTGGAAGAACTGCTTGAGGAATTGAACAAGCGTGTTCAGTCCTCTCCTGATACCAAATTAAAACGTCAGCTTGCAAGAATCGTAGAACGGAGAAAGCTGCCAACGAAGCGCCGCGGCTTCACACAGAAGGCTAAAATAAACGGACAGGCACTCTTCTTACGTACGGGTGAATACGGAGACGGCACATTGGGAGAAATCTTTGTGGATCTCGCCAAAGAAGGAAGCACATTACGCAGTTTGATGAATAGCTTTGCAATTGCTGTTTCTGTCGGACTTCAGTATGGTGTTCCGCTCGAAGAGTACGTGGAGAAATTCATCTTCACCAAATTTGAACCAAGCGGAATGGTTGATCATCCGAATATCAAGAGCACAACTTCAATTGTAGATTTCGTCTTCCGTTGTCTTGCTTACGAATACCTCGGACGTACAGACCTCGTTCATGTGCTCGACAAACCTGAAATCGGAAATACCGGTACAGACGATTGGGATGATATTCCTACCGGACTTGAATATGAAAAAAAAAGCGTGGAACTGAGTGATGTGCGTGTTGTAAGCGGCGGCACACCTTCACCCGCTAAAAGTTCACGACAGGGCTTAGTGGTGAAAGCTGAATCATCTTCCAGTCTTGATGCAGTAAACCAGGCAGCACGCAGCATGCAAAGTGACGCTCCTGCTTGTAATGTTTGCGGTCACATCACCATTCGCAGTGGTACATGTTACAAATGTCTCAACTGCGGAAACAGCATGGGTTGCAGTTAAAAAGAAAACCAACCACATATAAAAAGGGTCTTCTCTGATGGAAGACCCTTTTCTTTTACTCGTATACTTACTTAACAAGTGTATTCAGGTATATGTGTATTTCTTTATTTAGTACTTCCGGTGATTCCCACATACCGGTATGTGCAATGCCTTGCACCAGTTTTACCTGACACTTTGCAGGAAGCGTGCTCTGGTACAACGCATCTTCAGGAGAAACTGCTTTGTCTTCATCGCCGATAAAAATAAAGACAGGGCATGTGCTGTTTGTTAAGACCTCCGTACGGTCTTTTCTTTTCATCATTGCCTCGTAATAGGCAATCAAGGTCTCTTTTTTTATTACTAAACTTTTTTCGAGAAGCTGATTGAATATTTCCTGTGAAGCAGTTTTGAATTTTTCTCCGTATAAATTCGGGATGGTTGCTCTTAAAAATGCACTGCTTCCATTTTGAGTAATAAATTCAATTCCCTTTTTTCGTGCCGCCTTTTTTTCTTCAGAATCTTCAAAGCTAGTGGAATGAATTAGTCCGAATCCGGCAATCCTTTCGGGAAACATCTCAGCAAAGGCAAGTGTGATATAACCGCCCATTGAATGACCAAATACTACACAGCTCTTGATTTCTTCTTCATCAAGTATGAGTTTAATATCATTTGCCATCGATTCAATAGAAAGATCTTCATTTGGTAATAGTTCTGATTGTCCACTTCCTCTCAAATCAGTAATGATAAGTTGGTAGTCGTTTTTGAAATATTCAATTTGGTTTTTCCAGATCGAACTGTCTTCTCCGAAGCCATGTATGAATACGAGTGTTTGACCGCTTCCAATTACAGAATAAAAAATACCATTTAATCGTTTCTGTTCCATCAATTTGATATGAAAAATCAGGCAGTTTTCTTTTTTCGAAAACGTCCGGTGAAGAAAATTAAAACCAAAAGGACAGAGGATATGATTGCCGCTTTACTGATAAGATCTCCATAACGAACATAAAAAGTTTTTTCAGAAAGAGAAGGGATCTCAGCTTTGGTAACATCTGCTTTCCACCACGGAAGTGGGTTTAAAACATTACCAACAGGATCAATGAAACAGCTAATGCCTGTGTTCGCACTTCTTGCAACCCATCTTCTTGCTTCAATTGCACGCAACCTTGCATATGACATATGTTGTTTGTAGCCAGGTGTATTGCCCCACCATCCGTCGTTGGTAATAACTGCAATGAGGCTTGCATCCTGTGCAATGTATTTGCTGATGTATTCACCATAAATGCTTTCATAGCAGATTGCAGGTGCAATGAGGAAATGATCGGAAACAGGTACCGTTGTTCTTTGGTCCTGTTTTGCATATCCGCCGGCAGATCCTCCCAACTGTTCAAAAACCGGTCCGAGAAACATAAGAAAACGAGGTAAGGTTTCAACACCCGGTACCAGCATCGACTTGTGATAAAAATGAAGTGGACCGTTGTGGTTTAATAATACAGCTCCATTATAAGCCTCATAATATTGAGATGAATTTGGAATCGCTCTTGAATACACTGAATGCTTCTCATCAAAGATACGATAGCTCTCTATCCCTGTGAATAAATGTAATTGCGGATATTCTTTTAGGAATTCAAATAAAGGGGCAAGTGCACCTGATTCTTTCAACCTCACTTCGTCCAGTCCGCTGCTCGTATAAAGGGCTGTTTCCGGCCATATGAGCAATCGTGTAGAAGAGTCTGTTGCTTTTCTGCTGAGAGAAATCATTTCATTCAACAGACGATCGAAGTCCATACCGCCGATTTTTTGATAGGGGTCGGTATTGGGCTGAATGATGACTACTTCCTGTTTTTTCTCTGAAGCTGTTTTTTGTTCAAATGTTTTTCTGATTTGTAAGGATAACAGTGTTGGGAGAATCACTAGGCCAATTGCAGAGAAAAAAAACTGTTGTGCTTTTTTATCTCGCCATCCTGAAAATGATAAATTTCTGATGGCTTCATAAGAAAGAATATTCACCACTAAAATCCATAAAGTACCTCCGCTGGTGCCGGTATATTCATACCATTGAACCCATTCAGGACAGCTTGCAAATACATTTCCCAATGTCAGCCAAGGCCAGCTTAGTCCCCAATCCTGTAAGTGAATATATTCAAAGCATAACCAGAAGCAGATAAATGAGATATATCCCATCATTCTGCCATATTTATTTCTGAAAACACGAAAAGCCAGCCAGGGGAGTAGCATCAGTGCGCTGTTGATAAGAATGGCCATTGCTGCACCCGGTGCTGATGCATTCCAGATCCACCAGGTAGTAGCTGCATTCCAAATAAACAGAGAAAGATAAATAAGAGAAATAAATTTCCATTTCCCGATTGTCGCATCTATCAGAAAAAACAACGGAATCCATGCTAAGAAAATCAAAGTCGTATAGCCAAGTGGTGGCCAGGATAGAAAACAAAGAAGTCCGGCAATCACCGAAAACAATAACTGGCGATATTTTTCAGAAAACTGCATCGGAATGATTTTGAGTTCAAGGATTAAATAAATATAGTCGGCAAAATACGATCGCTGTTGCCGTTTATACTAATTGCTCCTGATTATTATCTCGAATAGTTAGGACTTTCCTTAGTGATTTCTACATCATGTGCATGGCTTTCCTTCATGCCGGCATTGGTGATCTTTACAAACTGTGCTTTCTGTAATTCTTTCACAGTTTTGGCTCCGCAATACCCCATACCGGCTCTCAGACCACCTGTATATTGATGAACTATTTCCGATACATTGCCTTTAAATGCTACCCTTCCTTCAATCCCTTCAGGCACTAATTTTTTGATACCTTCTTCCACATCCTGAAAATAACGGTCACTGCTTCCTTGTTGCATCGCGCCGATTGAACCCATGCCACGGTATTGCTTGAATTTTCTTCCTTCGTAAATGATGGTTTCTCCCGGACTTTCTTCTGTGCCGGCAAATACACTTCCCATCATCACTGTTGAAGCGCCGGCCGCGATGGCCTTTACCATATCGCCGGTATAGCGAATGCCTCCATCAGCAATAACGGGTATGCCTTTGCTTTTCAGCGCATAGGATGCTTCCATGATCGCTGATAATTGTGGAACTCCAGTGCCTGCTACAATACGCGTGGTGCATATTGAGCCCGGGCCTATGCCAACTTTTACAGCATCTGCTCCGGCGCTAGCAAGTGCTACTGCACCTTCGGCGGTACCAACATTTCCGGCAATCACTTGTAAGGTTTTAAAATTTTTCTTCAGTGCTTTTAAAGCATCAATAACGCCTTTGCTGTGACCATGCGCACTGTCGAGTGTGACAATATCTACACCAACTTGTTTCAATGCGTCAGCACGTTCAAATAAATCCTGAGTAATTCCAAGTGCTGCGCCAACCAGTAATCGCCCGAATGCATCTTTCACAGCATTCGGGTGGCTTTGTAATTGAAGGATATCTCTGTAAGTGATCAGCCCAATCAGGGTGCCATCTTTTTTTACGACAGGAAGTTTTTCAATTTTATGCTGACTTAAAATCGTCTTTGCTTTCTTAAAGTCTGTTCCTTCAGGTGCTGTGATGAGATTCTGGGAAGTCATTACTTCACTCACCTTTCTTTTCGGGTTATTTTCGAAACGCAAGTCGCGGTTGGTAAGAATTCCTACGAGTTTTTTCTTTTCATCAACAACCGGAATGCCGCCTATTTTATTTTCCTTCATAAGGCGCAACGCATCACCGATGGTTGAATCTTTTGAAAGTGTAATGGGATCAATAATCAGTCCGCTTTCGCTTCTTTTTACTTTTCTTACTTGAAGGGCCTGCTCCTCAATACTCATATTCTTGTGCAGAATACCGAGTCCGCCTTCTCTTGCCAAAGCAATTGCAAGGCCGGCTTCAGTGACCGTGTCCATGGCTGCAGATAACATTGGAATGTTTAAGCGAAGAGCTTTTGTCAGTTGTGTGCTGATATCTGTTTCTCTGGGAAGGACCTGTGAGTATGCAGGCATTAACAAGACATCATCAAAGGTTAAACCTTCACCGTAAAATTTCTCCAGAATAAAAGAGGGGGGGATAGATTTTCTTATTGCCATGTGCAAAGGTAGTTCGCCATCCATATATCTTCCAAATGGCAGTTTTCCCGCATCTTTCTATTTCTACTGAATCAGCTGGTAGATTTTACCGGGCAAACAACGAATTACGCCTTTTATTTCCAGGTTAAGTAGGAGAGACGCTACATGACTGTTGCTTTTGGGGCTGGAAACATGAATATGATCAATGTGTAAATGGTGATGTCCGTCAAAAATTGTCAGCAGCTCTTTTTCATCATTGGTTAGTTCGACAAATAATTGTTTCGG
>JAULVS010000209.1:0-9584 GCA_032110905.1 Chitinophagaceae bacterium | reverse complement strand
TATTTAGTGTTGCTCTGGGAATTGCCATAGATGTAACTATTCGCTTTTTGATTAATTACAAACAGGAATTACCCAGGTATGGCGGTAGAATCATCCCGACCATTAAACAAACCATTCGACACACAGGAATCAGTATTATTTACACATCTCTGGTACTTGTTGCGGGATTCATAATTTTTTGTTTCTCAAACTTCGGCGGTACTCAGGCGTTGGGGTGGTTGACATCTTTTACCTTACTGACTGCGATGGTGACAAACCTGATTCTTCTCCCCGTTTTGTTGTATACGACATCACCAGCAAAGAAGAGGACAAGATAAAAGCCAATTTGACGGGGTGTTTTTAAAAAAAGTATGCTTGTAAACATTTTGTTAACAAAACACCTTATTTTCGTGAACTGAATATTAAAAACCTTGTTAATTCTGGGTTTATTCAATTAAATCAATTTAAAACAAACTCGAGTATGAGAAAACTTGTATCCCTGTTCATCTTGCTGGTTTTTTGCTTTGTGCAGACCTGGGCGCAAGACAGGACGATTACCGGAAAGGTAACCGATGAGAATGGTGCACCAGTCTCTGGTGCTTCTGTTGTGGTAAAAGGCAGTAAAACCGGAACCACTACAAAAGGTGACGGAACTTTCTCCCTGAATGTACCTGCTACTGCTAAGCAGCTGGTAGTTGCCGGGGTAGGATTTGGTTCTGCAACGATTAACTTGGGAACATCTAATACGGTGACTGTTAGTTTGAAGGCAAGTGCTGGCGACCTAACAGATGTGGTAATCACCGGTTATTCAAGGGTCAAGAAATCTGAATACGTAGGTGCGGCTTCAAAGATTGACAAAAAAGCTATTGAATTAGTGCCTGTAGGTTCTTTCGACCAGATTCTTCAAGGACGTGCTCCTGGTCTTCGTGTTTCTGCCGGTTCCGGTCAGCCAGGTGCTGCCGCTTCTGTTCAAATCCGCGGTCCAAAGTCAATTTCTGGTGGATCTACTCCACTTTATGTAGTTGATGGAGTACCTGTTGAGCAGTCAGTTTTCCAGAGTTTGAACCCCAACGATTTTGAAACAGTTGACATATTAAAGGATGCAAGTTCTGCCGCTCTTTACGGAAGCCGTGGTGCCTCCGGTGTAATTGTAGTTACTACAAAGCGCGGACAGAAAGGTACAACCAAGCTGAGCTACCGTCCTCAGATAGGATTTACCCAACCAGGTGCACAGAAGTTTGATATGATGACAAGTTCAGAGGTTCTTCAGTTTCAGGAGAATCTTGGTCGTCAAATATCAGGTATTTCACTGCCAGGCTGGAGATTTTCACGTAACAACCCTGCCAATGCAAGTCTACCTGCGGCAACCCTTACTTCTTACGATCGAATTCTTGATAGCTTAAGAGGGAATAACGTAAACTGGGCAGATATCTTTCAGCGTAGCGGTCGTTTTCAAAGTCATGATCTGAGCTTAAGTGGTGGTTCTGATAAAACAAGATTCTTCCTTTCTGGCGCATATTACAAGGAGCAAGGTATTGGAGAGCGCTCTGATCTTACTCGTTATACCCTCCGTTCAAATATTGACCATTCTACAGATAAATTAACAGTTCAGTTTAACAATACAATCGGTTACAGTGAAAGAAATTTCATTGAATCGGAAGGTGGTGTGGCGCTTGCAAATCCTTTTGCAGCAGCCTACCTGGCGCTTCCTTACGACCCATTGTTTTTGGCTAATGGTTCAGTAAACGTTGGAGCCGGTAAAGTGGGTGGAAATGCTTATCAGCGTATCCGTGACATTAAACGTTACAACAACCAGTTGAAAGCAACCGGAGGTGTTACTTTGAATTATGAGTTTTCTAAGAATATTTTTGCAGGAGGTAATGCAGGTTATGATTTCCGTGAAACACAGAATACTACCTTCCTTCAACCAGGTTCTTTTACAGCATCTCAGCAGGCCTTCCCTTCATCATCAGGCTTTTACAGTGATGGATTCAGTCGTTTCTTCCAGGCCAATATGCGTGCATACTTAGGTTATAAAGCAGCTTTCGGGAAGGATGATATTCATAGCATTAACTTTACTGCAAATGCAGAAAATATTTTTAGAAGAACAAAAAGCTTCGGATTTACAGGGTATGGCATCAACACAAAGTTGCCCAACACGCCTGCAGCGATTACTCCTGGTACGGTTGATAATCGTCTGATACCTGCGGTAAGCGGTGGAAAATCACAACGCGAGTTTGTGTCTTTCTTTGGCATGCTGAAATATGCATATAGTGATCGTTATGTACTTGATGTGACTGTGCGTCGCGATGGTACTTCGATTCTTCCTGTTGACAATCGCTTTGCAAACTTCTATGCAGCAGGGTTCCTTTGGAATACCCTCAATGAAAGTTTTGCTAAAAACTGGAAATCCTTCAGCACCCTCCGTGCTCGCTTAAGTTATGGTAGCTCAGCCAATGCGGAAAACTTCCCATTCGGAGATTTCGGTTATTTCCCGCTTTATGGTGGAGGTTCTTATGCGGGTTTGCAAACATTAGTACCTACAACTCCGGGTAATACGGCCGGTACTTGGGAGTACACAAATAAAGCAAACCTTGGTATCGAATTCGGTCTTTGGAATGAAAGACTCTTTGGTGAAATCAATGTATATAATGAAATCACCCGTGACCTTTTCATTACTCAAGGGGTACCCATTGAGAATGGAAGCTCCTTTACTTCTGCTCAGGTTAACGCTGGTAAAATGCGCAACCGTGGTATAGAAGTAAACGTTTCTTATGACGTAATTCGCAAGCGTAACCTTACCTGGACTGTATCCGGAAACTTCGGTTACAACCAGAACGAAATCACAAGTCTTGGTCAGGAAAAAGAATTCCCTTCAGGAACGGCAATCGTTCGTGTAGGACTTCCACTCGGAGCTCACTATGTAAATAAGTGGGGTGGTGTTGATGCCGCTACAGGTACACCTCTTTATTATACAAAAGATGGCAAATTGACTAATGTGTTCAGTTCAGCAGATCAGGTTGCCGAATTCGGAACCTATTTCTCTCCCTGGACAGGCGGTTTCAATACTTCTTTGAAATTCAAAGGGTTTGATATTGCTGCCTTCTTCAACTTCCAGGCTCAGTTTTCCCGTTTCAATAACCAGGATTTCTTCCAGCTGAATCATGCATTTGCAATCCAAGGATTTAACCTTCGTAAGGAAATGCTTTCAATGTGGTCTAAACCCGGTGATGTGACAAATATTCAAAGCCCACTTGTTCAGCGTCAGTTTAGCAGCAAGGATATTCAAGATGCATCTTATCTGCGTTTCAGAAATCTGCAGATTGGATATACTCTTCCTGCAGCAAACCTGAAGAATACAAAAGTGATTCGTGGTCTTCGCTTCTACGTACAGGCACAGAACCTTTATACGTTTACCAACTGGACAGGCTTCGATCCGGAAGATGATAATAACATTGCGGCTTATGAATATCCGCTTCCACGTACATTCACTTTTGGATTTAATCTGGATTTCTAATGCAAAATATCAACAAGAATATGAAACGAATAAATATAAACATTCTCCTTGCTGTCATTCTCCTTTTTGGCATGCAGGCGTGTAATAAATCCGTTGATTTATTTCCGACAGATTTTATTAACGAAGCAAACGTATTTCAAACTGTAACTGATCTTGAACAGGGCCTTTATGCTGCTTACGGGTCTTTACCTGGAGAAACCAACATGTATGTTAATGCCATCATTGCTGATGAGACTAAAATCTCAAATGAAAATCGTGGCCAGGGTCAATTTGAATTCAAATGGCAGTATGTCCCTGCACAGGGTGGTACAGCCTCAGGTACCTGGACCAGCTATTATTATGTGGTTGGTCTGGTGAATAAGGAGCTTGCAGCTTTTGATAATGTTATTCCCAAAAATGCAACTGAAACGACCCTGAAAGACCGCATCAAAGGAGAATTACTTGCAGTTCGCGGTTTTGCTCATTTTCAGTTACTTCAAAGCTTCTGTGGTAAATACAATCCTACTGCTTTAGGCATCCCTTACACTGTCACATCAAATATCGGTGCAAGACCGGCTCGTCAGCCAGTAAGTGAAGTGGTTGCTGGTATTGAAAAAGATCTTGATGCAGCTTACAATTCTGCGGTTCCAGATGCTCCTGCAGTTACCGGTACAGCAGGTGTAATCCGACTTTCAAAATCAGTAATTGCTGGTATGCGTGCAAGGGTTGCTGTATATAAAGCATCAGGTCTTACAGGAGCTGATGCAACTGCTGAATGGAATAAGGCGATTACCAATGCAAATGACTGTATCACTAAAAGTGGTAAAACGCTTGCTACAGGAGCCAACTACGCAAACATCTGGTCTGATGATTCAGAATCTGAGTTGCTATTTAAACTAAGAAGAGCAGGAACAAGTGTAGGCACATTGTGGCAGGATAACAATGGTGATGTATTCTTTGAGCCTTCAGAAAAATTAAAAGCGCTCTATAACCGCACAACTGATGCTCGCTTTGCCGCTTTCTTCCAGGTTGATCCAACAGCTCAGGATACTTGTTTGGTGAAGAAATTCTTTGCAAGCAGCCGTGGTCCGAAAATTGTGGATGTAAAGATGATGCGTTTGTCTGAGATGTACCTGATCCGTGCTGAAGCAAAAGCAGAAATCAATGACCTCCCCGGCGCTGCTGCGGATTACAATCTTCTTCGTCAGAATCGTATTACAGGTTATACCGCTGAAACTTTCAACGATAAACCTGACGCGATTGCCAAAATTTACAACGAACGTGCAAGAGAATTGTGCTTCGAAGGTTTACGCTTCTTTGATCATGTAAGAAGAGGATTAGCTATCAGTCGTCCTTCTGCTGATGTTCAAAGCGCTGCCTGGCAAAACCTTTCAGCATCAGATTACCGTATGCTTTTCCCGATTCCCCAGTCATCAATCCTGGCGAATCCCAATATGGTACAAAACCCCGGCTATTGATTTGTGATAAAAAGATTTTTAAACGCATAAACGAAACAAAATGAAATCCATGCTCAAATTCCTGACACTAACTTTACTGGCAGGCGTAGCAATTACAGGATGTAAAAAAGTTGAAACATTGGAGCGTCCACCGTTACAGGCACACTTCCTGTTTAAAGCGGGAGCAACCTACCAGGTGCTTACGCCCACAACTTCTTATAAGCTTCCTGTTGGTTTAACAACAGTGTCTGATGTTGATCGTACAGTAGAATTGACGGTAACTTCTCCAACCGGAGCAGTTGCAGGCACGCATTATTCACTCAATAAGTCTACACTTGTAATCCCTGCAGGCAAGGCAGTAGATACAGTTGTAGTTCAAGGTGTTTTCAGTCAATATAACGCAGGACGCAAAGACACATTGGTATTCAAAATAAAAGAAACAAAAGATATCAAAGGTATCGTTACCAATTCAGAGTTTAAATTGTATGTACGTGGCGCATGTCTTGAAGAAGACATCAAGCTTAATGAATTCATTGGCTCCTATCCAAACACCAATGAAGATTTTGGCGGCAGCACTTACGGACCTTATACCACAACAATCAGTGCTGTTAAATCTCTGACAGCTACAACCGGCGAGGTAACTGTAACTAATATTTACGACTTTGGCTGGAATCCAATTAAATTCATTCTTGATTGGACAGACTTAAGTAATCGTAAAGTGACACTTGTTCAGCAATCCGGAATTGGTAATGCAGGCACTTTGAATTCTGCATATAATGGAAGAGACATATCAGTAAGGGCTCACCCAACAGGAGGAGATGGTACATACTCTTTTTGTAACAAAACCCTTAAATTGGTTATACAAGTTGGTGTAACCGGACTTGGCTGGTTCAACTCTGTTTATCAGATTGATATGGCTAAATAAGCATAAAACGATAATTAATTATCAATACGGCTGTTTTTTCAAGAAACAGCCGTATTTTTTTTGTCCTATAACTAAGTTTAAGATTTTATACGAAAAAAATAGATCAGGGAACATCCGCAGCTGTTCGCGATCATATCATAAATGTCGAAGGACCTTGAAATAAAAGGCACCTGTTGTAAAAACTCTAATGCAATGCCATAGATTGTTCCTGAAAGAAAAATCAGTGTTGAGGAATACTTCTTCTGTTTCATGTGAAAGGGTCTTGCTTCGCCCCATAAAAAAGCATAGATAGCAAACAAGGAGAAATGTACGAGTTTGTCTGTGTGGGGAATAAGGAAAAGACCCTTATTCATTCCGCCAGGCGGAATGCACAACAAAAGAAAAATCAGTAAAGACCAGCAAACAGCCCAACGTCGGTCTATTAAGTATTTTCGACGAAACATTAACTAACAAGTGCAGTATATGCTTCTGCTGTTAGCAATTCGTCGATATCAGCAGGATTATTCACTGTTAGTTTCACCATCCAACCTTCTCCGTACGGATCATTGTTAACCAATTCAGGCTTATCATTTAAGCCCCCGTTTACTTCAGTTATTGTACCGGCTACAGGCAAATAAAGATCACTCACCGTTTTAACAGCTTCAACCGTACCAAATACTTCCTCATAATTTAATGGTTTATCAACTGTGTTGACTTCCACATATACAATATCGCCAAGTTCGCGCTGTGCAAAATCGGTGATGCCGATTAAAGCTGTTGTGTCATCAATCATTTTGATCCACTCGTGATCTTTGGTATAGCGGAGATCTGCTGGAATATTCATAAAGAAAAGTATTAAGTAATTGAAACGCTAAATTCAATGTTTTGCTTCAATCAGAAAAATAAAAATCTCTTCACCTTCCGCACCCGGATAATCCTGATGTCTTCAAGCGGCCTGTCGTAATTGTCTCGCTTTGCTCCTGCAATCAGATCCACAACATCCATCCCCTCTGTTACCTTTCCAAAAACAGTATAGTTTCCGTCAAGATGGGGGGCGCCACCCTCTGTTGTATAAATTTTGATTTGTTCATCGGTGAATACTCTACCCGTTTGCATACTTTTTTGCATGTTACGGAGCGCATCTTCTTCAAATTTTTTCCCCTGAACAATGTAAAACTGACAACTGCTGCTCGCTTTTTCAGGATTGTTGTCACGTGCCGCAGCCAATGCGCCTCTACCATGATAAAGTTCTGCCCTAAATTCAGCCGGAACCCTATAATTTAATCCGCCCGATCCGTAGCGCATACCGGGCGCCGCTGCCTTGCTTTCAGGATCTCCGGCCTGTACCATGAAGCCGCTGATTACACGATGAAACAAAACACTGTCGTAAAATTTCTTTTTGACTAGCTTGAGAAAATTGTCTCTGTGTAAAGGTGTTTCATTGTAGAGCTCTACCACGATGGTTCCTTTGCTCGTAATGATCTTAATTTTTTTTCTTCCGGCCTGAAGATCCGAAATGCTAATTAAAATGAGAATGAAAAATAGAAAACTGCGCATCGTTAAAAACCATTTTGTTGGAAATAAAGCAATACATGGTCTTTGATGAAGTTTTCCTGCTCTCTTAATGTAAGCCCGGGAATGGCCTTTAGTTGTTTATAATGCGGCCATCCTTCTTCATCATGATGTTCCAGTTCGAAATAACCGCTGGGCGCCAATAGCGAGCAGACGGCTACGTGAATTAGGTCCTGTTTTTGTTCTTTGGTGAATTTGTTTTTGATTTCTCCGAACTCTTGAATACCGATCAGAAAGAGAATCGATTCCAGATCAGGTTTTTTCCCAAACCGACCAATCATTTTCTGTTCAAGCTCCATCCATCTTACAAATAAATCCTGTGACGCATCCATACGACAAAGATAGAGGGCAAAGTGTTAAAGAGTCCGTTAGTCCGAGAGTCCAATAAGAAGTTGTTAGTTATTGGCCGAAGGTCCCGACCGCAGCGTCGGGATTATTTGCGAAGTCCGACTGCATCACCAGATGCGGGCGGATTGTTGGTTTCTTTGGCGCAGAGAAAGGAGATCGCAAAGGATTTCGCAGAGAAAAAACTATGCGCTAGCCTCCTTATCTTTTTTCTCTGCGCCAACACCGGGAGAACGTCATGTTGAGCGGTAGCGAATAAGTCCCGAGCATCGGGAACATCTCGAGAGAGGCAATACTGTGTATGTATATTTTTAGGAGAAAGTTTATCTTATTAATTGGCTTTATTTTGTGAATCAAAAGCTTCGAGATACTTCGCTGACGCTCAGTATGACGTTTTCTTCAACTTTCACAACTGTTAACCGACAACCGCTTAATTTACCGGACATTTTTCGTGGTAATTGATCAGCTCAATTTTGGAAGGAGCAAATTCGAATCCGCTGAATTTTTGTACGATCTCATCAAGAACACCATCAATTTCTTCAACTGTCATCATCGTCACCAGCTTACTTCTGTATTCTTTAATATTTGGAAGTCCTTTCAAATAGTTGGCATAATGTCTGCGCATTTCAAAAATGCCGACTTTAGGCCCTTTCCAGGTATAAGATTTATGTAAGTGCTTGCGACAAACATTAACACGTTGTTCTACAGAAGGTGGAGGAAGATGTTGACCTGTTTGTATAAAATGCTTGATCTCATTAAAGATCCAGGGATAACCGATTGCCGCCCTTCCAATCATCACCCCATCAACTCCATATCTGTTTTTATATTCAACGGCCTTTTCGGGTGAATCAATATCGCCATTTCCAAAAATGGGAATATTGATACGAGGATTATTCTTGACTTTGCTGATTAATGTCCAGTCGGCCTCCCCTTTGTACATCTGCATGCGTGTACGTCCGTGTATACTTAACGCCTTGATGCCTACATCCTGCAAACGCTCTGCTACTTCTTCTATATTTTTTGTTTGCTCGTCCCACCCAAGACGGGTTTTAACGGTGACTGGCAGCGTGGTCGACTGCACAACTGCGGCTGTGAGCTTCACCATCAGATCAATATCTTTCAATACGCCGGCGCCGGCACCTTTCATTGCTACTTTTTTTACCGGACAACCAAAGTTGATATCAACCAGGTCGGGGCGAACCGTTTCGCAAATTTTCGCACTTAATCCGAGCGCTTCTTCATCCCCTCCAAAAATCTGAATGCCAAAAGGACGCTCTTCTTCATCAAAGTCGAGCTTCTGACGACTTTTAATCGCATCGCGTATCAGACCCTCACTTGAAATAAATTCACTGAACATCAGATCGGCACCATTGTCTTTGCACACTGCCCTGAACGGCGGATCACTTACATCCTCCATTGGAGCAAGTAGTAACGGAAAATCGGGAAGGGATATGTTGCCTATCTTTACCATGTAAAAACTTAAGTTGCAAAGGTAAAAGTTTATTTGTCTATGTCTGAATGGTATGAAAAACCGACCGTATCCCCTGCAAGGGAATTTCTGATACTGGTTGGCATGTGGATTCTTGGTTTGATTGCTGGCGCATTAATTACAATGCCAATCTGGATGGTGATGACAGGTCAATCGCCCCTATTGATGGAAAAAGACCTGATGAAACCGGAATATCGTTCTGCTTTACTTGTGATTCAGTCTGTTTCATCTGTTTTTACCTTTCTTCTTCCTGCTGTTTTCACTGCTGTTTTTGTTTCAAAGAAGTCATTTTCCCATTTAGGCTTTTCTTCCATCTTTCATAAAAAATCGGTTGTTCTGGTA
>JAULVS010000208.1:0-12692 GCA_032110905.1 Chitinophagaceae bacterium | reverse complement strand
GGTGGAAATACTCCCTTCTTTTGAAACAACCCTTCTGCAAGCAGTTGCACCGCTGCCGTACAGGTATAACCTGTTGTTCTTGCCATAGAAGAAACTTTGTTTACCGGATCATAAAAATCAAGCAGGTCGTACTGTATGGTTTTATCAGACAAGTGTAATACCACCTGCATAACAGTCAGTTCCGGCTCTTCGGGTGCTGCTTTCCACTGATCGATCAACAACTGCGAAGTGAGGTGTAGGGGTATTACAGGCATACCATCCACCTCTACCGGTCGCGTATCAAAGAAGCCGCTTTGCTGAAAAGTAAGCATCAGATCTAAGTGCCCGCGATAACGAAGTGTCTTTTCTATCTGGTCGGGAATGTCGGTCATTGTATATAATAAACTCCGAAGACCATCCGTATTAAACGCTTCCAGTTCTTCAACACCATCGAATGATTTTAATTCGCGTTCCGTCAAAGCCGGCAATACAACGATCTCCCCTTTACGTTTTATGCGTGCAGGACGAGTATATTCCTCTACCACGTCAATTGGCGAGAAGGGTGCTTTATAAAAATAGGGAGGAACAGGATGAAGAGGCAAACCTCCTACATAAATCTCAAACCCCTTTAAAGGAGAAAGTGAATGATGATAGCCGATGATCCAGTTACTCATACCCGGAGCCACCCCACAATCAACAATTGCAGTGACACCCTTTTCTTTCGCAAGCTGATCAAGCGGCAATACATCCTCCGGGAAAAAGGATATATCTACAACATTTTTACCTGCCAGTATTATATGTCGCAATGCTTCATAACCCATAAAACCCGGGACAGCCAATACAACGAGGTCGAATGAAGAAAGCGATTCAGCATAATGATCAAACTTTGACAAATCTGCAAGCTTAACCGAAATAGCTGAGTTTTTCTTTTGCAATTCAGTCAGACGATCCTCACTGTTATCAAAAGAAGTAACATGATGTTTAACCGCCAGATCTCTGGCGATGGCATTTCCTACGCGGCCGGCTCCCAATACTGCTATTTGCATTTTTTATAAGTCTTGTTAATTAAATAAGCGATTTAAATCCTTCTACTATCTTTAACATTCAATTTAATACAATTCAATTGAATCTTTCTGAATTCTACCGGCAATTTCTAGAAGGTCTGTACGCTACCGGTTGGGCTGAAGCAATTGCTGTTATTTCTGGTATTACAAGCGTTTGGTTTTCCAAAAAAGAAAATATCCTTGTTTATCCTGTGGGTCTTGTCAATACCGTTCTGTATGTTTTACTTTCTGCAAAGGCTCAGCTTTACGGTGAAGCTGCAGTGAATTTGTATTATACATTGATGAGCCTATATGGCTGGTACCAATGGAAAAGAAAAGACATAAACAGAAATATCATCTTAAATGTGAGCTTTTCAGATAATCGCTGGATACAAAAACAAATAGTTTTTTTTCTTTTTTGCTTTGTCACCATTTTCCTACTGCTTCAATATATGAAAGACCGGTTTGCGGAAGGCGCCATTCCCTGGGCTGATGCCCTCGCCAGTGCTTCCGCATTTACTGCGATGTGGCTGATGACACGTAAAAAAGTAGAAAGCTGGTGGTGGTGGATACTGACTAATATATTTTCTGTTCCCTTGTATTTTGTGAAAGGATTCGTTTTCACTTCTGTTTACTATTCTATCTTGCTGGTGCTGGCAATTATGGGACTAATAAACTGGCGGGAAAAAGCAAACAAGTATCTAAAATCTCAGGAATGAATGCAGGACTAACAATAAAAAAGATAGTGGTAGTTGGACCGGAAAGCACTGGGAAAAGCACTCTTTGTCAACAGCTTGCATCTCACTACCATTCTGTATGGTGCTCCGAATTTGCAAGGGAGTACCTGCTAAAAAACGGAACCAATTATACTTTTGAAAATTTACTTGAAATTGCAAAAGGGCAAATTGCTTTAGAAGAAAAAGCAACTGATCAACTACGTGAGCAAATGCTACAGGATGCAAATCACCCCGAATCAATTCAAACAAAACCCTATCTCTTTATCGATACAGATATGTACGTGATGAAAGTATGGTGCGAATTTGTTTTCGGGAAATGCCATACCTGGATACTCGATCGTATTGTTGAACGAACATACGACCTCTACCTTTTGTGCAAACCTGATCTTCCGTGGGTAAAAGATGAACTGAGAGAATATCCCGATGAAACAACCCGAATTCGTTTATATCATCATTACCGCGAATTACTTTCACAGCAAAATGTACCCTGGGTTGAAATTGACGGATTAGAGGAAGATCGGTTTAGAAAAGCTATTAAAGCTGTTGACAGTTATCTGTAAAACCACCTCATTCATAATTAATTTAATCAAACACCCCCTATCAAAAAATATTTTTTCAGGTAGTTAAACGTTGTTGATAAATTATAGTCAATAAGGATACATAAAAAAGTAATTATTTATGCAAACTCTTTTTTACACTCTCATTTTTATATTGATATCGACAACCGGTTTCGGACAATCAAATTATCGGCCGGAATACACAGGCGAACATTTCAGTCTTGAAGGAGCTTTGAATGCATTCAAAAAAGCCTCCTCGCTTGAAGAATTCGAAAAATTAATTAATGATGAAAACAGCAATGTGAACAATCTGGATCTCAATAATAACAACGAAACAGACTATGTGGTGGTGAACGACTATCAGGAGGGAGAGAATCATATAATTGTGTTGAGTACCTATTTAAGTGAAAATGAAATACAGGACATCGCAACCATTGGAATTGAAAAGACTGGCGATGAATCAGCTATTCTTCAGATAGAAGGCGATTCTGATTTATATGCAGAAAACACAATCGTTGAGCCTTCAGATGTTTCTGATAAAAAAGAAAAAGTTCGAGGAGGTCCTTTTAATGAGGAGTTTATGGATGCAGGATCGCAGATTAATGTTTGGTTCTGGCCAAGTGTACGATTTATTTATGCTCCCGGGTATACAGTATGGCATTCTCCCTGGAGATGGAGGTTATACCCAAAATGGTGGAAACCATGGAGACCTTTATCATATCCCGTTTTTTATACTCGATGTGCACCGCACAGAGCATTCTTTCGTCCAGCACCGGTTAGAAGAGTAGTAGCAGCACGTAATATTTATACGCCAAAAAGAAACCGTTCAGCGCTTGTTGTACATAATAACAGGAGAACAACCATCATCAAACCTGCTAAGGGCAGAGCTGTAGTCATTAAAAAAGGAAGGACAAGAAAAGTAAACGGACGCAGAAGAAACTAACAGATAGTTTTTTGATTACAGGTACTAATCAACCGTTGAGGTTTATTTCTTATTTTTTAAATTTGACGAAGGATATAAAAGCGGCCAAAGGTGTTTCTCTCCTGTTAAATATTTCATTTGTTTGAGAATCCATTGCGTTCTTCTTTTTACAAACGGACCCGGCTTTGTTACAGAATAAACTTCCGGATTGGGTAAACAAGCAACGATACGGGCAGCTTCGGTATTGGTTAGTTTAGAAGCAGATTTATTATAATAATTCTGAGAAGCTGCTTCAACACCATAAATTCCCTTGCCTGTTTGTGCAACATTCAGGTAGATTTCGAGAATGCGCCTCTTACTCCATAACAGTTCTATCATAAATGTAGAATAGAACTCAAGTCCCTTTCTGAACCAGCTTCTGCCTTGCCATAAAAAAACATTTTTTGCAACCTGTTGCGAAATAGTGGAAGCACCACGTATACGATCGGGATTTTCTTTATTGAATTCGATTGCTTTTTCAATGCTTTCCCAATCAAAACCATTGTGCTCCGCAAATCGCTGGTCTTCTGAAGCGATAAAGGCCAATGCAGTCTGAGGGTCAATGTCTTCAAGAGAAATATTTGTACGGTCAAAACCATGCCCTTTAATGATGCTTGAGAGCTGTGTTATAGTAACTGGCGGCATTACCCAGATTAATAAAACAGTATAGAGAAAATGAACTGTAAATAAAATAATTGCCAACCGTAATAAAAACAGAAGTACCCTTTTGACTAATCCCTGTTTTTTTTGTTTTGACGGCATACTTTTCTATATAATAAAACCAATACTTTTTATACTGAATGGAAAATATTAACGGAATCCGTCTCCGTCTAATAAATTTCCAAGTCCGCCAAGAATACTTCCCTCCTCTTTTCTGTTAGTGGTTCCGTACGACAAGATACGGCTTGCAAGGCGGGAAACAGGGAGGGTTTGAATCCAGACTTTCCCCGGACCTCTCAACGTTGCGAAGAAAAGACCTTCACCACCGAAAATGGTATTTTTAATTCCTCCAACAAACTGAATATCAAAATCAATTTGATGTGTATATGCTACTACGCAACCGGTATCTATTTTCAACATTTCACCCGGAAGCAGTTCACGTTCAAAAACATGGCCGCCGGCATGAACAAAAGCCATTCCATCACCTTCCAGTTTCTGCATAATAAAGCCTTCACCACCGAATAAACCGGTGCCGAGTTTTCTTTGCAGAGCAATACCAACACTTACACCTTTCGCCGCGCAAAGGAATGAATCCTTCTGACAAACGATTGTACCGCCTAACTTACTAAGATCAAGAGGAATGATTTTACCGGGATAAGGAGATGCAAAGCTGACACGTTTTTTCCCATGACCTACATTGGTAAAAGCAGTCATAAATAAACTCTCGCCTGTAAGTAAGCGTTTGCCTGCTGAAAATAATTTACCGAGAAGCCCTTGATTCTGTCCTGAACCATCACCGAAAATGGTTTGCATCTGAATGCCATCATCCATCAGCATAAAACTTCCTGACTCTGCCACAGCCGTTTCCTGTGGATCTAGTTCAACTTCCACATACTGCATTTCTTCTCCCACAATACGATAATCTATTACATGTGATTCTGGCATAACGAGTGAATTATAAGTTTCATTTATTTAAACCGTTGTTTTGGGTTTCTGACCCATCCATACCTTCTTGCCCTGCAATTTACGCACACCAAACATAAATGCTACAAGGATGAAAAAGAACGGACCAAGAAATCCTAGTAATGCGATGAACCTTGTTCCATAGAATTTCTCCATTGGACGGCGTAATCTTTCTGCGATGATATACATACTTGGTACCATCATTAATGTGAGGAAGAAAGAAAAAACAAGTCCGTATATAATCGTCCAGCTTAATGGACCCCAGAAAACTACGCTATCACCACCGAAAAATATCTTGGGATTTAGGTGTTGAAAGAAGGAAATAAAATCAATATTAAAACCAACCGCAAGGGGAATTAATCCGAACATTGTTGCGAGTGCAGTTAATAAAACGGGAATGATCCTGATCTTGCCGGCCTGAATAGCAGCCTCTCTCGTTTTATATCCTCTTTTACGTAATTCATCAGTGAACTCTATTAATAGAATTCCGTTTTTAATGACTATACCTGCAAGACCAACAACACCTACACCCATCATAATTGTTGCAATTGTTTTACCGGTAAGCGCATATCCGATCAATACCCCAATGATGCTAAAGAATATTTCAGTTACTACAATAAATGGTTTACTCATAGAATTAAACTGCAACACAAGAATCAGAAATATTAATCCGATTGATATCATAAGGGCTGTTCCAAGGAAAGCAGCCGTTTCCGCTTCCTGTTCGCTTTGACCGCTTTGTCTGATGACGACATCATCAGGAATGACAACTTTGCTTTTGAAATCATCGATTTTAGTTTTCAATGCAGCATTGATTACAGCGGTCTGACTAGGATCTGCAACGTTTGACTGCAACTGAATTGTACGTTTCAGGTTTTTACGTTTGATGCCGCCACTTGTATTTGTATAATCGAAACGTGCAACAGTATTGATTGGCACCTGTTTTATCTGACCCGTATTAAAATCTCTGAAAGTTATTTTCATATTCATCAACTCTGTGATGCTGTTTCGTTTCAGATCACTGTAACGAAGCTGAATTTTATATTCATCATCACCTTGCTTGAGTTTACCGACTTCCTTACCAAACAATGCTGTTCGGATCTCTAAGCCTACCTGTGCAGTACTTACCCCTTCAATCATTGCTCTTTGGCGATCTACTGTCACCGTAATTTCAGGATTATTTAGATCGACATCCAGCTGCAGGTTGTCGATGCCTTCCACACGATTGGTGTCGAGGTAATTATAAAGATCCTGCGCCACTTTAGCGATCTTATTGAAATCTTCGCCGACAACTTCAATATTAACCGGAGGATCCGTAGGAGGACCGCCATCTTCTTTCTCCACACTGATAGCAGCACCTGGAATATTTTTGATGCTACTGCGAATCTGATCGAGATAAACGCCTGTTGATTTACCATGGCGCTGTTCAAATTCCACGAAAGACACCTGTATCCTACCAAGGTTGGGCTGCACACTCCGGTTGTTATCGCGCGGATTATTTGCACTTACCGCAACATTGGAAATAACACTTTCCACAATAGATCCCGGTTCGCCGGGTTTTTCTTTTTCAAGAATCGCATATACTTTTTGTTCGAGTACACGCGTAACAGAATCAGTATACTTAACATCTGTTCCCACCGGCATTTTCAGATACACATAAATGAAATTCGGATCGCCGCTGGGAAAGAATGTAGTAGGGTTTCCACGGAATACCAGCATTGCCAGCGCAACAGGAAACAATAGGAATAAGCTTACAAGTAAATAAACAGGTCTTTTAGCCACCAGCGCCCATCTTAACAATTGCTCATACTTATTCATTAATGGCGGCAATACTTTTTCCTGGAAGAAATAGATCGCATCTCTTAATACAAAACGATTCAGTAAAATAATCAATGCCATGAAGAACAAGAAATTACCTGTGCCATGGTTTCCGATTAAGTGATTCAACAAACCGATACCCCAGAATGCCCACCAGTACCATTTTTTGAAAATGGCTTTTTTCGATTCATCATATTCCCTTCCTTCCGGCTTCATGAAGCTTACAGCAAAAACAGGATTCATGATAAATGCAACAATCAGAGATGCCGCAAGCGTGAGAATCAGCATCGTTGGGAGATAAATCATAAATTTCCCAATGATACCTTTCCAGAACAATAAAGGAAAGAATGGAGCCAACGTTGTAGCAGTACCTGCAAGAACGGGTATAAACACTTCTCCCGCTGCTTCTTTGGCGCTTCGGAGAACAGGCACTTTTCCATTATGATAAATACGATGCGTATTTTCAATCACAACAATCGCATCGTCTACAATAATCCCCAAACCAAACAGAAGCGCAAACAGCACAATGAAGTTTAAAGTAACGCCAGTACCAACGATTGAATCTGCAACCGGCAAAAATAGAAACGCAACAAAAACACTTAGTGGCACACTCAATGCCACAAAAAACGCGTTTGTTACACCCATAAAAAACATCAGAATGAGTAATACCAGAACAAACCCGATAATGATTGTATTTACCAGTTCATTGAAAGATGTTTTGGTGTTTTTACTTTGATCGCCGGTGATGGTTACTTTTAAATCTTTGGGTAACAAATCATTGCTGCGCATTTCCTCAACCGTATTTTTAATCCTGTCCGCTGCCTCAATGAGGTTTTCACCACTACGCTTAACGATATTCAAAGTGATCACATTTTTACCATCAAGACGGGCAAAACTTTCTCTTTCTTTAACAGTATCTTTCAGCGAAGCAATATCTTTTAAATAAATTGGCGCGCCACTAACATTTTTAACAATGATGTGATTAAGATCTTTTGATTGACCAAACTGACCTCGAACTCTGATTGTACGCTTCATGTTTCCAACTTCAACCTGGCCACCTGTAATATCATTGTTCTCTCTCCGAATCGCATTTTCAATATCGTTGAATGTGACCCTTGCTCCTGCCATCCTTAACGGATCCACATTAATCTGAATTTCACGCTCGGGCGCACCAACAATATCGGCCCTCGTAATTTCTTTCAATTCTTCAAACCTATCCTGCAGTTTATCTGCATATTGCTTTAGTTTGACTGCATCGTAATCTCCGCTGATGTTGACAAACATGATTGGAATTTCACTGAATGCAAACTCCTGCACATCTGGCTGAACGGTTAAATCCTGCGGCAAATCAGACTTTGCCTTGTCTACAGCATCTTTCACTTTTTGTTTTGCCAGTGCCACTTTTACATCCGTATCAAATTCAACAACGATCAGTGAGAAATCCTGTTGCGAAGTAGATTGCACTTTAATAACCCTTGCGCCACTGATACTCTTAACTTGCTTTTCAATTGGGCGGGTCACAAGGTTCTCTATGTCTGCAGGGGAATTACCGACATAAACAGTAGCAACTGAAATAGTGGGAACAACAATATCCGGGAATTGCTCTTTGGGTAACGTATTGAATTTGATCAGCCCGTAAGCTGTGATAATAATCGTAATGATATAAATAGCAGTGCGATTATCTACACTCCAGCTGGTGGGACCAAACTCGCGGAATTTTTGCTTGACTCCTTCGAAAAAATTTGATTGCATATAAAATATTTTATTACCTGTATCCTGTCACTACTTTAAAGTCAATTGAATAAATGACTTTTTTTCAAACCCTATCAATTAATTTACTCTTACCAGCTGACGATCATACACACCCTGATAACCTTCAGATATCAGCAGCATCCCTGCATCAAGTCCGGATTTTATTTCAATGAATTCATTGTATGACTCCCCGGTGATCACTATTTTTTTACTTGCAATTTTTCTTCCTCCGGCATCGGCTTCAAGTACATATACATATTTCCCTTTTTCATCAGATTGCACAAGGTTTACCGGAATTACGATTGCGTTGGGTGCAGTATAATCTTTGATGCGTACAGTTGCCACCGCATTTGGACGAAGAACACCACCGGGCACAGTTGCTTCAGCGGTAAACGTTCTTGTATTGGGATTGATGAGCAATGAAGTGCGGCGAATTGTTGAGTTGAATTCCTGGTTCATATCGGGCACTCTTACAACAACCGTGCTTCCGCTTGCAACACGCGACATATAATTTTCAGGAACTTCAACAACTGCTTTCAGTGTGCTATTGTTGACAATTCTTATTTGCGCACCAAATTGGGTAGCGCCTGTAAAAAATTCTCCTACACGAACATTCACAACATCAGCCACACCTTCGGCAGGTGCATATACTGTAAACTGACGAATCTGTTCGTTAGAAGTAGCAATGGCACGCTCCAGCGCTTCTACCTGTGTTCTTGCCTGCAATAACTGAACTTCAGATCCTATATTTTGCTTCCATAAATTTTCAGTTCTCTGCAATAATTCTTTGGCAAGTACCAGTTGTGTTTCATTAATTTTTATTTGCTGACGAAGAATTCTATCATCAAGCTTTAATACCAATTGACCTTTTTTAACAAAATCACCTTCCTTGATATTTATTTCAGTCACAACACCTCCTTGTCCATTTGGTGGTGCGATATAAGAAATCTGATCAGCATCAATTTTACCCTGAAGATCTATATAATGTGAGAAATCCTGAACGGCAACAGGAATCGTACCTACCAGCTTGGCTTTACTTAACGAAGCTGCTGAAGTATCAAGCAAAGCAATCTCCTCTTCCAGCTTTTTTATTTTGCCTGTCAACGCACTCTGTTCTTTTTTTAGCTTCTCAAGTTGTGATTTTTTATTCTCCAGTTCACCAGATTTTTTTTGATCGCTTCCGCAGGATACAGAAACAAATAACATCACCAGTAATACTGAAACCCATTGAATCTTTTGCATAGATGGATGATTTGGTATAGATAACATTTTATAATTTTTATTTGGTATTCATTATTCAGCAAGACGACCGGTTGCTTTCCGATAATTTATTCTTGCCTGAACAGCGTTGTAAAGAGATTCGAAATAACTACCCTGTGCTCGTTGCCACTCGGTATCAGACAACAACACCTCAAAGGTTGAGCCTAAGCCCTGCTCATATTTTTTCCTTGCTGTCTGAAAAACTTTCTCAGCGAGTTCCATATTTTTTTTCTGGGCATCCATATTCAGGATAGCATTTTTCAGGTTGGTTTGTGCAACAGTAAATTCAAGGTCGACCGCCTGTTGGAACTGCGTTGTTTTATTTCTTGTTTTCTCCAGCTCATACTGCGCCTGGAGAATTTTATTTTTTCTTTGCATACCGTCAAACAAGGTTACATTCATACTAAGACCAATTAGGTTTGAATTAAACCAAAACCAGTTTTTCCCGGTGAAAGAGGAGAAGTTTTTATTTTGTTGTCCCTGTTGTTGAAACTGATAGAAAAAAGCGAGAGTAGGCATACCGCCTAATTTATAACGACGCACATCAATTGCTCCAAGTTTCTGAGCTGTTTGCAATAACTTAAACTCACTTCGTTTCGCATAATCTACCTTTTCATCATCAGGCAATTGCTCTTTTACCAATTCATCATTCAACTCATCAGTCAAAATGATTGTTTCAGACTGATTGATCCCCATTGAAAATTTGAGAGCGGCCAGTCCGAGCTGAATGACATTTTTCAGTTGTGTTTCAGCCGAACGGGTATTATTCAGCGTAACAGTTGTTTTGTCGAGATCAAGTTTTTCAATAAATCCATTTTTATAAAGTTGTTCCTGGTCGGAATAGAGCTTTTCGATACGCTGAATGGTTTGTTGTAAAACACCATATTGTTTTTGTGCAATTAATACCTGGTAATAAGCTTTTTCTACCTGCTCTCTTACTTTGTCTTCAGCTACTGTGATATTATTACCAGCAAAATCCATTAGTGTATTTCTTGCAAGCAGGCCAACAAATACTTCAGGCTGAAAAAGCAATTGGTTCATTCCTATACCTGTGCTTACGCTCCATGGTTGCACGAAAGAAAATTCCTGAACCTGAAAATCAAACTTTGGCTGTATCAAATTGCCGCCACCATCTCTCACCCCTTCTCTGTTTAGCACTTCATAAATACTGCTTTCGCCTGTACTCGGGAAAAGTACTTTAGGAAGTGTTAAGTAATGAGCACCTTGCGCGGATGCAGACACCTGCGGCAATGCAAGTCCGGTAATCTGCTTGTTTAATGCTTTTTGTTTCAGTGAGTCGAGCCGAAGGTTTTTCAGATCAATTGCATTTTTAAGTGCGAGGTCTACTGCCTGACGAACAGAAAGACGATTTTCCTGCTGCGCAAACGCCGAAAAGTTACCAAGCATAATCAGAAAAAGCAGATAAAATCCTGTCGATTTACTTTGCATATTAATTCTTTAATTTTTGTTGCATGTATTGTTGAATCAGTTTATACCCTTTTGGTGTGGCAAGCCCAAATAGAAAATGAATCATAATCTCCCGCGTCACTTCTGCCAGATTATATTTAGAAGGAGGGAATACAGAAAGATTAAACCCCATCATAATTGATTCAATACGAAAAAGACTAAGTGTCTCAACATTAATTTCAGAGCGATAATAACCTTCTTCAATACCTCTGTTGATATTGTCTTTAATAACCCCACACAAAAAATTATTTTTCAACCTGAGAAAACGCTGAAACACCTCAGGGTGAAACTTTTCAAGGTCGTACAGTACAACCGGATTCATTTGAGAAAATTGATCAGTAATCTGGTGCATAGCAAGGAACATTTCCTGCACCGCATCAACCGCATGCTCACGGCAATGAGAACAATCGGCGTGAGTTCTCTTTTCCTCATCCTGCATAACCGCATCTACAAGCTCTTCCTTGTCAGCAAAATACTGGTAGATGGTCTTTTTACTAACACCTAACAAAGAAGCAATATCATCCATTGAAACAGAACGGATTCCGTATCGCATAAACTGCTCGGTTGCCTTTTCCAGTATGCGTTTTTTTGTTTCCATCTAGGGCGCAAAACTACGGAAACTTTTTACGTAGCCAAAGTTTCTTTGGTGATTTTCTACTTTCCCGGCAAAAAACAGGTGTTTTAAGGCAGTTGAAAGAATTACTTTTGAGATATATTGTTTATGTCGTCTTTTCGCTTCGAATAAAATAAAATAAGAAAAATAGAAAAAGGTAACAATCATCAAATATTTGATTTAGATAGATAAATAATTAACCATTTATTCATCACTGATGAATTCATATTTTATGCAACGGACTCCATTTTATAAAAAGATTTTACAGTATTTTCTTCAAGGCATTCTGGTGCTTGCGCCTATACTCATTACCATTTATGTGGTTTACTGGATTGTAATGAGCATTGACGAACTGCTTCCCATTTTCACGTTTATGGACGAAAAGGGAAATGTAAGTGTACGCAATTTCGGGTTAGGCTTTCTGCTCATCATAGCAACGATTACCCTTATCGGTTATCTAAGCACTTTTTTCATCCGATCCAGAATTTTTAATTTTTTTGAAAGCTGGCTTGAAAAAGTACCGGGCATCAAATTTATTTATGGCACCTCAAAAGATTTTTTTGAGGCATTTGCCGGTGAGAAAAAGAAATTTAACAAACCTGTGCTTGCAAATATTGACGACAATGATGTCTGGAGAATCGGATTTTTAACCCAGGAGAGTATGGAGCAGTTTGGCATGAAAGAATATGTTTCTGTTTATATACCTATGAGTTATTCCATTGCCGGGAATGTGTATCTGATTCCAAAAAACAGAATTAAAGAAATCGACAATGGAATTTCTGCTACTGAAGCAATGAAGTTTTCTATAAGCGGAGGAGTGACAACCGTAGAGGAAGACTAACCTATTGAATTTTTTACTAACCTAAACACCTACTATGAAGA
>JAULVS010000207.1:0-7339 GCA_032110905.1 Chitinophagaceae bacterium | reverse complement strand
ATAGTGGATTCATGTGGATAATCATAGAGGTATTACAGATTATTAATTAAAATCGGTAATTATACACATATCCACAGCCATAATAATAATAGAGTTTTATATAAATAATATAATATTAAGAGAGTATTATGCAAGGAATAAATGTGGAAGAAGCTAAAAACAAAATTGATAAGAATGGATTTTTTGATATAAGTATCGATCCCACTCTGGATTTATTTTCAGAAATTGAAAAACTAAAAATTGAAAAAAATGCGGTCATTCTTGCTCATTATTATCAACATCCTGATATTCAGGATGTGGCGGACTATATAGGAGATAGTCTAGGTTTAGCGAGACAGGCGCAGAAAACAGAAGCAGAAATGATTGTTTTTGCCGGGGTTCATTTTATGGCTGAAACTGCAAAGATTTTAAACCCAACCAAGAAGGTAGTACTTCCAGATTTATTTGCGGGCTGCTCTTTGAGCGACAGTTGCCCTCCAGACGCTTTTAAAGCCTTTAGAATGCAATATCCCGAACATTTGGTGATATCCTACATAAATTGCAGTGCAGGCATTAAAGCGCTAAGTGACATCATCTGTACGAGCAGCAATGCCCGCCATATTGTTGAAAATTTAGCAAAAGAGCAACCAATCATCTTTGCACCTGATAAAAATTTAGGGGCATATATCAACAAAGTTACAGGCAGGAATATGGTTTTATGGAATGGAGCCTGTATGGTACACGAAATTTTCAGTCGGGAGAAAATTATAAAGTTAAAAAAAAGACACCCTGAAGCCTCCCTAATAGCTCATCCTGAATGTGAGGATCCGGTTCTGGAATTGGCGGATTTTATAGGAAGTACCACTCAATTATTAAAATATACTTCTGAAAGTTCTTCGAAACAATTTATTGTTGCTACAGAAACAGGTATTCTACATCAGATGACCAAACAGAATCCTGATAAAACATTTATCCCCGCGCCGCCAGATAATAGCTGCGCCTGTAATGACTGTCCTCATATGAAAAGAAATACCCTTGAGAAGATTTATTTATGTATGAAATATGAATTACCCGAACTCTTAATGGATGAAAATCTTCGGATTTCTGCACTCGCTCCAATAGAAAAAATGCTTGATATGAGTAAGGGGATTGGCGGTTGATAAACTTATGCATTTTTATTGAAAATATCTGTTGTAACTTTTATCACACAAAAATTAAAACAATTTTTTAATTTTTGCTATACTCCTTCATTGTAAAATATGTTTAAGAAAATACTTTTTTCTATTTTAATAGGTATAATTATTCTTGGAATTTATAAACAAATATTTTCCGTTAATAATGAAGAGAAAATAAAAGAAGTATTAAAAAAAGAAGTATTTCTTGTTGATGTTAGAACAAATGAAGAATATAAAGCAGGCACTGTAAAGGGAGCAGTAAATATACCGCTTGATCGTTTGACCGAAGATCTTAGTAAATTTAAAGGAAAACAGAATATTGTTGTTTTTTGCCGAACAGGAAACAGGAGTAGTATTGCAAAAAAAATTCTTAATGAAAACGGATTTGAAAATGTATACAATGGAGGAGCATGGATAAAATTAAATGAATTAGTTAATGAATAAAACATCTACACAGGATATTCAATGTTGTATTACCCAATGTGATCTCCCTTTAGATCAAACATACTGGAATACCCGTTGGCAAAGGGAAGAGACAGGATGGGATTTAGGACTAGCTTCTCCTGCAATTACTGAATATATATTACAGTACACAAATAAGGATGCTGCTATTCTTATTCCTGGATGTGGAAATGCTTATGAAGCAGAATTTATTATAGAAAAAGGTTTTACAAACATTACACTTATCGATATCGCGCCTGAAGCTGTTGAAAAAATAAAAAAAAGGTTTGAAGGAAAAACACAGGTTAGAATTTTATGTGAAGATTTTTTTATTCATAAAGGGCAGTATGATTTAATTATAGAGCAAACATTTTTTTGTGCAATTCCTCCATTTAAAAGAGAGGAATATGCTCAAAAGACAGCTTCTCTTTTAAGAACTAAAGGAAAAATAATAGGTTTATTATTCGATAAAATTTTTTTAGAAAAAGGACCTCCTTTCGGCGGTTGTGCCTGTGAATACAAGCCTCTTTTTAATCCATATTTTGAAATACATAAAATGGAAACCTGTTATAATAGTATTACACCCAGAAAAGAAAATGAGTTGTTTATTAATCTGGTTAAAAAATAATGAAGAAAGATTAATTAATTAGTTTTTCGATCAAATAACAATTTTGCCCTTTCAAAATCTTCCGGAGTATCAATAGCAACACTCCATTCTTTAATTTCAGCAAGTTTTATTTTTATTCCGTTTTCAATAATACGAAGCTGTTCTAATTTTTCTGCAATTTCCAATTTGGTTGGTTCTAGTTTGCTAATATAAAGGAGCGTTTCTTTGCGATATCCATATACTCCTATATGTTTATAATAAGTAACGGAAACATCTTCATCTCTTAAATACGGAATGATGCTTCTGCTGAAATAAAGCGCATTTCCCTCTAAATCAGTAACAACTTTAACGGCATTTGGATTATCTGCTTCTTTTTTTTCAATACGATGCATAAGAGAACCGACTGAAGTGGAAGGGTCTAAAAATATGCTACATAATGAATTCAGTGCATCTTTATAAATAAAAGGTTCATCCCCTTGAACATTTATAAAAACATCCGCATCTATATTCTCTGAAATTTCTGCTATTCTATCGGTTCCGCTTACATGTTCTTTGCTGCTAATCATTGCTTTTCCACCTGCCTTTTTAATAACAGAAAATATTTCTTCACTGTCTGTAACCACAATTACATCATCAAACAAACCGGTAGCGAGCGTATTTAAGTAAGTATGAACAATAACAGGTTTATCGGCCAGTATTTTCATCAACTTTCCGGGAAATCGGCTTGCTGCATAGCGGGCAGGAATAAGCGCAACAATCTTCATAAAAAAGAATTGGTTTCTTCAAAGATCCCCGTCTGTTTATTTTTCTTTACGTTGTCCCAGTGGAAATACCGACCGTTCATAGCAACATAAACACCGTGAGGCAGACTTTGGGCAAAAGCCAGTGCGCTGCCCAGGTTAAATAAACCATCACTGCTACCAAATTTTATGGGAATCATGGCGCCTGTGAGGATAATTGTTTTATTGGAGATTTTTTCAGCAAGCACTTTTGCGGTGTCGCTCATTGTATCTGTTCCATGGGTGATGATAATGCGATCTTCTTCGGCATGGATACACTGATGCACAATTAATTCTCTGTCTTCGTCGGTCATTTCAAGACTGTCAATCATCATCAGGGTTCTTATTTCCACTGGTACGCGGCATCTTCCCATTTCAAGAAGTTCATGAAGATGGGTGTCTTTAAAATAAAGCTGACCGGTTATTTCATTGTATTCTTTATCAAAAGTTCCTCCGGTAATAAATATTCGGATTGCCATATAGCATCTATCAGATTACCAGACCGGATTCATTGATGTAATTCACAAGCGCAGCACTGTTTTTAAGATTCAGTTTTTTAAGAATATTATGCCTATGAACCTCTACTGTTTTAAGAGAAATATTCAGGGTTGATGAAATCTCCTTGGAAGAGAGTCCGTCTTTAATGAATTTTATAATTTCAAGCTCTCTATTAGAAAGCGAATTGGCACCAGTGTTTTCTTCATCAAAAGCCTGCTCAGATAAAATAGTTTTCACTTCAGAACAGATGTAACGATTTCCTTTCATTACTTCTTCAATCGCTTCAAACATTTCCTGTTGCGGAGAGTTTTTGGTTACATAACCATGGGCACCCAGCTTCAAAAGTTTTTTTACGTAGGCCGGTTGTGAGTGCATTGACACACCAATAATCTTGCTTGCAGGAGAAAACTTTCTTATTTGCTGTGTGGCTTCGATGCCCGAAACTGGGCTCATATTGATGTCTACCAATACTACTTTCGGTCTTAATTTTTGTGCTTCTTTGATGGCTTCTTCGCCATTGCTACAACGTGAGATAACTTCAAATCGGGGGTCGCTGTTTAGAATGCTACTCCACGTATCACGGATCAGCATGTGATCGTCAGCAATGAGAATTGTGATTTTTTCCATTAGGATGATGATTTATTTATTGGGATTACTACTTTCAATTTACAACCTTTTCCCGGACTTGTAATGATTTCAGATTTACCATTCAGCAACTCTGCCCTGCTTCTGATATTTTTTAATCCCATTCCCGGTTTCACTGTTTGAGGATTAAATCCTGTACCGTTATCGGAAATCACCATTTCAACAAATTCTTCTTCCGGATATAATTCCACAAAAACCTGCGTTGCTCCGGAATGGCGGACAATATTGTTGATTTGCTCCTGGGCAATTCGGTATAAAGTTAATTTAGAATTTGGAGACATTGGCATGTCTTCTTCCGCAGCAGGATAAAATTCTACTTCAATAACATTAGCCGCTCTTATATTTTCCAACAAATCGTGTAAAGAGGCAACAAGCCCAAGGTCGGAAATACTGGAAGGAACCAGCGAACGGGAAAGGTTTCTTACTTCTTTTATGATCGCATTTATATTGTTTACGCTTCTTTCCAAAAGCTCATCCGGCTGTTTGTTTTTTAATATGTCAAGAAACAACTTGGTGCTAGTAAGCATTTGGCTGATATTATCATGTAATTCTTTGCCAATATCAGCCCTTTCTTTTTCCTGTGCGTCAACTGCGGCCTGCGCTACTTGTTTGTGGCGGAGATTTTCTTTCAGCAATAATTCTTCTTCCAGTTTTTTCCTCTCAGAAATATCATTAAGATTAATCAACATTCCCTGTACAGAAGGCTCCATCAGCAGGTTTTTTCCTTTGACTTCTGCCCATAACCAATCACCATTCTTTTGTTGAAAGCGGATATCTGCAGATGAGTTTTTTCCCGGATTTGTCATCTCACTACTGAAGAGAGATTTAGCAACCTCCAGATCTTCCGGATGAACAAAAGAAAACCCGTTTTTTCCTAACACTTCTTTCGGGAGAAAACCCAGTTTTTCTTCTACGTTTGGACTACAGAAAAAAACATAACCCGAAGCGTCTATTAAAAGCTGTATATCAATGTTGTTTGATACAATCGTATCCAGCCTCTTCTCATTGGAAACAAGCTCATCCCTTAAAAAGGCACCTTTTTCTAAAGAATACCCCACTCCTTCAAAAATAAATTGACCGGTATTTGAATCTTTTAACAACCCGAACTCCCAAAAAAACAGAACACTTTTTTCTTTTCCCAAATAGAGTTCCAGCTGTCCCGAAAAACGCTCTTTATGAACCTGTTTGGCCTGTTGAAGCCATTGCCAGAACAAATTTTTATCCTGTTCTTTTAATAAATCGGAAAATAAAATCTTCCCTTTTGTAACTTGTTGAAAATGATTGGCAAATAACTCGTTGAATCCAATAACACCACCATCCCCACTAACCTGGAGATAGAAATATTTTCCGGATTTAAGAAAACAGTCTGGGATTGCGGTTGTCTGAGTCACAAGAACATGAAAGATTAAATGTAAGGCAAAGCGCTGAAACTATAAAAACAGATTAAAAATATGTCAAATATGATATTTTTTGTATAAGTAAATTTATTTAATTTCACATTCCCTTAAACAACAGATGTGTACAAACCGGGATCTATTTCAAAATCCGCTTTACCAGGTTGGGTGGCAACAGCATTTAACAAGCTTTCCCAGGCAATATTGGTTGTAAATAGGAAAACCACCACCATTGAATATAATAATTCTGTAGCAGAAAAAGAATATCGCCTTACACCAGGGGCAGACCTCAGTATTTTTTTAATCAAAAATCTCGGCATTGATTCTGCCTTGTCTTTTCGTATAGTCAGAAGAGTTCAGGAAGGCCAGATCGTTCAACAAAGTATTGAAAACAAGCAGGAGAAAAAAGAGTGGATACAGCTTACTATTGAACCGCTTGAGTCGGATTCCGACCTCGCAATGATACAACTATCTGATTTGAGTGATTCTGTGAAAAGCGAAGAAACGCTGATCAAGGAAATACAAAAATTTGAAGCGCTGTTCAACTTTGCAACGATGAGTATTTTGCTTGTGAATGAAGAGGGAAATATTGTTATGTCGAACCCTTATGCAAATAAACAATTTGGATATGGTGGCGGAGAAATACTGGGTCTAAAAATCGAAACACTAATTCCGATGCGTTATCGGGAAAAACATCAAGGCCACAGAGCAAAATATGGAGCAAAACCAGAGTCGAGAACGATGGGTACCGGATTAGACTTGTTTGCAATGCGTAAAAACCAAACAGAGTTTCCTGTACAAATAAGCCTTGGTCATTTTGAAAATGAAGAAGGAAAATTCACGCTTGCTTTTGTGATTGATGATACTGACAGAAAACAAAAGGAAAAAGCGATCATTCAGCAAAAAGAAGAAATGGCCGAGGCTAACAAGCGCATTCAACAACTGAATGAAATGCTTGAATTTAAAGTTGCCGAAAGAACCCGACTGTTGCAGGACACCATGAAAGAACTGGAAGGCTCGAGAGATAGCCTGACACGGGCCCTCGAAAAAGAAAAACAACTGAACGACATGAAAAGCCGTTTTGTCTCTATGGCATCTCACGAATTCAGAACACCATTAAGCACCGTTTTGTCTTCGGTTACTTTATTATCTAAATACATCACAACAGAAGAACAACCTAAAAGGGAAAAACATATCGACCGCATTAAATCATCTGTCACCAACCTGACGGACATATTAAATGAATTCTTATCTCTGGGAAAAATAGAAGACGGAAAAGTGGAGCCACGCTGGACAGAGTTTTCTATACAGGAGCATGTTAATACGGTGATCAAACAAATGGAAACGATTTGTAAATCCGGCCAAAAAATTATATATAAACACAAGGGAAATGAAATAACAGAACTAGACCCATCGCTACTTAAAAATGTATTTATTAATTTAATTGGAAACGCTATTAAATTTTCTCCTGAACAAAAACCAATAACCGTAAATACAACAGTGAATGATAAAGGAATAACAATTAGCGTTAAAGATGAGGGATTGGGCATTTCGAGAGAAGACCAGCAGCATTTGTTTGAAAGATTTTTCAGAGGAAACAATGTTACTAATATTCAGGGAACAGGGCTTGGATTGCACATAGTGAGCCGCTATGTTCAACTGATGAATGGAACCATTACCTGTCAAAGTGAACTGGAAGAAGGAACAGAGTTTACAATTTTCTTCCCTTGCAGAGAAAAAGAAAAACAGGAATAGAGTCTATTCTCAATGACCATTAAAAATCAATAATAATGAACATATGAAAAAAATATTAGTATTTTA
>JAULVS010000206.1:0-5139 GCA_032110905.1 Chitinophagaceae bacterium | reverse complement strand
CAACAGTGCTTGGGGCATGTGGCATTGCATTTGCCCTTCGGTACATACGCGCCAGCATTCAAGGAGGCATTGAAATTGGTTTTGATGCCAAGACGGCTACACTTATCGCTGCACAGACAGTGAACGGTGCGGCTGAATTATTGATTCAGAAAGGCTCGCATCCCGAGCAGGAAATTGATAAAGTAACGACTCCTAAGGGTTGTACTATTGCAGGATTAAACGAAATGGAGCACCGCGGTTTTAGTTCTTCACTAATCAGAGGGATCAAAGCAAGTTTTGAAAGTATCTGATTATGAAAAAGATATTGAAATATCTCTTTTTAACCGGTCTTTTTTTCTTTACTATTTTAATTACTTCAGCAGAGAAACCCTTATCTGATTCTTTGGTTATACAAGCTTATGCAGAAGGGTATGTTAGCTGGGCGCCAGAAAATAGGTCTCTTAGGGAGAGACCCGGTTTTATTTATAATTATTCCAGGCAAAATCAACCTGCTATCAATCTTGCTGCTTTTCGTATTCAGTATGAAAATAAAAGATTTCGTACAAGTGCGGCAATCATTGCAGGAACATATGCAAAGAGAAACCTGGCACAGGAAGAAAATTGGGCAAGAAATATCGGAGAAGCCTATGCCGGCTATCGTTTATTAAAAAAAGAACAGCTTTGGATTGATGCCGGAATCCTTCCTTCTCATATTGGCGCCGAATCATATATAGGTAAAGAAAACTTGGCTGCTACCAGAGCACTTGTTTCAGACCAAACTCCCTATTATGAAACAGGTGTCAGGGTGTCTTACCGACCGTCTGAAAAGTGGTACCTCTCAATGCTTGCACTTAATGGATGGCAGCGCATTAGCGTTCCTTTAAACAGAATTGGTGCCAACTGGGGTATGCAGTTGCAATATGCTCCTACACCAAAGATTATAATCAATAACAGCAGTTTCATTGGTAAGGTTCAGGAAGGGAATGAAGAAAAAATAAGAATTTATTCTAATTTGTATGCAACAATTAAGTTAAGTAAGAGAGACCTTTTACAATTTGGTTGGGATATAGGTTTTCAGGACCAAGCCCGATTAAGGGGTGTATATATATGGAATGCATTTCTGGCGCAATACCGTTATGTAATACGAGATGACAAATGGGCTTTTTTATTGCGTGCTGAAAAAATATCCGATCCGCATAATGTGTTGTATAAAGATAATTCCGGCGATCAATTTGTTTTAAATCATCTATCTGCCAATATCGACTGGAAGCCGGACAGAAGGATGTTATTCAGGATGGAATGGAATCATCAGTTTGGCAGACAAAGATTGTTTACGGATGGGGCTTTGCCGGCACGTCGTTTATCAGGGGTTTATCTGATTGCTTGTTTTGATCTAAAACATATTTTTAATTGTAAATAATTCCCTCTCATTTTCCACATAGTCCCGAAAGTGGTTTTTTTCACAACGAAATTCGTTGTAGGTTTGCACGACCTCCGTTATATTTTTCTTATTTGCTTGCAGGATGGTCACTAAACCTCAAAATCTGTTTAAATGGCCAAGTATATTTTTGTAACCGGAGGCGTTACTTCTTCTTTAGGAAAAGGAATCATTGCAGCATCACTCGCAAAGCTTTTACAGGCAAGAGGTTTCAAAGTCACTATTCAAAAATTTGATCCTTATATCAATGTCGACCCAGGCACACTTAATCCCTATGAGCATGGGGAATGTTATGTAACGGAAGACGGCGCTGAAACAGATCTTGATTTGGGGCATTACGAACGTTTTCTCAACCTCCCGACTTCCCAGAAAAACAATGTAACCACAGGAAGGATTTATCAAACTGTTATCAATAAAGAGAGAGAGGGTGCCTACCTGGGTAAAACTGTTCAGGTCATCCCTCATATAACGGATGAGATTAAACGAAGAATGATGTTGCTCGGCACTGAAGATAATTTTGATATTGTGATCACCGAAATCGGAGGAACAGTTGGTGATATTGAGTCCCTGCCTTTTGTGGAAGCGGTACGTCAGATACAGTGGGAGCTTCCGGAGGGAGATTGCCTGGTGGTGCATCTCACCCTTATTCCATATCTCAAAGCGGCCAAAGAACTAAAAACCAAACCCACTCAGCATAGTGTAAAGCTGCTTAGCCAGGAAGGGGTTCATCCCGATATCATTGTTTGCAGAACCGAAAAGCCGCTCAGTTCGGAAATCCGGAAAAAGATTGCTCTATTCTGCAATGTCAAACAAGAAGCTGTGATCGAGGCAAGAGATGCTTCTACGATTTATGAGGTTCCTTTGTTGATGTTAAAAGAGAAACTCGATGTAATCTGTTTGAAAAAGTTGAATGTTACTATTTTCCCTGAAGCTGATCTGACTAATTGGAAGCATTTTCTGGATAAATTAAAATATCCCAAAACTCAGGTAAGTATCGGATTAATCGGAAAATACATCGAATTACAGGATGCATATAAATCAATACTTGAGAGTTTCATTCATGCAGGTGCTATCAATGAATGTAAAGTGAATGTGGTTAATGTGCACAGTGAAGAGATCACAGATGAAAATGTATCCGAAAAACTGAGCGGACTGGATGGATTGCTGGTTGCTCCGGGTTTTGGTAACAGGGGCATTGAAGGGAAAATTACAGCGATCCGTTACTCACGTGAAAACGGGCTACCATTTTTCGGTATATGCCTTGGTATGCAAATGGCCTGTGTGGAGTTTGCCAGAAATGTACTTGGGTTAAAGAAGGCACATTCATTTGAGATGGAGCCTGCAACTCCTGATCCCGTGATCAATATGATGGAGGAACAAAAAAACATTACCCATAAAGGAGGTACAATGAGGCTGGGCTCTTATCCCTGTCAAATTACAGAGGGTACCCTTGCACATCAAATTTATGACCGGCTGAATGTGACCGAACGTCACCGTCATCGGTATGAGTTCAACAATCAATACCTCGATGCTTTTGAAAAAGCGGGTATGACAGCAAGTGGTAAAAACCCGGAAACCGGTCTCGTGGAAATGATTGAAAACGCTTCACATCCTTTCTTTATTGGTGTGCAGTTTCACCCTGAGCTAAAAAGTACTGTGGAGAGTCCGGCGCCTTTGTTTGTGCATTTTATTCGTGCCGCGAAGCTTTTTTCTGAAAAAAAATCTCCCGAAAAGGCTGCTCAGGTTCACAAAGAGTGGATCTGATATCGTATTTGTGGGTACTAATCATCTTTACCTACCTTTGTCCACTTTCTGATAAACCTGAAACTTCATTCTGTTTTAATTAAAAGAATGAGTAATAAGATTAAATATTAAAGTACATGAATTTTGATAAGAATACAGTCGTTGGCTTCTTACTTCTGATGGTGTTATTGTTTGGGTATATTTTCTTTACGAATAAAGAGCAGACAACTTACCTAAATGAGAAAAAAAGAATTGAGGATTCTGTTGCAAGGGTAAAGGACTCTCTCACCAAACTAGAGGCGGCTAAAAGAAAACAAGTTGTTCCTGTTGGAGATAGTGCAATTGTAGAGGATACTGTTGCAAGCCGTGCGGGAACATTGGTTGCAAGTAAAGATTCCGAGCAATATACAATAGTTGAAAATGAAGTGATGCGTGTAAGGTTTACCAGTAAAGGAGGATATCCTGTTTCTGTTGAACTAAAAAACTACAAACGTTTTGATGGCAAACAGATTATACTTGGAGGAGAGGGACATCGTTTCTCATATCCGGTATTGGTTGCGCCAAACCAAGCCGTACAGACAACTGATCTGCAGTTTGTAGCAGGAGCGGTTTCATCTAATGCTGACGGGCAGCAAATATCTTTTCAGGTAGCAGGTAATAATTCAAAAATCGAACACATCTTTTTTATTAAAAAGAATGATTACCTGATCGACTGGAAAATAAAGATGGATGGTGCTGGAGCATTATTAACAGGTGGAGTTTTGAATATCAACTGGGATATAGCCTGCCACCAGCAGGAAAAAGATTTGCAATATGAAAAAGGGCAGAGTAATATTGGCTTTTACGAAGACGAAGGTTATGATTTTGATGCTGCCGGTACGGGCGATGAGCGTAAATTCGGCAATAAGACTAAGTGGATAGGATTAAAGCAACAGTTTTTTAATACAACTGCAATTGCACCAAATAATTTTTCCTATGCACAGGCCGACTGGTCTGTACCTGGTACCGATGCGGATTCTTTGCAACAAGTACTTACTGCTAAAAATTTATTGCGTTTTGATTTGGCAGGCGCATCTTCTGCGACTGTGCCTTTGCAACTTTATTATGGCCCGAATGATTACCAGGGATTGAAAAAATATGGCCTTCATCTGGAAAATCATGTTCAGCTCGGATACGGCATTTTCGCTTTTGTAAAATACATTAATCGCTTTGTGGTGATGCCGGTATTTGAATTCTTCCACAAGTATATTACCAGCCTGGGTATTGTGATTTTGTTGCTTACATTCTTCATTCGTCTTATTATTTCACCATTGACATATTCGAGTTATTTAAGTGGTGCAAAAATGAAAGCGCTTCGCCCTGAAATTGATGAATTAAAAAAGAAGCACGGAGAAGATCAACAGGCAATGAGTATGGAGCAGATGAAACTGTTTCGTCAGGCAGGAGTAAATCCTTTAGGCGGATGTATTCCTGCTTTGTTGCAAATCCCAATCTTCTTCGCCTTGTATAGTTTCTTTAATTCCAGTCTGACGCTTAGGGGAGAAGGCTTTTTATGGTCGCTGGATCTTTCTGCCTACGACAGCATTGTAAACCTTCCTTTTTCCATACCCGCGTATGGCGATCATGTGAGTTTATTTACAATTACTGCTACTATTACGAGCTTTCTGATTTCCCTTTATAATACCCAGATGACACCGCAGCAGGACAATCCGGTGTTTAAATACATGATTTATATTTTCCCGGTAATTCTTCTGTTTATTTTTAATAGTCTTCCTTCTGGTCTCACCTGGTATTACACGGTATCAAATCTGGTTACTCTTCTGTTGCAATTGGTGATTCAGAAATTTATCATAAACGAAGCGAAGATTCATGCCAAAATGCAGGAGAACAAAAAGAAGCCGGTGACGAAATCTAAATGGCAACAGCGACTGGAGCAGATGCAGCAATCGAATCAAAAGCTGCAGGATACGCGCAACAAA
>JAULVS010000205.1:0-4620 GCA_032110905.1 Chitinophagaceae bacterium | reverse complement strand
TTTAACACATTCCATTAACCACTGAAAAACAACAATTGCTACACTGATGAAATATATAGTTTCTTTTCACCCATTGGTAGAAAAGGAATATACAGAAGCTGTTGAATGGTATGAAAAACAGCAGAAGAAACTAGGCAATCGATTCATTGAGGCAGTCGGGTTAAAGATGAATGAGATTTCACAAAATCCCAATGCATTTGGCAAAAAGAGCAGCATCATTTTCCGTGAGGCAAAAATCTCCAAATTTCCTTATTTGATTGTGTATAAAGCCAGTGAAAAGAGTAAAGAAATTTTAGTTGTCTCCAGCCATCACACAAAGAAACATCCCCGGAAAAAGTACAGGAAATAATAAAATCATCAACAGCCAATGTTGAAATCAATTTTAAGTTCGCTTTATAAATTGCCTTTTGTTCAGACAAAGCTGTCCCTTTACCTTTGCAGCACTCAAAATTTACTCACTCCAAAAATTTGTTTGTTCCATGAAAGTAACTGTGATTGGTGCCGGTGCCGTTGGTGCTACTTGTGCCGATAATATCGCCCGCAAAGAATTGTGTTCTGAACTTGTATTGCTTGACATTAAAGAAGGTATTGCCGAAGGGAAAGCCCAGGATATGATGCAAACGGCAGCACTTCTCGGTTTTGATACACGCATCACCGGAAGCACCAATGACTATAGCAAAACAGCCAATAGCGATGTGGTGGTGATCACCTCCGGCTTACCTAGAAAACCCGGTATGACCCGCGAAGAACTGATTGGCGTAAACGCCGGTATCGTGAAGAGCGTTTGCGAAAATGTATTGAAATATTCTCCTAATGCCATTTTGATCATCATCAGTAACCCAATGGATACAATGACCTATCTGGCATTGACATCTACTGGTTTGTCGAAAAACAGAATCATCGGTATGGGAGGCGCGCTTGACAGCAGCCGTTTTAAATATCAATTAAGCCAACACCTTGGTTGTTCACCTGCAGACCTCAACGCAGTTGTGGTAGGCGGACATGGAGATACGACGATGATTCCCCTGATTCGTCATGCAACATGGAACAGCGTTCCTGTCTCTAAATTCCTGAGTGCAGAGCAACAGGAAAAAATTGTAAAAGACACCATGGTGGGTGGTGCAACACTCACTGCCCTCATTGGAACCAGTGCCTGGTATGCTCCGGGTGCTGCGGGTGCTGCAATGGTGGAAGCCATCGTTCGCGATGAAAAGAAACTGGTTACTTGTTGCGTATCACTGGAAGGCGAATACGGACAAAAAGATATCTGTCTGGGTGTACCGGTTATCATCGGACGCAACGGATGGGAGAAAATCCTCGACTTCGAATTAAATGCTGAAGAACAAGCAGCATTCAATAAAAGTGCAGATGCAGTTCGCAACATGAATGATGTTTTGAAAACATTGTAATCAATAAAGTTTTAATTCAGAAAGGTGTTCCATTTGGAGCACCTTTTTTGTTAAACCATAAGTCAATAAGTTCTTTGGCACTTCAATATTTGACGCAGAGAAAGAAGAACACAGAGATTATCGCAAAGAATTCCTCTCCGTTTACCTTATTTTCTTATTTCTCTGCACCGAATCGTAATCACTAACTGTGTACCAGCTAACTGAAACTGAGAACAGCTAACTGACAACTGCCAACTGATTCTTTATCTTTGCACCCAATGACAAAAGTCCGTTCAGTCGCTTTTCACACGCTGGGATGTAAACTCAACTTTTCGGAGACATCCACCCTCAGTCGCCTGATGGAGAAGGAAGGTTTTGTCAAAAAAGAATTTGAGGATGAGGCAGATGTGTATGTGATTAATACGTGCTCTGTTACAGAGAATGCCGACAAAGAATGCCGTCAGCTGGTGCGACGTATTCAGCGTCGTGCTCCGGAAAGTATGGTGGTGATTACAGGATGCTATGCACAATTAAAACCCAAAGAAATTGCTGAAATACCCGGAGTAGATTTGGTATTAGGTGCCGGAGAAAAATTTAATATCGCCTCTCATTTAAAAGAACTCACCAAAGGCGACAGCACCAAGATCAGCAGTTGTGATATCGAAGCGGTCACAGGCTTTCATACTTCTTATTCTATTAATGATCGTACTCGAACTTTTTTGAAAGTGCAGGATGGATGCGATTATACCTGTTCATTCTGTACTATTCCGATGGCAAGAGGAAAAAGCAGAAGTGATAACATTCAAAATGTAGTTCAGCAAGCAAAAGAAATTGCAAGCCGAGGCAGCAAGGAAATTGTACTGACGGGTGTCAACCTGGGTGATTTTGGAAAAGGACCTGACGGCAATGGTTCTTCTTCTATTTTTCAAAGAGAAGAAAACTTCTATGGTTTAATACAGGAGCTTGATAAAATAGAAGGCATTGAACGATATCGCATCTCTTCGATAGAACCGAATCTGCTCACCGATGAGATCATTGAGTTTGTAGCAGGAAGTAAAAAATTTATGCCCCACTTTCACATTCCGCTACAGAGTGGCAGTGATAAAATTTTGGGATTGATGCGCCGCAGGTATAAACGTGAGCTTTATACGGAGCGTGTCCGGAAAATCAAAGAGCTAATGCCCGGTTGTTGTATCGGAGTTGATGTGATTGTTGGCTTTCCCGGAGAAACGGATGAGGACTTCAAAGAAACATTTGATTATTTACACGGATTGGATATTTCTTATCTGCATGTGTTCACTTACTCAGAACGCGATCAGACCTATGCACTGACAATCAAACCGATAGTTCCTGTTTCTGTTCGAAACGAACGAAATAAATCGCTGCGAAATCTTTCCTATATGAAGATGCAGTATTTCAGCAATCAGTTCAGCGGTCAAGTTCGCCCTGTATTGTTTGAAGGAAATAAGAAGAATGATATGATAGAAGGATACACGGATAATTACATCAAGGTATCAGTGCCGTATAAAGAAGATTTGGTGAATAAGGTTGTGGAGTGGAGGTTGTGAAAAAAGTCCGTGAGTCCATAAGTCGGTGAGACGGTGAGACAGATAGACGGGGAGTCCGTTAGTCCATAAGTCGGTGAGATGTTGAGACGTTAAGGTGTAAATGTAAACTTATCCTCTGCGTTATCCTCTGCGATCTCATTTCTCTGCGCCCAAAAATAAAATGACCGAAAGACTTGAAGTCCGAAAGACCATTATCTAATCGACTCACGGACTTATGGACTCTTTTACTTGTATTTTCGCAGTCGGACTTCGCCCATAACTCGTAACTAAAATTATGCCTTCACGCAAAGAACAATTATTAAAAGAACTCCGCTACCATACTTGGGTGACGATTCGTCCTTCCTCCATACATGGCAATGGTGTATTTGCATTGAGAAAAATTCCTAAGGGCTGCAGGGAGATGTTTTCAGAAGGACTGGGTGAATTTATTCCCATTGAAAGATCTGAGATTGATGCTTTGCCCGAGCATAGCCGTAAGCTTGTAGAAACTTATTGTTTATTTGACGAAACACATTACTGGATTCCGGAATACGGATTTAAAGTGATGGATGTATCAGTTTACCTCAACCACTCTGAAGAACCGAACATCATTTCTATTAATGACGGAGAATATTTTGAAACAAACAGGGAGATAGAAGAAGGGGAAGAATTATTTATCGATTACGGAACGATTGTGACCTGTGAAGAGTAATAAGTATCAATCAACTCGTCAATTTCTCCATATTCCTTCTCAGTATTTCATCAATTTTCAACTCCACTTCTTTCTCCCTTACCATCAAATCCTGCAGGGTTAATTTATCGAGTAACTGATCAAGTGTATATTGAATCATTTTCCACAAAGAACGCGTGCTGCAATCAACGGAATTGGTACATAAACGTCCCAGCCCCGCATGTGAATCACAAAACTTAGGGTCATATACATTTCCACCAAGTGCTTTCATTACGTCATTGACAATGATTTCAGAAGCACATCTGCTCAATACATATCCTCCTTTATTTCCGGGTGTACTTTTCAAAAATCCACTCATACGAAGTGTACGGCAAATTTTTGCAACATGAGGCTCAGACAACCCCTCCGCTTCACTCAACTGAGGAATGCTTAAACCGGAAAACGCATCAGCAGAAGCAATTCTGATGAGGATGCGCATTCCATATTCTTCATTGGCAGTAATCTTCATATTTTATGATTGTTAAGTTGACAATGGATCTACCCCGTATACGTTTTGAAAATAAACACGCATAGTCTCACGATCGGCTTCTGTTGATTTTGCAATACAATGTTCATTGTACACATTGATCAGCGCATCTGCAATAGTACCTGCATCACTTGTTTCAATCTGATGACGTTGGAGATGCAAAAGAACCTGACCGTCTTTCAGTACAAGTATATTAGGAGAAGATGGCGTTACTTCAGATAAATAAGTAGCGCGGAAATAGCCAACAGCCTCTTTTTCCATTCCGGCAAAGAGGGTTGCTTTAATATCAGGCACTGCATGATTGAAGAAGCTGAGCAATGCCCCTGGTCTGCTGACTCTTGCGCTGCATCCGCAAACACTGTTCAACACAACAAGAATTACTTTACCGGGATTTCCGGAGATGACTTTCTGCACTTCTTCAGGTGTCATCATCTGTTCAAATCCTGCTTCTGTCAACTCTTTGCGATA
>JAULVS010000204.1:0-3721 GCA_032110905.1 Chitinophagaceae bacterium | reverse complement strand
AACTTTTAAGTTTTAAGTTTAAACTTTTAACTTATTAATTTTATTCCCCTTCTATCACAAATAAACCGTGACGATGCTGATGATCACTGCAATGGTGCATGAGTTGCATGGTTGGTGCATAAGGAACGGTTGGCGCTCCAGACATTTTCTCTGATGTCATCTTCCCTATCAGCCTGGTTCTTTCTGCAGCAATAGCAACGCGCATCTGCTCGTCTTTTGCTCTATCATAATAAGCGATTCCGTCAACAATCGTATACATTGCTTTTGCATAGATGCTCAATGGATGATCACTCCATAAAACCACATCGGCATCTTTCCCCACTTTGATGCTTCCTACTTTGTCATCAACATGCAACATGATTGCCGGATTCAATGTCACCATCTTCAGTGCGTCTTCTTCCGACACGCCTCCATATTTCACCGCTTTCGCTGCTTCGTGATTGAGACGTCGTGCCATTTCTGCATCATCCGAATTAATCGCAACATTCAATCCCACATTGTGCATCAGTGCGGCATTAAACGGAATAGCATCCACTACTTCCATTTTGTAATTCCACCAGTCGGAAAAGGTAGAAACATTTGCACCATGTGCTTTCATTTTATCTGCTACTTTGTATCCTTCCAGAATGTGCGTGAAGGTGTTTAATGTGAAACCGAATCTTTCTGCAACGCGCATCATGTCGGTGATTTCACTTTGTACATAACTGTGACAGGTAATAAATCGTTCTTTGTTCAGAATTTCAACGAGGGCATCGAGTTCTAGGTCTCTGCGTGGCGCAACCTGTTTCGGATTTTTCTTGCGCAGTGTTTCATAATTTTTCCACTCAGCTTCGTATGCACGTGCACGTGTGAATGCATCAATCAATACCTGACTCACCCCCATGCGCGTATCCGGGAAGCGGTTGTTTTGAGTGGCAGAAGAACGTTTTACATTTTCTCCAAGCGCGAATTTGATGAAGCCGGGCCATCCCACGAATTTTAGTTCTTCTGCATTTGCACCCCAGCGAAGTTTAATGAGCTGTGTTTGTCCGCCAATGGTATTGGCAGAACCGTGTAATATATGAGAAGTAGTCACTCCACCACTCAGCTGACGATAAATATTGATATCATCCGGATTGAGGTTATCGGTAATGCGCACTTCAGAAGTAACACTTTGTCCGCCTTCATTGATGGAGGCCGCAGCAATATGAGAGTGTTCATCAATGAGCCCGGCTGTAAGATGTTTACCGGTTCCGTCTATCATAGTGGCATCTGATGCAGAAAGATTTTTTCCGATCGCTGCAATTTTTCCGTTGCGAAGTAATACATCCGTTTCTTTCAATATGCCCTCTTTCTCATTGGTCCATACCGTTACGTTTTTGATTAGTAAAGTCGTTGCTTTGGGCATTGACGTAAAGCCATAACCGTTAAATGGATAGGTGATGGTTGATGTTAAATTAACGGGTCTTTTTTTGGTGCTGTCTGTTTTTACGAGAGCAGGTTTTTCCATAACTGCTGTCCATATAAAACGTGTACCCACTGAATCCTCTCCCACACCACTCCATTCTTTACCGGATGCGATACCGCTTAAGCGATAAACTGATTTACTTCCTTTAACAGGAGGGAAAGCAAGTTGTACCTGCTTGCCGTCGAAACTGAATTTGGTTTTGATTGTGTCTCCTGCTAGAATCTGTGCGTTGTTATTGCCCAGCACATCGAGAGAGAAGGATTTTTTTGATTGAGGATATTGAAGTGTGAGCAAGTACTTGCCGGCAGCGTCTGACCAGTTTTCATTTCTCACATCATAACGAACGCCCTGTATCCAGTTTTGAAGAATGACTGTTTTATCCTGGAAGACCGGTCCGCCGGTGATGATAAAGTTGGCGATTTTTCCTGTAACAAGTGTACCCAACAGATCGCTCATACCAATCATTTTTGCAGGAGATGTGGTCAATGCCTCAAGTGCTTTGTCTTCAGTAAGACCATACTGGATGGCTTTGCGAAGATTGGGCCAGAATTGTTTCGGATCACGGAGATCAGCAACCGTCAAAGAGAAAGGAATGCCGGCTTTTTCAAACTGCGCAGGATTGGAAGGAGCAAGCTCCCAGTGTTTAAGATCTTGAAGAGCTACAAAACGCGCATCATGTGCATCATCGACTTCCATGGCAGCAGGAAACTGAAGTGGAAGAATAAAGCTTGCACCTGTTGCACGCATTTCTTCCATCCGCTGATATTCATTGCCGCCGGCTTTGAGAATATACTGCACACCAAACTCATCGCCAATACGATCGGCGCGCAATGCATTCCATTTGTCGTTGGCTTCAAATATCTGCGGCAATACTTGTGATTCGTTCCATCTTTTCAGCGTGAGATTGACGCCTTCAGCAGCAGGATTGTTTTTATACCATGTTGCATCCAGATACGATTGACGCAAGAGAGCAATGCTTCCCATCATTGAAGAAGGGTAAGATTGAGGAGAAGTTCCTTTATTAAAAGAATAATGTGCACTTGCTATTTCTTTCAATATCACGATATTTTCCTGGTCGATGCCAAAGCTGACAACGGCACCTGTACCTCTAGCGATGCCATCAGGATGATGGGAAAGAGCAGCACCGAATCCAAGGTCTCTCCAGTTTTTTGATCTGGCTGTATCGACACCAAATACTGAAGCAGCATCGATATCAGTACGAATGGCCTGGTTCCAACCGAAAGGTCCTTTTTGGTTTGATAAAAGCTGAGATGGGCCTCCATATATATTACGAGCGGGTCCTCCTTTAGGAGGAGGTGGCATGCCATAATCGGTATAGATATCGATGAAGGAAGGATAGATGTATTTGCCGGAACAATCAACTATTACAGCATCAGCGGGGATAGAAATGTTATTGCCAACAGCTGCTATTTTCCCTTGACGAATCAAGAGAGTGCCGCTTTTAATAACAGTTCCAGGAGAGGTAATGATGGTGGCATTGGTGAATGCGTAGGAGCCGCTGCGGTTATCGGCCACATCATTAATAGGAAAAGTAACCTGCGCCTGAATGATTGATGTTGTCAGGAGTAAAATCAGAACTAGAATCTTTTGCATAATAAAGTGATTCATTAAATAAAAAAGCGATTGTGCAGTTAGTATTAATTATCAACATTTAAAGTAAGGAATTGTTGGGAGGGATGCAAGTGGGTTGTGATGAGTGGCGGGAAGTTATTAGTTGTGGGATTCAGGTTGTCTCTCGCCGTCATCCTGAGCGGAAGCGAAGGATCTCGAAGCTGGAAATTTGCACCCTGAAGCCAATTATAAATAAGAAATGGCTTTTAAAAAACCGCTTACATGGTATTGCCATTCTCGAGATGTTTCGCAGTCGCTCAACATGACGCGCTTCTGTTATAGAAATACAACCCTCTTTGAAGTGCCGGACTCACCGACTAACGGACTAACGGACTCTTCTTCACAAATTCGTATAAATCCGGGAAAAACGCATTGTAACAAGTTTGCAATTCATTGTAATATGTATGAAACACTTCTGCTGCAGGTTGGCTGTCTGATAAATAAGCAGCGCGGCGCACAACACCCCCGAAACTTTTGATCGCTCCCTCTGTTGTATGGTAATAGTAAAGCCAGTTCTGGCTTTGCATATTGGGGAAGATAGCGGCAAACAGCGGTGGGTGATGCACCTGATGGGTGGTTAGGTGAAGGTAGGTTGACTGTGAAAAATCGTGCAAAGATGTGGGTGTAAAATGAAGCGGGTCG
>JAULVS010000203.1:0-8891 GCA_032110905.1 Chitinophagaceae bacterium | reverse complement strand
ATTGGATAGAACACTCTTTATGGTTTCTGCCGTTGCCATACCTCAAAAACAAAATTGTCCCGAATTTGTTCTAAGGGTCATGCGGAACGCAAAAAATAAGACCGTTAAAAAAGAAAACCTGCCCAGCAAGGTTTGCAAGACTTGCAACCGGCCATTTACATGGCGAAAAAAATGGGAAAAGGATTGGGGGGAGGTTTTATATTGTAGTGACAAGTGCAAACAAAATAAGAACCCCGGGTAGTAAACTATAGTTGTCCTTTTGTAGAGCGATAAGACCCTTTTTTAGATATTCCCGTTAATCGCAATTTTGTTTAATTTGTTTCCTATCCTATATTCGTACTCATTATTTAAAAAGAATAAGAGAAGTGCTTTCAAATAATACCACATTTTTTGCTTGGCGTTGGCGTGCTAAATCGGCAGGCCTAGGAAGCTGTGGTAGCTGGCGTTAATCGCCATATCATCTTTTTTAGAGAGGTCTGTCTTCACAAGGGGCAGGCCTCTCTTCTTTTTAGAACCCCCGAAGACTAAATTTAATTTTTAATTATTTAACTACTAATCATGAAATACTTTTTAACGGAGGATCAAACACCTCGCCATTATTATAATATTAGCGCAGACATTACCGAACCCTTATTACCGCCACTTCATCCACAAACAAAAAAACCAGTTGGGCCCGAGGATTTAGCACCCTTGTTCCCCATGGAATTAATCAAACAGGAAGTCAGCAAAGACCGCTATGTAGAAATTCCGGATGAGGTTCGTTCTCTTTATAATTTGTATCGTCCTAGTCCGCTTGTTCGTGCTACACGTTTGGAAAAACAACTTAAAACGCCCGCGCGTATTTATTTTAAGTACGAAGGTGGCAGTCCCAGTGGTTCACACAAAACCAACACAGCTCTTGCACAGGCTTATTACAACAAACAAGAAGGAATTAAAAAAATAGTAACAGAAACGGGTGCCGGACAATGGGGGACCGCTTTGAGCTTTGCCTGTGCACAGTTTGATTTGGAATGCGAAGTGTTTATGGTGAGAGGGAGCTATGATCAAAAGCCCTATCGTAAAGTAATCATGGAAACTTATGGCGCAACGGTGCATCCATCACCCAGTTCAATCACCGCAACAGGAAGAGCTCAACTAGAAAAAGAACCAAGTTCATTGGGGTCACTTGGAATTGCCATTAGTGAAGCGGTTGAAGTAGCAATTCAAGATAGTAAAACACACTATGCCCTGGGAAGTGTACTGAATCACGTGTTATTACACCAAACAATTATTGGGCAAGAAACACTCAAACAATTTGAATTAGCCAATGATTATCCTGATGTGGTAATTGCTCCGCTTGGTGGTGGTTCAAATTTTGCAGGCTTAGCATTTCCTTTTGTGGGAGAGATGTTGAGAGGAGGCAAAACCGTTCGGGCGGTTGCTGTTGAACCCGCCTCTTGTCCAAAATTAACACGTGGCGTATTTGGTTATGATTTTGGAGACAGTGCAGGTTTTACTCCACTACTACCTATGTATAGTTTGGGTCATGATTTTATGCCGCCCGGTTTACACGCAGGAGGACTACGCTATCATGGTGCAAGTGCGCTTTGTAGTCACTTATTAAATATGAAAAAAATAGAAGCGGTGGCGCTTCAACAATTAGAGTGTTTTGAAGCAGGACTATTATTTGCAAAAACAGAAGGAATCTTACCGGCACCCGAAGCGACACATGCTATTGCACAAGCAATCCGTGAGGCAAATGAGGCAAAAGAAAATGGAGAGGAACGTGTGATTGTATTTAATCTGTGCGGGCACGGTCATTTTGATATGAGTGCTTACGAAGATTATTGCAAGGGGCAATTAAAAAATCACAGCATTGAACAAGCTGTATTAGAAAAGTCTATCCGCTCTGTCCAATTGGTACCTGAAGAAATTTCCTAACGCGTTAACCGATACAAAAACACGGCTGTTCGTTGTATCAGCTTTGGATATTCTTTTAGGTTGATGGTTTCTCCGGGTGCATGTGCGCCACGTCCGCTGGCGCCCAAACCATCCAGACAATCAAGATATTTTGCTACATAGGAAATATCACCCGCTCCCCGGCTGCCTGGATTACCCGGAGAAACTTTTCCAAAACCAAGCACTTCACTTACTTCACTTAATTGCGCAGCCAATTTTGTATTTCCTTCGGTAGGAGGCATGGAGGGAATGCCATCTGAAAAAAGAATAGAAGCTTTAGTGCCTGGTAAAGACTGCCCCACAATTTCTCGCATCACGCTTCTTGCGTTTTCTTTTTGTTCTTCACTCAAAAAACGAAGATCACCATTGGCATACGTACGAGGAGATATAATATTTGTCTTTCCCGCTACTTGACCCTGTTGTGCTTCATCATTATAAGAAACCTCAGAACCCCCTACAATCAAACCCGGATTAAATGTGAGATACTGTTCTTTACTCAATCGCTCTCTGAACGAATTGATAATTCGCGCTGCTTCGTAAATAGATCCATAGCCTGCATTTCCAAATACACCCGAGGAGTGGCCTTGCTTTCCTTCAACTTCCAGCTTCCAACCACTAGCACCCCTTCTGGCTGTGGCAACCGTGTTCAATCCACTTGCAGTTTCAAAAGCCAACGCTATGTCATGTTGTTGAGCACGAGTAATAAAATCGCCCCTGGATACTTCTCTCGGACGCCCTGCGCTTTCCTCATCTCCTGTCATATATACAGTGATAGTAGTTTGATCCAGTAAACCAAGTTGATACATAGCTTTTAATGCAGCAATAATAGCTACATCGCCCCCTTTCATATCGTTTACACCTTGACCCGTTGCGGTACTATCATTTAATAGTGTAAAAGGATTGGTTGGCATATCGGGCTCAAACACGGTATCAAGGTGTCCAATCAAAAAAAGTTTCTTTCCTTTTATTCCCTTTCGGTACGCTACCAGGTGGCCGGCTCTTTTTAAAGAATCTGGCAACAAAATCCACTCTACCGTAAAACCAAGCGCTCTCAGTTCTTTTGCATACAACTCTCCCACAGCGCGAACTCCTGCAATATTATAGGTGCCACTATTGATATCAACAGATTGGCGAAGGAGCTGAAGCGTTTGATCCATTTGCTGTTCAACCGTCTGAACTAATTTTTTTTCTACCGGTGAAAGTTGTTGAGCGGTAGCAAAAAAAGAAATGAATAGGACGAACGAAAGAAAAGTTATTTTCATACTTATTTATTGATTCCTTCTAGTGCAAACAGAAAAGCATATTGAAGCGCCACATCTTTTAAATAATCAAATCGTCCAGAGGCGCCACCATGACCCGCTTCCATATTTGTTTTTAAAAGCAATACGTTTTTATCAGTTTTGAGTTTACGCATACGCGCAACCCATTTAGCGGGTTCAAAATATTGTACCTGGCTATCATGCAAGCCGGTCGTGACCAACAGATTCGGATATTCTTTTGGGGTTACATTATCATAGGGAGAATAAGACTTCATATAAAAATAGGAGTCCTTATTAGACGGATTGCCCCACTCGTCATATTCATTAGTGGTTAATGGAATGGTAGGATCGGACATAGTGGTGATAACATCAACAAAAGGAACTTGTGCAATAACCCCGTTCCATAATGTGGGCTCCATGGTAACAACAGCCCCCATCAATAATCCACCAGCACTTCCTCCCATTGCATAGAGGTGACCGTTGCTGGTAAATTTTTCTTCGATCAAATACTTTCCACAATCAATAAAATCATTGAAGGTGTTTTTCTTTTTCAACAACTTTCCATCTTCATACCAGGTTCTGCCCATTTCTTGTCCGCCGCGGATGTGAGCAATAGCATACACAAAACCACGATTTAATAAGGAGAGGCGACTTGTTGAAAAACTAGCATCCATACTAGCGCCATAAGATCCGTATCCATAAAGCAGCAAGGGGGCTGTTCCATCGAGCGCAGTTCCCTTCTTATAAACAATGGACAAAGGAACTCGTGCACCATCTCGCGCCGTTACAAATCGACGCTCCGTAACATAGTCCGTTCTCTTGAATCCTCCTAGAACGGGTTGTTCTTTAATGAGGTTTCGTTGTTTGGATGTAATTGTATAATCATAAGTAGAAAGAGGAGTAGTCATAGAAGAATAACGATAGCGAAACTGCTTGGAAAGGTATTCGGGGTTTTTCCCTACAAAAGCATCATAGGCAGGCTCACCAAAATCCAAATAGTGTTCTTTCTCACCAGGGAACTCACGCACACGCAACTGAACCAATCCTTCTTTTCGTTCCGTAAGAATCCAAAAGTTTTTAAAAGGTTCTACACCTTCCAATAATACATCGGTTCTATTGGGCACAACTTCCTTCCAAGCAGCTTGCTGTGTTTGATTCAGCGGACAGCTCATTAATCGAAAGTTTTTTGCTTCCAGGTTGGTTACAATCAAAAAGCGATCCTCCCAATGATCAACGCTATAGAGCACTTCTTTCATACGGGGCTGAAACACCTGAAATGTGCCACCGGGCTGGTTAGCGGGTAATATGAGCACCTCTGAAGAAAGAGTAGCCGCCGAATAGATCATAATATATTGTCCAGAGCGCGTCTTTCCTACTCCAATATAATTGGTAGGGTCTTTTTCTTCATAAACGGTTACATCCGCCGCAGCTGCGGTACCCAGCTGGTGTCTTCTGATTTTTTCGGACAAAAGCGTTACGGGATTATTTGCTGCATAAAAAATAGTTTTACTATTCGCAGACCAAACCGCATTGCCACTAGTACCAGCAATAGCTTCCGAAAGAATTTCTCCCGTTTTCAGATTTTTAAAAAAGAGCGTGTATTGTCGGCGCGAAACCTCATCAACTCCATAAACCATCCACTGATTATCGGGGCTGATACTGGGACCAGATATAGCATAATAATTTTTTCCTGTAGCGAGTTGGTCAACATCTAACAGCAACTCTTCGGTGGCTCCCGCCGTCAACGCCTTTCTATAATATTTATAATATTGTTTCCCCTCTTCTGTTTTTGAATAATACGTGTAGCCATTCTCAATTACGGGCTCTGATTCATCTTTTTCCTGAATGCGGCCGCGCATTTCTGCAAATAAATTTTTCTGAAACTCCTTGGTGCCACTCATCATGGTATCGAGATATGCATTCTCTGCTTGCAAGTATTCAACAACGGCAGTGCTGTCTGGGCCTTTTTTAAAAAAGTCGTTTAGCCAATAATACTCGTCAGTAATTGTATCGCCGTGTTGCACAAACGTGCGCAATTTTTCGGCTGCCTTTGGCGTGCTAATATTAGACGGCCAAGCATAAGGCGTTTTTTCCATGTTCGTTTGTTTACAGGCTACAAGCAATAGCAGTGCTGATAAATAAAAAACTGTGTTTTTCATATGAAATGTTGTTTTGATACCTTCAAGCAGAACAAATTTGACACAATTACTCAAATTCTCCGCCCTTTTATTTGTTTTACTACTATGCAGTTATTAACAAAAGCAACCGTTCTGTTTTTTCTGTTTGGTTTTAACACCGCCGTGTTGTGGGCCCAGTCGGCTGTGTTTACTTCGGGGAGCAATAATTATGCATCCTTTCGCATTCCCGCCATCATAAAAGCTCCCAATGGAGATCTGCTTGCTTTTTGTGAGGGACGCGTCAACAACTCGGGCGACTTTGGTAATATTGATATTGTGATGAAGCGTAGTGTTGATGGGGGAAATAGTTGGTCAGCTATTCGGGTGGTAGTGGACGCAGATTCATTACAGGCTGGCAATCCGGCACCTGTGGTAGACCTGCTGGACCCGGAACACCCCGAAGGTCGAATCTTTTTATTTTATAACACAGGCAACAATCATGAGGCTGAGGTAAGAAAAGGTAAGGGCGAACGGAAGGTTGTATTTGTTACTTCTACAGATAATGGAAAAACCTGGGGTGCTCCGGTTGATATTTCAGCAGAAACACATCGGCATGGGAAAGCTGAGGATTGGAGATCGTATGCAAATACGCCCGGACACGCGCTGCAACTAGAAAGAGGAAAATATAAAGGACGAATTTATGTAGCTGCCAACCACTCAGAGGGGGCGCCAAAGGGCAACTTTGAAGATTACAGGGCACATGGATTTTATTCTGATGATCATGGAAAAACTTTTTCATTGAGCAAATCGGTTGGTTTTCCTGGGGGAAACGAATCCACTGCTGCGGAGTTATCGGATGGTCGTTTGATGATGAACAGCCGTAATCAACGGGGAGATAAAAGAATGCGCATTGTTTCTGTAAGCGAAGATGGTGGTAATAGATGGGCGTCTTCTTTTTTTGATAGCACGTTGATTGATCCTGTCTGTCAGGGTAGTGTTTTGAATATTGGGTGGAAAGACAATCTTGCTGTGCTTGCTTTTTCAAATTCGGCAACGGCCAACCGAAGAGATAGCCTGATGGTTCGCGTTAGTTTGGACGAAGGGGTTACCTGGAAATACTCGCTATTGATAGATCATGATCCCGATAAGAAAAAAGACCACACCGCCTATAGTGACCTAGTTTTAGTAAACAAAAAAACGCTGGGGGTGTTGTATGAAAGGAATGGATATAAAGAAATCCTTTTCCAAACTATTCAACTTAAAAAAGATTTTCAACCATGGAAGAAATGATACCCAACGCTGGCTTCCCTAAAGCTGCCGCCAACCAACCTTGTTGTGTAACCATCGAAGCGGGTAAAACCTACGCCTGGTGCACTTGTGGTCTTAGCGAAAAACAGCCGTTCTGTGACGGCCGTCATAAAAAAATAGAAGGAAATCCTTTTGCGAGTCAGCGTTTTACGGCTGAAGAAACTAAAGAGGTGTGGTTGTGTCAGTGCAAAAAAACAAAGAACCCGCCGTATTGTGACGGGAGCCACAACAACCCCTAGTTTACTCAGCTAATTTGGCTTGGCAAGCGGCCACTCCTTCTTTGGCGCCCTTCTTATATGTTTTGAGCGCCTCTTTTTCATTGCCCGTTTTTTCATAGGAGTGTCCAATGAAAAACAGGAGTTCGCTGTTTTTCTTTTGCTCGTAGGAGAGTTTGAAACAATCTAGCGCCGGCTGGAATAGCCCCGCATAATAATAACTCTTGCCCAAATAGTCGTAAAAGGTTGCGTCTTCAGGCTCTAAATAATCATAAGGAAAGAGTAGTTGGTTTACACCGGTATAATCTTTTTGGTCCAATAGTTTTTTGGCCTTAACCAAAATGGTGTCGCGCTTTTGTTTCCAATCCTTCAACCCTTGCTCACGCAACGCAGCATTTGGATCAATTTCGGTGTCGCGCAAAGCTTGATATTTCATAACCCCCTGTGTTAGGTTGGGTTTGAATTCTTGCCCCCTAACAGCCCCCGGGATTAGAAATAAAAAGTAAAGCGCCAAAACCAGTAAGCCCTTGTTCATGCTGATAAATTTATGGGGAAGTTAGGTTTTTGGTCAGTGGCATTCAAATTATGTAGGTGTATTTTTCTGGCATGGTTGGATTGTCGGAAAAAGAGGTGGCTGATTTGCGGAAGGCATGGGGATACAACGAACTCCCTCTTACTGAAAAAACGGGTTTTTGGGGAATTGTAAGATTGGTATCCAAGGAGCCGATGTTCTTGTTGCTGATCGGGTGTGGTTCATTGTATATGGTATTGGGTGATTATATAGAAGGGCTAGTGTTATCATTGGCCGTTTTCCTGATTATCGGCATCACTTTTTTTCAACACAAAAAAACAAGTCGAGCTCTTGCGCTTTTAAAACAAATGTCTTCTCCGCGCGCGCTGGTGTTGCGTCAAGAAGGTGAAAAAATGATTCCGGCTAGAGAATTGGTTCCTGGAGACCTGATAATTCTTCAAGAGGGGGGGCGAGTTCCCGCGGATGCCGAATTGCTTGAGTGGGGGGTGCTGATGGTGGACGAATCAATGCTCACCGGGGAATCCTTTCCTGTAAAAAAAGATACTACAAAAAATTGTCATGTGTTTCTTGGTTCATTGGTGGTGGGGGGTCGTGGTATTGCACGCGTTGTTTATACGGGGATACACACGCAGTTTGGAAAAATTGGTTTGTCTCTTTCGTCAATTGAAACAGTGGAATCTCCGCTGCAAAAAGAAATGCGCGGTGTTATTCGTGTATTTTTTTTGGCTTCGGTTGTAATTAGCGTGTTGGTGGTGATTTTGTTTTATGTAAAATCAAATAAATTAATTGAATCATTTTTAATTGGGCTTTCTTCCTCTATGGCAATACTGCCCGAAGAATTTCCTGTTGTTTTATCTGTGTTTATGGCTATTGGTGCTTGGCGGCTCACTAAAAACAATGTTCTTACCCGCATGCCCGGAGCTATTGAATCGCTTGGAGCGGCTTCTGTATTGTGTACAGATAAAACAGGAACCATCACACAAAATAAAATGCAGATTGCGGTGGTGTACAACGGCAACGGATTGTTATTTAAAAAAAATTTCAGCGCTCGTTCAGTTTCTTTTGATCAAATAATACAAACAGCAGTTGGGGCCTCTTCGCTGTCTCCTGCTGATCCAATGGAAAGGGCTATACTTGATACCCAACAGGAGTGGGGGGTGGTTGGCCCGCACCCGGATTCACTTATTAAAGAGTATCCATTAACGGATCAGCTGTTGGCAATGTCCAGGGTGCTAAGGGGAGAGAATAAGAACGAACACCGGGTGGCTGCAAAGGGAGCGCCCGAAGCAATTTTCAGACTTTGTGGTTTAAATGAAAAAGAAAAAAACAAACACCAACGGGTGGTTAATGATTTGGCGCAAGCTGGCTTTCGAATGATTGGTGTGAGTGAGGCTCGAATTGACACCGGATCTTTACCAGAGAAGCAGGATCTTTTTTCGTTTAGGTTTTTGGGGTTGATTGGTTTCGAAGATCCAATTCGGCCCGAAGTTCCTGCTGCCATTGAGGAGTGCAACACTGCTGG